>JAEUQN010000231.1 GCA_016789725.1 Blastocatellia bacterium | reverse complement strand
GCTGCGACACGATGACCAGCGGCTTTTAATTCCGCTTCGACCTTTTGCGCCTGCTCATTGTACTTGTCTGAAATTGGCAACACGATGGCTTGCACTGGTGCGAGCCAAACCGGAAACGCGCCTGCGTAATGCTCAATCAAAATGCCAAAGAATCGCTCAAATGAACCGAGAATGGCTCGATGCACCATAATCGGTTGGTGCGGTTTGTTGTCCGATGCCGTAAATTCAATGCCGAAACGTTGCGGTAAATTAAAATCTACCTGAATCGTCGAAAGTTGCCACGTGCGTTTGATCGCGTCTACTACCTTGAAGTCAATCTTCGGACCGTAAAATGCCGCTTCGTCTTCCATTCGCACGTAGGGCAAGCCATATTCGTTCAGCGCATCGGTCAAGGCTTTCTCCGCCAGATTCCAGACTTCGTCTGAACCCAGATACTTCTCATGATCCGTCGCGTGACGCACTGACAGCTCTGCTTTGTACTCAAAACCAAATGCTTTGAAGATGAAGTCCACCAAATCCAAACAGTTTTTTACTTCGTCTTTCAGTTGCTCTGGCGTGCAGAAGATGTGCGCATCATCCTGCGTGAAGCCGCGTGCGCGCATCAAGCCGTGCGTAACGCCCGACCGCTCGTAGCGATAAACCATGCCATATTCGGCGAAGCGTTGCGGCAGGTCGCGGTACGAACGCTGCTTGGCTTTATAAATCTGAATGTGAAACGGGCAATTCATCGGTTTCATCCGATATTCGATCTGCTCGTTTTCCTTGTCTTTCATCGCTGGATACAAGCCGTCCTGATAATGTTCGAGATGGCCTGAAATCCTGAACAATTCGGATTGCGTGACGTGCGGCGTATTCACGAAGCTGTAGCCGCGCCGATACAACTCATCATTCAAAAATTGCTCAATCACTTTGCGAATCAGCGCGCCGTTCGGATGCCACAATACAAGTCCTGGTCCAATCGCATCGCTGAAACTGAACAGGTCAAGTTCCGGGCCGATCTTGCGATGGTCACGTTTTTCCGCTTCTTCTTTTTGCTTGATCCAGTCGTCGAGTTCTTCCTGCGAAAAGAACGACGTACCGTAGATGCGCTGCATTTGCGGGCGCGTTTCATCGCCTTTCCAATGCGCGCCAGCAATCGAAAGCAACTTGATCGCCTTGATTTTGCTGGTCGAAGGAATATGCGGCCCCAGGCAAAAATCAATGAACGGTGTGCCTTCAATCGTGTAGCAACTGACGACCTCGCCTGCTTTTTCTGTGATCAGTTCACATTTTAGCGGCTCGCCGAGTTCGACAAATTTCGCTTCGGCTTCCGCCTTCGACATTTGCACGCGCTTGTATTCCAGGTTGCGCTTCATCAAATCGCGCATTTTCTTTTCGATCTTCGGCAAATCTTCGGGTGTGAAACGTTCGCCTTCAGGACGCTGAAAATCGTAAAAGAAACCACCCTTAGGATCGTCAAGCAACGCTGGGCCAATGCCGAGCTTCGTGCCAGGAAACAAATCCAGGACTGCCGCCGCGAGCAAATGCGCAGTCGAGTGGCGATAAACTTCGAGCGCTTCATTGCCGGATTCGGGTGTCAACGGTTCGACCGTTTCACCTGTTTGCGGCACGTAGCTCAAATCCACAGGGTCTTCCTGTTTGATGCCATTGCGCAACAGCCGTGCGGCGATGGCTTTTTTCGCCACGTCACGATCCTGCTGCTTGAACAGATCGAACGCCGTCAATGCGGCTGGTGCTATTGATTGATTGTCTAATTCGCTCATTGCCTAAAAAGTCGTAACGGCAACACAGCCGGGACTGCTGTAGCCTGAAACCTGAAGAAGTCCTCAGATTTCAACTTAGTATTCACTGATTTGGACAGTCCCAAAAGCTAACAAAAAAAGTATTAGTGCTTCAGGTAAGGTCCTACGTCAGCGGTCATCAATGCAAAAACTGCTGCGATGAATGATTCTTGGAATCATCGCAGCTATCTAGTCCGTGTGGTACGAAATGTCGGAAATCGCTTTTGCATAAACCTGACAACTCTTCTGGAGCTGACGTTGAACGAATGAACTGTGACCACAACAACCATTTAAAAAATGGTAGGCTCGAGCGGATTTGAACCGCTGACCCCTACCGTGTCAAGGTAGTGCTCTACCCCTGAGCTACGAGCCTAAGGTCACTTCCAAGAGGCAGGGAAAGTAACAAACCAGTAATGCCTCTGTCAAGTCAGACATTTCTCTGGTATTTGCTTTCGGTGCGCCAAGCCCTAAAATGGCTTTCCTCGCAGGACTGAGGAAGGCTCCCCGTAACTACATTTTCACTGGAGGTTTCATGTACCGAATGAAGTTGATTGCCTTGCTGTGTGTCGGATTCTTTGCGTTCTCTGTAACGGCACAGGTCCGAAAATCAGACTCTATTTTTACCGATGCTGCGAAGCCACGCATCCAGTTTCCCGCGACTGAGGAAATCAAATCTGATCCGCCGAACGCGACCGTGATCCGCGAAATCACTTATTGCAAAGTTGGCAGCCGAGAGTTGCGGATGGATGCGTATTTGCCGAAAAACCGAAGCACCAGTCCATCGTCCGCACTGATTTACATTCATGGCGGCGCGTGGATTACAGGTGACAAGGATGAAGGACCAATTGAGCAAGACCTCTCCGAATTATTGACGCGCGGCTATGCCGTGTTTTCGATCAATTATCGTTTGGGACCCGCCAATCAATTCCCCAGTCAGGTTGAAGATTGCAAATGTGCGGTGCGGTCATTGCGTGCGAATGCCACAAAGTACAGCATTGATGCCAGACGCATTGGTGTGTGGGGCTCGAGCGCGGGTGGACATCTCGCCGCATTTCTCGGTACAACCAATGGGATTAGCCAATTGGAAGGCTACGGCGGTTACCCGGAAGAATCTTCGGCAGTGCAAGCGGTGGCGACCTATTTTGGCCCGGCGGATCTGACGACGTCGGACTGGGGGTTCATTGATAAGCTTGGGTTTCTGGTGGTGTTTGGCACGTCGAAGAATTGGGGTAAAGCCAGCCCGATCACGTATGTTTCCAGAGGCGATGCGCCGTTTTATGTGATTGGTGGCGACCGCGATGATCGTGTAGATGTGCGGCAGCAGCAAATGATGCACGCAAAATTGCAAGCGGCAGGCGTGCCATCCGAATTGCTGATCGTCAAAAATTGCGATCACGAATTTGCGCCCAAAGGAGGTCTCCTGAACCCCTCGCGCAGTGAAGTGACCAAACGCCTGGCGGATTTCTTCGATAGAAATATTCGTGTCGTTTCTGCCCCCTTGTTTGATGCGCAAACCACACGGGGCAGTACTTCTCGCAGGGGTGCGTTGGTTCGCTAATTCCACAAAATGGTGAAATGCCTGTGAAGGAAAAGCAGCAATTCAATTCAAAAATATCGCCTGTGTTCAATGACGCTGCTTTTCCTGCCAATCCGGCTGGGTTGGCAACCCCTGACATCCCTGAAAAACGCTTCAATCGCTTGAAAGCTTCCAGTCTTTGGCGATGGATGGAAGCTTTCAACGTGGCGACCGGAGCCATTGCGGCCAATCGTTTGCGCTCGACATTGACGATCATCGGCATTGTGATTGGTGTGGCAGTCGTTGCCTTAGTTGCCGCGATGCTTGAAGGCGCACAGCGGTATATTTCACAAGAAGCGGAAACCTTGGGGCCAGGCATCGTCGTCGTAGACAAAGTGTCCTTTCTGGATTTCATCGGCGACGGTGATGCGTTTGTCGAAGCTTCGGCGAAACGTCCTGACATCACAATTGACGTGATGAAAGCCTTGCGTGACCGCGTTGGCGACCGTCTGGTGATTGGCGCACAAGTGGATGCCGTGTTGCCTGTCCAGCGCGCGGGCAACTCACTCAAAGGAATTGCCGTGCAGGGCGTGACGCCGAATATCGTGACGCTTTCAACGAACAAGCTGGACGCGGGCAGGGAATTGACCGACTTCGATGATGAATATCGTCGGTTTGTTTGTGTGATTGGTGCTGATGTTGTTGAAGACTTATTCCCAACTACTGATCCTGTGGGACAACTGATCAAACTCGGTTCCGCACAATACGAAGTGGTCGGAGTATATGCGAAGCGTGGATCATCCGCAGGCGCTTCGCAAGATGGCTTTGTCCAAATCCCGCTCAGCACCTACGCCAAAGTTTTCGGCGCGCGTTCGCGTTCGATTTCCCTGCTTGCCAAAGCCAAATCCGAAGTGCAAATGACCACGGATGAAGTCGAAGATTCGGTCCGGTTTGGGATGCGGCAGGTGCGCCGTTTACAGCCCGGTTCCGACGACAATTTCAGTGTGAAAACGGCGAAGAGCATCGAGAAGTTTGCTGGCAATATCACGAGCATTGTCGGCTTTGTGCTGTTTCCACTGACGGGAATTGCGTTGGCGGTTGGTGGTATCGTCGTGATGAATATGATGCTGGCTTCGGTGACAGAACGCACGCGTGAAATCGGCATTCGGATGAGCCTTGGCGCGCGCCGACGCGATATCCTCGCACAGTTTCTTCTGGAATCCACTTTGTTAACGTTGGTTGGTGGTGCCATTGGCGTTGCCATCGCTGCGTTCATTGCGTGGGCCGCCGCAACATTGACGGGGCTGCCCGTGTCCTTGCCGTTATGGGCATTAGCGGCGGCGGTGATGATGTCCTGCACGGTTGGCATCGTGTTTGGCGTCTTTCCCGCGCGCCGGGCCTCGAAGCTTGATCCCATTGAAGCATTACGAGCGGAATAGTGTTTTCGCCACAGATTCACACGGATTATTCTCTCTTGATCTCAGACGACTCTGTGAAATCTGTGGCCAATAATCCATGCAACGACAACTTCTCAAAGACATCATCTTTACCGTATTCGACAGTCTTCGCGCGCACAAATTGCGCTCTGCCTTGACGCTCACGGGCGTGATTATCGGCACTGCGGTGGTTGTGATGGTGGGCGCTGTGTTGACGGGCTTATCCGCGCGCGTCGCACAGGTCAGCGAACAGTCTGCACCCAATGTCATCTACTTCACCAAAGAAGAGAAGATTGGGCCATCCTTTGAACGACCGACCGAAGAACAGCGGAAACGAAAAGATTTGACGTACGAAGATGCGCTTGCTGTTGCGAAGCTGGACAAGCCTCTCGGTGTCTCGCCGCAAAAAATTCGCGGTTCATATGGCCCGACTGCTGACAAACCCGTCATGACGGCGCGCGGTCGCCAGGCCATCAATCCGCTGATTCTGGGCGTCTGGGAAAACTTTCCTGATCTGGTTTCAGTGCGCGTCGAACGTGGCCGATTTTTCACCGAAACAGAACGCAATACGCGCGCGCCAGTCGCCGTCATTGGTTCTGGGATTGCGCGGCAATTGTTTGAAGAAACCGATCCGCTGGATGAAGAGGTCAAGATTGATGGCAAGCTCTATCGTGTGATTGGCGTCCTCGCTCCGGCCTCAGGGGAAGGCGTGATTGGCAGCGACGATTTGGATGAGCGCATTGTTTACGCGCCTTTTGAAACGATTGCCAAACTCTACCCGGAAATTGAAGGCACGATCATTGTCGTGCGCGCTCCGGTGGGACAGATTGACGCGGTGATTGACCAGGTCACTTATACCTTGCGCACGCGCCGCAACGTACCGGTAGACGCGCCTAACAACTTCGGCGTCAATCGCGCTGAACAGGTCTTTGATATTATCAATCAATTGTTGGCGGGCTTGGCGACCGTGGTTGTGCCGGTTGCGCTTGCGGGGCTGTTGGTTGGTGGCGTCGGCGTGATGAACATTATGCTCGTCAGCGTGACAGAACGAACTTCCGAAATCGGAATTCGTCGTGCTTTGGGCGCGCGCAGGGTTGATGTGCTTTCCCAGTTTCTGATCGAAGCCGCCACCTTGACCAGTGTCGGCGGCCTCATTGGCATTGCCATTGGGTTTCTCTTTGCTTTTGCTTTGCAATTTGTCGTGAAGTTTCCCGCCGCTGTGCCTTTGTGGGCGATTGTTGTAGGATTCCTGACGTCTGCGTTGGTTGGATTGATCGCTGGAATGTGGCCTGCTGTACGCGCGGCGCGGCTTGATCCGGTGAACGCCATTCGCGGAGCCTAAATTTCCCATTTGCCACTTGTCATTTTTCATTTGTCATTATCTATGGGAGGCCGTTACCCAATGACAAATCAAAAATGGAAAATGGAAAATGGATCATCGCTGACCCATTATGAAAATCATTGACACGCATCAGCACCTTTGGGACTTAGACAAATTCACTTACGCTTGGACGAAAGGCAACGCGACGCTTAATCGCAGCTTTCGTTTGAGTGATTATCAAGCCGCCACAAAAGGATTGGACCTCCACAAAACCGTTTTTCTCGAATGCGACGTGGATGAACAATTTCAAGTGGACGAAGCGAAATACATTTGTTCATTGGCCGATCAGAAAGGCGCGAAACTCGCCGGCGTCGTGGCTTCCGCACGCCCGGAAAAACCGGGCTTTGAAGATTACTTGCAAAAAATCGCACACCCGAAGCTAAAAGGCGTTCGCCGTATTCTGCACGTCGTGCCGGATGACACGATTGATAAGCCCGGATTTATAGACAACATCAATCAACTCGCCAAGTATCATCTCTCCTTCGATATTTGCGTGCTCGCGCGGCAATTGCCAATTGCGATTCGGCTGATCAAAGAATGCCCCGGCGTGCAATTCGTCCTTGATCATTGCGGCAATCCGCGGATTGCCGAAAAAGAACTCTTGCCCTGGCAAGACCGCATCGCCGAAGTCGCCAGCTACCCGAACGTCGTCGGCAAAATCTCCGGCATCATCACAAACGCCACGCCAAACAAATGGACGCCCGTCGAGCTGAAACCGTACGTGGATCACATGATCAAAAGCTTCGGTTGGGATCGCGTGATGTTCGGCAGCGATTGGCCGGTGTGTTTGCTGAATGGCACCTATAAAAAATGGGCCGATGCGTTGCTGGTGATTACGAAAGAATACGGCGTCGAGAAGCAACGCAAACTGTTTCAGGAAAATGCCGAGCGCGTGTATCGGCTGGGGTAATGGAAGTTATGTCCGAATGGAAAAACAAAACAGCCCTGATTACCGGCGCGTCATATGGCATCGGTGAAGCCTTTGCCAAACGCCTGGCAGCCGATGGCGCACAATTGATTTTGACGGCTCGGTCGCAGGAGCGATTGGAAGCATTGGCCGCTCAATTGCGCTCACAATACGGTGCTTCTGTCCATATTGTTTGCGCTGATTTAGCCAATGCCACTGGCGCGCGCGAAATTTTTGAAGAAGTCGAACGCGCGAATCTGTCGGTTGATTTGCTGATTAATAATGCCGGGTTTGGCGCGTTGGGGGAATTTGCGGAACTCAGCTTGCCGCGTCAATTAGAAATGATCCAGGTGAACATCACGGCACTGGTCGAGCTGACGCATTTGTGTTTGCAGCCGATGCAGGCACGACGCGGCGGCGCGATTTTGAATGTAGCTTCGACGGCGGCGTTTCAGGCGGTTCCATATTTTGCTGTCTATGCCGCAACGAAAGCGTTTGTGCTGTCCTTCAGTGAGGCGTTGATGGAAGAAGGTCGGTCGTCTGGAATTCGCGTGCTGGCGCTTTGCCCGGGCAGCACGGCGACGAATTTTCAAGAGGTGGCAGGATCGCAGCACATCAATGCGCCGCGCTTTACGCAAACGTCTGAGCAGGTGGTTGAGGCTGGCTTGGCGGCCTTGGCGCAAGGTCGAAGCTTCGTCATTTCAGGTCTAACCAATAAGCTTCAGACGCAGTTGGAACGATTCGTGCCGCGCGCTGTCGTGACAAAAATGGCGGGCAAAATTTTCAAGCCTCCCTCACCTGAGCGAGCGAGATAAAAAAGGCGTGCGCCACCACTTCCTACCTGACTATTGCAGCCATTCAATTTCATCGGATTGGATCGGGGCTTTAAGCACTGTATCCTCCCAGGCCATTTCTTCGTGTTCGATGAATTCCTGACTTGCGGCGATGACCAGGGCTTTGAATTCTTCGTGAAATTGCCGCAGCGATTTCTGATCGAAGGTCGAAACAGTGTGTTGAGCCGCGAGCGGCGAAGGGGTGTGATCGGCTGCTGTCAGATATCGCGCCAGGACTGCTTCTTCGATAAAGACCAAGTCAAATTCTTTGGTTCGGAGGGACGATGTTTCTAGTGTGTAGTTTGAATTCGCCATAGTGATGCACTCCTTGATTAGCAAATTATTGGAATCAACGGCAAAGTAAGCGAAGATTGTTGGAAAGTTGCTGCAAAGGCGTTATTAAATCGTTTCTGACTTTTATGAAAAACGAACCATCACTTTTCGGTGAGCCGGAAATCGCTCCGGTCCTCAAATCGGATGCAAGTGCGCCACTGGCCGAGCGAATGCGTCCGCGTACGCTGGACGAATTCGTTGGGCAAGAGCATTTGCTGGCGGAAGGAAAATTGCTGCGCCGATTGATTGCCGAAGATAAACTGACCTCGTTGATTTTTTGGGGGCCGCCAGGAACAGGCAAAACCACGCTCGCCGGTATCATCGCACATCAGACGAAATCGCATTTCGTGCCGTTCAGCGCGGTGACTTCGGGCATCAAGGAAATCAAGCAGGTGATGGCCGATGCGGCGGCCTTGCGTTCCAAAGGCAATCGCCGCACCGTGCTGTTCGTAGACGAAATTCACCGCTTCAATCGCGCCCAACAAGACGCGTTTTTGCCCTATGTCGAAAATGGCACCATCACCTTGATTGGCGCGACGACGGAAAACCCTTCCTTTGAAATCAACTCGGCGTTGCTGTCACGAATGCGGGTTTTTGTCCTGCATCAATTGACCGTCGAACAGGTCGCTGAGATTCTGCAACACGCGCTGCATGACGCTGAACGCGGCTTAGGCAAGTACCAGTCTCAAATCGCCAATCTCCCCTTTGAAATCTTGCAATGGTTGGCCCGTCAAACCGGCGGCGATGCCCGCAACGCGCTCAACACGCTCGAACTCGCCGTTACATCGGCACCAACCGAAACGCTTACGCAAGCACATTTGCGCGAAGCCCTGCAACGAGCCAACGCAATTTACGACAAAACCGGCGAGCAGCATTACAACGTTGTTTCCGCGTTCATTAAATCCATCCGCAATTCGGACGCTGACGCGACACTGTACTGGCTGGCGCGCATGATCGAAGGCGGCGAAGACCCGATGTTTATTGCGCGTCGCATCGTCCATCACGCGTCCGAAGACATTGGTTTGGCTGATCCGCAAGCGTTGGTTGTCGCTACGGCTGCGGCGAACGCTACGCATTTGATTGGCTTGCCCGAAGCGCGTCTGGCGCTGGCTGAAGCTGCGGTTTATTTAGCCAACGCGCCGAAATCAAACCGCGTGTATCTGGCCTACGAAGCCGCCGCCGAAGATGCGCGCGCCACGCAAGCCGAACCCGTCCCTCTGCATTTGCGCAATGCCCCAACTGCGTTAATGAAGGGCCTGGGCTACGGCAAAGAGTACAAGTACGCGCACGATTTTGAGAACGCGAAAACCGAAATGGAGTGTTTGCCGGAGAAATTACGGGGCAAAAAATATTATTGAGTGATGCGCCCTATCATCGCGTCCGCCGCGCGTTTTAATTCCATTGTAAGAGTGGTACTTTGTCGGCCTCCAAAACGATTTGCCCGATTAACACTATGCCCATTGCCCCAACCACCCGGTTCGACCATTACGAAATTCTCGACGCCCTTGGTGCAGGCGGCATGGGCGAAGTGTATAAAGCCCGCGACACAAGGCTGAACCGTGAAGTCGCCATCAAAGTTTTGCCCGGCGAAGTTGCTCACGATGCCGAACGATTGCGCCGCTTCGAGCAGGAAGCCCGCGCGACCTCCGCACTCAATCATCCCAACATTTTGACTGTCTATGATTTCGGCAACTACGAAGGCAATCCGTATCTCGTGATGGAATTGCTCGACGGTGAAGAACTCCGCGCACAACTGAACAACGGCGGCTTGCCCGTGCGTAAGGCGATTGAGTATGCGCAGCAAATCGCGGCGGGCTTAGCGGCTGCCCACGAAAAAGGCATCGT
>JAEUQN010000230.1 GCA_016789725.1 Blastocatellia bacterium | reverse complement strand
AATACAGTCCCAACATCCACACCATCATTTGAGCAAGCAGCATAAACTTCTCCGCGCATTTCCTATTGTTCTTCGTAATTCCAGGTTAAACCGCCGTCCACATAGTAGGTCGCCCCCGTCACATAATCGGCGTCATCAGAAGCGAGAAACACGGCGACGTTCGCCACATCGGTTGGCTGACCCAATCGTTTGACAGGAATCTGACCAAGCAACGCATTCAACTTCGCGGGGTCGTTCAAAAGCTTCGTATTGATAGGGGTTTCAATCGCCCCCGGAGCAATGTTGTTGATATTGATGCCAAGCGGACCAAGCTCCACACTCAGGTTGCGCGTTAACATTTTCACGCCGCCTTTGCTGGCACAATAGGCCGTAAAATTTGGGAATGGCAGCTCTTCGTGGACAGAACTGACATTGACGATTTTGCCGCGCCGATTGGTGTGGCGCAGATGGTTCACAAATTCCTGTGTTGCGAAAAACGTTCCCTTCAAATTCACGTTCAGCACTTTGTCATAATCGGATTCCGTGATTTCCCAAAACGGCGCGTGTGTCTCAACGCCTGCGTTGTTGACGAGAATGTCTAAGCGCCCGAAGGTTTCAAGGGCCGTAGCGAATAACTTTTTGAGGTCGTCGGTACGTCCGACATTAGCCTGGACAATGATTCCGCGCCGCCCCTGAGCTTCGACCGCCTGCAAGGCTTCCTGTGCGCGCTCCGCATTGCCAGAATAGTTGATGACAACGTCTGCGCCTTCGCTGGCAAACCGCTCTGCGATGGCGCGTCCGATGCCCTGACTGCTGCCCGTGATCAGTGCGACTTTATTTTTGAGTTTCATGTATTCTCCTGTCGTTCGTGTTTCCGCGTTCGTCTGTAAAATCCGTTCAGATGCCCAAATATTCCCAAACTGACATCGCCCAAGCCTCCTACAACGTTGCTTGAGCGTTAACTGGCATGTTGAGATTGGCAAAGTTGCAGCGAAAGATGCAGCGTTTTTCGTTGTGATGATGCAGCTTTGCGCAAAAGATTCGGTGCTTCCCTGCCCACCGTACATAGACTTCCGCCGCAAGCAACATGCCAATTGGCGGAGCCGTAAAATAAATCCAGATAGCAGTCCAAATATTCCCGGAGAAGGCTGACGCAAAGGTACGCGCCGGATTCATACTCATCCCGGAAATCGGAGCTTCAAAGGTGATGTACATTGCGACCAACACCCCAGCAAAGAGGCCGGTGAAACGCGCGAATCGTGCGTGATTGGAAAGGATCAGCACCGTAGACATCAACACAAACGTGATGACAATCTCCGCGCCAGCCGCAGCCCAGGCCCCCGCACTGCCCGGTAAGGTCGCAACAAAATTTACGGATGGATGGTCGAGCCACGAACCCAATAACAGTGCGGCTCCACCCACTCCGGCGGTGCCACCAGCAAATTGCGCGAGGGCATAAAAAAGCGCATCGGCTTTGGCGATTTTCCCAAGTCGGAAAAATGCGAGCGTGAGTGCCGGGTTCAAATGCGCCCCCGATTGTTTCCCCCACGGCGAATAAACGATGCTGATTGCGGTCAATCCCATCGCTACGCCCATGCACAGGCGGCGGGCGAAAGCGTCAGGAATGAGCTGACGCAGTGGCAAGTCGGGATGCTCCAGCAATGTGCCGAAGACACACGCTGAAATCATAAAAACGCCTAAGCCACAGGCTTCGATGACATATTCCGGCCAATGATTTTTCAGTGCCGTCAACATTAGGTGCCGCCTCATCAAAGTTTTTACTCCCACGAACCATCATCGGTTCGCGCTGGTAATCCCTAATGCCACGAGATTTATTCCCAAAGGTAATGAGTCAGCAGCGAACATCGCGCGGTGCCTGAACATTGCGAACAGCCATCGTTTGCCAGATCGCGGCGCGGATGTACAATCCATCTTCAATTGCGCACCCATTCATTACGGGATGGCGTGGTTCGGTTTTCAACTTTGAGGAAGTCTGAAAAAGTCGTGGGAATTCATGGATGAAAATTAGTCTCTTGCTCTTATTCACTTTACTCACAATCGCCCCGTCTTTATTGGCGCAAACGTCAGGCATTATCACCGGTCGCATCACCGAGCGCGTGACAGGGCAGCCGGTTGCGAAAGCAAAAATCGCGCTGGAAAATCAGGCCACCAATCAAACCGAGGCCGAAACCGATGCGGACGGACGCTATCGGATCGAACTCCCACCCGGCACGTACAAATGCAAAATCACGGCACCGGGCTATGCACCGCTCAACATTGATATTGTGACGATCACCGCGAAATACACGGCCATGTACGATGTCCAGTTGGAAGTGCAAATCACGGACGAGCAAACCGTGAGCAGCGGTTATTTCACGCCGCCTACCGATCAACCAATCAGCAGCATCGCGCTGCGCCGCAATGAAATTCGCGCGATTCCCGGCTCGGCGGGCGATGTCCTGCGTGCGCTGTCCGTGTTACCGGGCGTGACTTCGGCGGGCGCGCAATTCGCCGACTTGCTCGTGCGCGGCGGATTGCCGGGCGAAAATCTGACGTTTGTGAACAACATTCCGATTGGCGATTTTGCGTACTTCACCGATCAATACGACGGCGGCAAAGGCGGACGCGCGGCAGTGTTAGCGCCTGATATTTTTGATCGCCTGGAATTTTCCGCTGGTGGCTTCGGCGTACGCTACGGCGACAAATTATCTTCAGTGCTGGACGTCACCATGCGCAGCGCCAACCGCGAGCGGCTTCAGGGCAGCGCGTTTGTGGATTCCGGCGGCGCAGGCACAAGTCTGGAAATTCCGCTCGGCAAACGTGCTGGATGGTTTTTCTCGATGCGGCGCAGCTACATTGACATCGCGTTTGATCTGTTCAAGATTGGCGATATTGGAAAGCCCAGAAATCTTGATTTCATCAACAAAGTGGATATTGATTTGAATCCAACCCGGAGGTTGACGATCACGGCGATGAGCTTTCGGGATCGTTACAGCGCACCGCTCGAAACGGCGCGCCGTGAATCATCATTGCGTGATCAACTCATCGCTGAAACAGCCAGCCAGCGATATATTCTGGGCGCAACGCTTAGCTCAACGATTGGCACGAAATCGTTTTCCAACCTGACAGCGTGGGGCATTGGCGAACATAACGACGGCAGCTTTTTGCGGCTGAATCAAACGACGCTGCAACGGCAACGTGATTTGCGCGAATCGAATTTTGGTGTCAAAGAAGAATTCACGACTTCGTTTTCGCCGCGTTTGAATTTGGCAGCAGGCGGTGGATTGATCTGGCAACAGGGGCGGCAGGAAACGTTTTACAACACGGGACGCGGCATCAGCTTATTGCTCGAAGAGTATCTGGCAAATCCAACCACG
The DNA here is from genome assembly GCA_016789725.1 of Blastocatellia bacterium. Lineage (GTDB taxonomy): Bacteria > Acidobacteriota > Blastocatellia > RBC074 > RBC074 > JAFDVL01. The sequence continues at coordinate 6,749 of JAEUQN010000230.1, read as the reverse complement.
TTCAGTCGAAAGCTGGAGGTCAACACAAACGCGTATGGCTATGCGCAGTTGAATTGGCAGGCCAATGCGCGCTTTTCAGTGCTACCCGGCATTCGTCTTGATCGTTATGGCGTAACGGGGGAAACGTTGGTGAGCCCGCGCGTGAGTGCGCGGTTGCGGATGGCTTCGCGGCTGGCGTTGAATGTGGCAACAGGCGTGTATCGGCAACCGCCCTCGACCTTTTTTCTGGCGCTCACGCCGAACAATCAACAGCTCAAAGCACAACGCACAGTGCATTACATCGGCGGGATTGAATGGCAATTGAGTGAAGCCGCGCGCGTCACCGTGGAGGCGTATCAGAAAAACTATGCCCATCAAATTGTGCCGCCGACCTTTGGCAATCGAGAGCTGAATAACAACGCCGAAGGCTATGTGCGCGGCGTCGAAATCACCGTGCAAAAAGTGCTGGCGGGTCGTTGGTCGGGGCAAGCAAACTATGCCTATACATTTGCACGGCAACGATTCCAGTCCAATGGCGCATACTTTCCGAATGAAGTCGTGCGCCCGCATCAATTGACGGTGGTTGGCGGCACACGTCTGAAGGGATGGTCTATCGCGTCCAAATTACGCTATGCCTCCGGGCTGCCATACAATCGGCGCGAAACGATAACCCTGACCAATCCCACCGTTACCCTTTGGACTCTCGCCAGAGATGCCGACCGCAATGCGCTGAACTTCAATAACTATTTCCAGTTGGATTTGCGCGTCGAGAAAAAGTTTGACTACAAACGGTGGTCGCTCGCGCCGTTTGTAGACATTTTCAATCTGACGAAGCATCGCAACATTACCGAAGTCAGTTATCCAAATACACGCACGCCGCGTTTGACCGGCGAGCGAAGCTTGATTCCGTTTGTTGGGCTACGAATTGAATTCTAAGCCTGACCGAGACCAGAAGTCAGCGCCTCCCCCGTAACGCATCGCGGTGAGTGAATCTCTGACGAATTGAACTGCGAAAAAGAGTCTGCTACTCTCTGTTTTCGTCGCGCTGAAGTGTCATCCGCGCTACGCGCCAGGAAAACGATTCATCTTTTAGTGATAAGATTTTTAGCCACCTCGGCATTCGATGGCGGTGATTGTCGAAAAAACTTCTGACAATTGCCGTAGATGCCTGCGGTGGCTTTTCCTTTTTGACGGATTGTTTTGCAGGAGGTCATTGTGCAAGAGACATTTTCTTTCGCCCTCGGATTAGGTTTCTTGTTGGGGCTTAAGCACGCCACAGAAGCCGATCATCTGATGGCAGTCACAACGATTGTCAGTGAGCATCGGTCCGTGTGGCGCTCGGCGTTGGTTGGCGCGCTGTGGGGAGCGGGGCATACAGCTTCGCTCCTGATAGCAGGCGTGATCGTGATCCTGCTTCAAATCGCAATTCCCCAACGTATTGCCACAATGCTGGAATTTGCGGTGGCGTTGATGATTATTTTTTTAGGCGGTCGGGTACTGTTCGCACTGCTGCGCAAGCGCCAGCGTGTACACGTTCATTCGCACAAACATGACGGAGAAGCGCATACACATTTGCATTTCCATAATCAAACAGATGCACACCAAATCGCGCCTCCCAACCAATCACACGATCAACCTCATTCCACGCAAATTGGCTGGCGTCCGCTCATCGTGGGGATGATTCACGGCTTGGCAGGGTCAGCCGCGTTGACGTTGTTGATATTGACGGAGGTTATGCGCGGCGGGTCAATGGCCCTGGGGTTTGCCTATTTGTTGATCTTTGGCATCGGGTCCATCGGCGGAATGCTGTTGATGAGCGCCGTGATTAGCGTGCCGTTTGTCCTGACTGCCACTCGCTTTGAACGCGTGCATCTGCCGATTCAGATCATCGCAGGCATCGGCAGTGTTTTATTTGGGATTTATTACGCCTGGGAGATTTTGCACGAAGCCTGAGCCAGGCACAGGGATTATTTTTATGAAAACGTTATACCTTGATTGTTTTGCGGGAATCAGTGGCGATATGACGATTGGCGCGCTGCTTGATCTGGGCCTGGATTTTGACTTTCTCAAGGCCGAATTGACGAAATTAGGCGTAACCGGCTATGAGTTGAGCTGGTCGAGGGTGGATCGCAGCGGCATCAATGCGGCAAAATTTGAGGTGCTTTTATCCGATCACATTCACGTTCATCATCACCACGATCATCATTCACAGAGTCATCATCACGATCACAATCACGACCATCATTCACATAATCATCATCACGACGATCATCATTGGCATGAGCAGCACCATCAGGATGACGCGCCGTCAACGCAGCACGCTCACGATCATCGCTCACTCTCAACCATCAAACACCTGATTCAATCTTCAACGTTGAGCGAACAAGTCAAACAAAATGCCCTCGCCATTTTTCAGCGCATCGGCGAAGCCGAAGCCAAAATTCATGGTGTTGATATTGAAGCCGTTCACTTCCACGAAGTTGGCGCAATTGATTCGATTGTAGACATCGTTGGCGCGTGCATCGGATTTGAGGCGCTTGGCATTGAGCAAATTATCGCGTCACCATTGCACGTCGGCTTCGGCACGTTCAATTGCGCCCACGGCACCTATCCGATTCCCGGTCCGGCAGCCGCAGAGATTTTGCGCGGCGTGCCCGTTTATGCCAAAGACATCGAAGGCGAATTGGTGACTCCCACCGGAGCTGCTATTGCCGCCACTTTAGCCAAAGAGTTTTCCAAACTGCCGCTGCTACAAATCGAAAAAGTAGGTTATGGTGCAGGCACTCGCACGTATGACAAATTTCCCAACGTGTTGCGCGTCGTATTGGGCGAGGTCGAAGCCAGATCACTCCACCCACAACCGCTGCAAGCAACAATACAATCAACCGTCGGGCAATCAACTGCCGGATGATCCTCAGACTTCGACGATCACGAAAGATTGTAGTGATAAACAAAAAAGGACGCCGCAGCGTCCTTTTCGTTTTTGTCGTGAGACAGTTTAGCCACTTACCATTTCAGTTTCGGCGGGAAAAATTCCGCGACCAAATCCTCATAGTAGCTGCGATAGTCTTCAAAGTTTGGCGTTTCCTCGACTTTGGAGTACAGATCGTAGGGGTTGAAGGCCTTGACCCATTTCAGCATTTCGTGATCGCGTTCTGTCAGAAATTGTGAATACTCCCCTTCACGATGGACCACATAACAAGAATGGTAGCGAATCATCGCCAGCCCTTCTTCCGGCAAGTAATTTTTGACAACGTGATAAAGATATTCATCGTGGCCCCACGACAGATGAACGTTATCAAGCCCACAACCCGGCTCATAAATTCCATTCGGGTTGTTGAGCTTTGGATTGCTGGAGTCGGGATTGTGAGCAAAAAATTCGGAATAAACAATCTTGTCAGAAAACGCACAGCCGACGGGATTCGTGTCGCCCACGACAGCCCATTGTGGCTCGTCCCACATACATAGCATTTTGCCGAGATCGTGAATGAATCCGGTGAGAACAAACCAGCGCGGATGACCGTCTTTGCGAATCGCCTCAGCGGTTTGCAGGGCATGAATAATTTGCGGCAAGGCCAGATCAGGATCGCTGTCATCTACGAAATTATTCAGGAAGTCTATGGCTTCCCAAATACTCATTTCGGCTTTGTTGAGCGGCGTATATTCGGCCTTTTTGGACAATACGAAATCCAGCGTTTGGTTGGTATGGTTCAGACGATACAACTCTTTTACGCAATCGCGTGTCGCAGTTTCGTAATTGCGATAGGCATCAGGCGTTTTGTCATCGTGGAGCAAATGCGCAGGAATTTCGGCGATGGATGGATGAAATGCAACAGACATACAAATATTCTCCTTACAATTTTGGGCACGTAAGGATATTAAGCCTACCCAGGAAAGAAGAAAAACTCTTTTTGCAGGGGTCCAAAATTTTATTCGTAGCGCAAGGCTTCAATGGGATCAAGCCGCGCAGCTTTGACTGCAGGATACAGGCCGAAAATCAGACCGATGCCAACTGAAACACCAAAGCCAATACCCACCCACACCATCGGAATCGCCGAAGGAAATTTGATCGCTTTCAAAATCAGGCTGACCAAAAACCCAAAGCCAATGCCGATCAAACCACCCAAACCCGTCAACGCCATCGCTTCCAACAGAAACTGTGTCACGATGTCCACTTTACGCGCGCCAATTGCCCGTCGGATGCCGATTTCCTTAGTGCGCTCGGTAACGCTGACCAACATGATATTCATCACGCCGATACCTCCGACGAGCAGAGCGACGCTGGTGATGGGGATAATAACCAAAGCTACGACTTTCAGCACGCCACTGAAGGTTTCGATAATCCCACTGGGTGTATTGACGGCAAAGTTATCCGGTTGATCGGCGGGAACATTCCGGCGACGACGGAGTAATTCAGTCACCTGATCAATCATTTTGTCGAGATTGCCGCTGGCGGCGCTAACGGTGATGAAGTGATCCTCCTGTCCGGGATACATCGTGTGCATCACGCGATACGGGATAAAAATCACACCGTCGTTGTTCGGGCCGCCGCCGAAGCCTTGTTTGGCTTGCGCTAAGGTGCCAACAACTAAAAACATTTTGGAGCCAATCGCAATTTCCTTGCCAAGCGGGTCGTAGCCACTGAAAAGTTTGTCTTTGATGTTATATCCAATCACACACACCGGGATTTTGTGCTCGTCTTCGGTGTCGGAGAAAAAGCGTCCGCTTTCCAATGCGATGTCGCGCGTGCGTTCGTAGCTGGCCCAGACGCCACGCACGTTTGATGTTTGCACTTGGTTGTCGCGGTATTTGACGGTGGGCGGCGCGCTGTCAGGGCGCAACACTGGCGAGCAGGCCTCGACCAGTGGCAACTTGCTCACCGCCAGTGCGTCGTCGTAGGTAAGTGGCTTACGCTTGCGTTCCTCTTCGGTCAAATCGCTAAAGCGCGGGCCACCACGAAAGCGGCTGATGAAAGCGGTGTTCGTACCGAACTGCTCAATTTGTTCTTTGAAGGATTGCTCCATGCCCCCGACCAAAGAAGCTACGGCAATCGTGGTCGCGGTGCCAATCACCACGCCCAACACAGTGAGGAACGAGCGGAACTTGTGTGACCACAACGTTCCCATCGCCTGTGAAACCAATTCTCGAAATTGCTGTTTTTGCATGTTGTCGTAACCAAAGTTATTCGGCTCGCAAGGCTACAATCGGATCAAGCCGGGCGGCTTTCCACGCAGGATAAATGCCAAAAATCGCGCCCGTCGCACTTGAAACAATCAAGGCCATGGCAACCGCCCACAACGGCATGGAGGCAGGCACAGGCGTGAACTTCACAAGCACCCATTTGACGCCGTAAGCGATGCTCAATCCGATCAAGCCTCCGAAAGCAGACAGGACGACGGATTCAATTAAAAACTGTAACAGAATATCTTTGCGCCGTGCGCCCAGGCTTTTGCGAATCCCAATCTCGCGCGTTCGTTCAGTGACCGCAACAAGCATGATATTCATAATCACGATGCCACCAACGACCAATGAAATCGAGGTAACGCCCAACGCGACTGTCGCAATCACGCCCGTTAAACTTTGGAATAAGTCATTGATCGCATCTGCCGTTACAATGCCAAAGGTATCTTTGTCGCTATAGCTGAGGCGATGCCGCGTGCGCATCAACATTTTGACTTGATCCTGTAAATCAGCAAACTTCGCATTTTCCGGGCCTTTGACAGAAATACTCAGGCTGCGACGTGCGCCCCAAATTTTTTGAAAGGTCGTGATCGGAATGACAACGAATTCATCCTGTGGTTGCCCAAAGACCGAGCCTTGCGCTTTGGCAACGCCAATGATTTCAAACGGCAGGCCTTCGATTTTAATTTCCTGCCCGACAACTTCGCGTCGCCCATACAACCGATCCGCGACATCAGCACCAATCATTGCAACGTAGCGGCTGCGCTCTTCTTCCATATCGCTCAGATAACGCCCGAATTCGGGCTGCACGGTATCAATGTATCCCATCGAAGCCGTCACCCCACGTACCGAAATATTGCTCATGCGCTCATTGCCATATTTGACCTCGGTGTTGGCATTACCTGCGGCCCCCACATAGGTTGCCAGCGTCATCCGTTCGCGCAAATACTTGACGTCATCAAGCGTCAAATCCTTATTGCGACGATTGGCTTCGAGAAATTCTTCAAAACTGGTGATAATTCCAAACTTTTGGATATTGAGCGTGTTCGATCCCATATCAGCGATTTTTTCTGCAATATACCGATTCGCGCCTTCGATGACTGACGCCACAGCCACGACGGTGACAACTCCGAAAATTACGCCGAGAAGGGTGAGAACGCTACGCAGCTTGTGCGCGCGCAGAGAGGCGAGAGCGAGTTTGATAGATTCGATTAGGGCATACATAACAAGTAACCTGTCACAACCGGAGTAGACCGACAGTCCAATCGGCCAAAAGCCCTAAACGATAAGTCGAAGGAGTAAGTTGCAGTAAAGAATGGCTGAGGACGCTGCTGACAAACACAGCAGGGGGTTAAAAGTCTGGCAAATTAACATTGCGGTCGCCTAAGACTCCTTCCGATAAACAAGCAGCAAAACACTCTACGACTCCGGGGTCGAATTGCGTTCCAGCAGCCTCTTTTAATCGGTTGATGGCAATGTCTGGACTCATGCCCGCGCGATAAGGACGGTCTGACGTCATCGCATCATACGCATCGACAACCGCAATAATGCGGGCTTCCAAGGGGATTTCTTCGCCTGCCAGCTTGCCA
>JAEUQN010000022.1 GCA_016789725.1 Blastocatellia bacterium | reverse complement strand
CTGTCACGTGTTTTGAAATATAAGTTGTTGATCGGAGCTTGAAATTCTTGTCTTCACCGACCACCGACCACCAGCCACCGACCACTACTGTCTTCCCCAGGACTTCCCTCGATAACCCTTCGTGACGCCGTCGCTGTCGTGTGCCGTAGAGAAACGGGGATCCTACGGCACGCTCAGAGGCGGCGTCACGATAGGTTGTCCACGTGAGGAAAAATCAAAAGGCAAATCGAACAAGGCAAAGGGCAAACAGTCGCAACTGGCGGTCGGCACTTTGTTTTTTATTTGATAAAAGCAGCGCAGCCTTCCGAACAGACTTTTGCCATTTGAGATTTGCCTTTTGATTTCTTTTCTGCTTCTTGCTTATGCCGCTTCCGTCTCACCTGAAGGCACTGTTGGGCCACTCCATTGCATTTCACGCCGCGCTGGCGGAGCTCACGGGCAGCCTCGCGGCGGGCCTGCTGCTCAGCCAGGCGGTGTACTGGGCCACGCGCACCAAAGACCCGGACGGCTGGTTCTACAAAACGCAAGCGGATTGGTACCAAGAAACCGGGCTCACGCGGACGGAACAGAACAAGGCGCGGGCGCGGCTGCGCGGCTTTGCCTTTTGGCAGGAACACAGACGCGGTGCTCCCGCGACCTTGCATTATCGGGTAGATTTTGAAGGGCTGGCGACGGCTCTTGAGAACCAGGACGCCGACGTTACGCTGGAGCAGGTCTTGCATGCTTATGCCACCGCCCTCAAACAACTTTCCAAGGTCGGCTATATGCGCGCCCGCAAGGCCCAGGCCGTCGCCGAGTTCATAGACTATGCCGCCGTGCTCCGCGCCTGGGGGATGACGTGCGGCGTTTGTGGTCAGCCCATTCTTCGCCCACTCGGACTGAAACCCGATGCCCTTGCCTTTGATTACATCGTTCCGCTCGGACCAGGGGGCAGTCATACAAGACAGAATTTGCATCCTGTCCATGTGGCCTGTGTGACTCCGAAAAACGCTGAGGAAACCCCTGCTCAGTTGTCTTACCGTAAGCACACTGAGTTCTCTTGCGGTAAGAGAACTGGTTGTCTTACCGTCAGCAACCCAGTTCTCTTACCGCAAACAGACCAGTTGTCTTACCGTAAACAGACTCTTCCTTATAGAACAAAGATTACTACAGAGATTACCACAGAGATTACTTCATCTTCTGCGAACACGCGCGCGCCTGCGAACGCGGCGACGAAGCAATTACAGGCGCTGTACTGCGCGCTGACGGGCAATGCCTGGCGCGCGCAGGATGAAGAAATTGCCGCTGCTTTTCGGGAGGCCGACCCGCGCAAAATCGAACTGGCCTTGCTCGAAACGTTGATCGAGACAAAACAAAAGAAGATTCACTGCTTCAAGTACTTTGTCCCGCGCCTGCAACTCTGGCTGATGGTCGAACTCACGGATCTGAGCATTGAGACGCTGCTGGCCATGCGCCGCCAGCGGTGGCAACAACAGAAGTCGGTGTCGGGCGTTAGGTGTTAGGTTTTAGGGGCGATCCGTCGTCGCCTAACACCTAATACCCAACACCCAGCACCCAACACCTAACCGTATGTCGAACTGGACAAAAATTAAGCATCGCTATCCGCCCCACTGGTCGGCGATCAGCCACAATATTCGCTTCGGGCGCGCCCGTGGGCGTTGTGAATCGTGCGGAGCGCTGCACGGGCAACGGCGCTTGTTCTCGCCGACACAATCTGCGGTGATCCTGGCGTGTGCGCATCTGGATCACGATCCGGCGCATAACCGCGCGACCAATCTGCGCGCCTTGTGCCAGGAATGTCATCTGCACCACGACCGTGCGGACAACTTAAAGCGGGCGGCGCTCACCCGCTTTCTGAAACGGTTGTTGCGGCAACCGAGCTTGTTCATTTCCACGCAAGGAACGCCGATGCCCCACGAATCTGCCCCATTCCTGCTCATCATTCTGGGCGAGCATCCGTGTTTGCTCTGTCAACGCTTGCTGACTCAGGCCGATGCTGACGTGAATACCGTGCTCGGTTTCGGGTTGGGCGAACAACTGCACTTTGCCTGCCTGCACCATTTTTTTACCGATCCGCAGGGCGGAGTGACCACACCGGAATATCAAGCCAACCTGGAAGCCTTGGCGCGCCGGATTGCAACGTTTTCGGAAAGGGGACTGCCGTGAAGGAAGTCGCGTTTTCCAGCAGAAGGAAAAATACCACTGGCGTCCACGATGAGTCATCGCTGGTCAACCTTTCGACTGCCACGGATCAGCGGCTAATGCGCGAAGTTGCCCCACGGTTTGCGGCAAGCCCTGGGCTTCCATAATTACCCAATATTCGGCTTGGGTTTTGGGCGGGTTCTTCAGACTGGTTCGTTGTCGCTCGGCAGCTTGCTGCACGCGCTCCACATCCCGCTCCAACAGCGTTAGAAAAACGCATCCGGGTGCATCGCCGCCATCCTGTCAGAAAATCGCGCAGCGGAGCCGGATACAAGACACACGCATCCAGGAGCGCAATCGGTTCTTCCATCTCAATAGCCCATTCCTAATTCCTGTGCCTGCGCCGCCAATTGCTCCAACGTCTGCAGACGCGCGGCATCAATCCGATTTTTATACGCGATGACATCCGCCGCCAACACGCGCCGATGTGTGCCGACCTTGCGGTAAGGCAGTTCGTTCTTTTCGAGCAGCGAAATCAGAAACAGACGCGACACATGCAAATACTCCGCAGCCTGCTGCGTCGTCATCTCCTGCGGCAGCGCCGTTACCGTTACATCTTGCCCGGCGGCCAAATGCCCTAAGGCTTCGGCCAACGCTTGCACGGCTTGTGGGGGCAGCGCAATTTCTGCCGTCGTGCCTGCGTCCACGATCAACCGCGCCCGTTTGGTCTTCGGCCATCGCTTGAGCCGTGCTTGTAATATCTTCAATCCTTGTTGCGCTAACAAAACATCTTCTTTGGTCAATAGCATAGAGACTCCTCTGGTCGGGGCAATCACACCAATTGCGAGTGTAGTACAAAAGCAATAATCGCAATAATCGCAATGAGGAGAAAGAAGAAATTGGAATTGAGGTGATCGCATTTTCGTGTAGCGGCATTCACGCGCCTCGCAATCTCCCGCGCACCTTTCGTGGCAGCGCCGAAAAGAAACTGCCGCTCTTAAAGAGAGGAGCGCGACGAACAAGAACCTTGAAGGATCGTTGAATGTGGGAGCGAATGTGGGAGCAAAAGGAAAAGGGAACCGTAATGGTTCCCTTAACTTGTTGATTTGATTGGTGCGCCCGGCACGACTCGAACGTGCGACCTTTTGATTCGTAGTCAAACGCTCTATCCAACTGAGCTACGGGCGCGATTAAAGAATCGGCATTCTGCCATCCACCTGACAGGCTGTCAAGCGGCGATCAATCAGGACGATTGCGTTGGGGTGGAAAAGTGCTTGACAAGCGAGTAGGGAGTGGCTAAGTTGTCGTCTTTCTTTGGTGCCCTTCGATATTACTCACAAGGAGTTACGACATTGGCTAGAGAACATACTTCTCCCCAGCAATTAAAACACGATCCGTTGATGGATCAATATATTAAGACTTCTGCATGGGTCAAACCACGTACGCGGCAAATTTTGATGGCGCTCGGTGCTGTCGTCATCCTTGCCCTCCTCTTTTTCGCCTATCAGTGGTATTCCAATCGCGCGATTGAGAAGGCTGGAAATGCATTTTTTGACGCCTTGAAGGTTGATGGCGCGACTGTTTCTGATCCGCTACCACCGCCACAGCCGGGCTTTTATGCTTTCAAAACGGAAGACGAAAAGACTCGCGCGGCGATTGCGGCCTTTGAAAAAGTGGCCCGCGACTTCCCGCAGTATGCAGAAGTGGCAGGGTATTATGCAGCCGTCAGACAACTCAAGATTGATCCTGCAAAGGCAGAGGAATCTCTAAAACGCTTGGCGGAGAAATCATCTTCTACCAGCGGACAAGCACGATTGACCTTGGCAGAGCGATATGAAATGACTGGCAAGCACAATGAAGCCATTGCGGAGTATCAAAAACTCAAAGCGACTCCCGGCGAAGTTCCTCCCGATTTGATTGACTTCAATCTGGCGCGCACTTATCAGGCTATGGGCAAAACGCAGGAAGCGGCTGATCTGTATTTCAATGTTGCCAGCCACAACCGTGAGAAACCCACTGCCATTAATACGGAGGCACTCAGTAAGTTGACGTTGATTGACCCGGCGCGTGTTGAGAAGTTGCCAGAGGTGAAGAAAAACGAAGATACTGGTCGGTCAAAGATGATCGTTCAGTAGCACTTGTTGACAAGTCACTGACGGCAGGCATTCAAAGGATGCCTGCCGTTTGCTTTTTCTATTGGATTCCCGGCTGCGATGGACAATGTCACGCATACTTTGGTCGGCGCTGCACTGGCTGAAACAGGTCTCAATCGTTGGACGCCACTGGCTACTACTACGCTTCTCCTCGGCGCAAATTTTCCTGATATAGACATCGTTGTCGGCTTGCTCGACGGGCTTACTTACCTGGAGCATCATCGCGGCATTACGCACGCCATTGTGGCGATTCCCCTATTATCGTTCCTGCTCGCAGGGTTCGTATACGCAGGTTCGCAGGCGTGGCAACGACGTCGCCCTGATCGTCAGCGAGCGCGATTCTGGCCGCTATTCTGGCTCAGTTTGATTTCAATGAGTACGCATCCGTTGCTGGATTTTACCAATTCGTATGGGTGGCGTCCGTTTCTGCCCTGGAATCATACCTGGTTTTACGGGGATATTGATTTCGTTGTTGATCCCTGGCTTTGGGCAGGAATTGGCGGGGCGTTGATGTTGGTCACGGCGACAACGCGAACGCACTTGATTCGCTGGAGTGCATTGTTTGCCGTTTTAGCTGTACCTGTTATCGCTTTTGCAGGGATGTCCTGGGGGATCAAGCTTGGATGGTTAAGCGTGGTTGGGGTGTTCTTCCTTTTACGTGCGTTACTCAGTTTCAATCCAACCTCAGCACAATGGCTAATGCGCGGTGTTGTGGTTGCCATAGTCCTTTATTTCGGGACCTTGCTCTGGTTACAAAACAGCGCTGTGCGTAACCTTCAAGCCGCCGCCCCACAACTTATCCAGGCGGGTGAACAGGTTACCAAAGTTGATGCCATGCCATTGCCCGGAAATCCGTTTTTGCGACAAGGTGTGATTTCAACGGACAAGGCATTTTACTTTTTTCAATGGCATCTGCTTTTTTCAAAAAACGCATCCTCTCTGCAACCTCCTCGAATGATTCAGCGAATGACTGGCGATAGTGCGGCGATCACCTCGGCTTTGCGCGAGCCGGAATTCCAGGCCTTCCTGCGGTTTGCTCGTTTTCCTGTGATAGAAGCTTTGCGCCAGCCGAATCAGACGACCAGCATTCAGGTACGAGATGCACGCTTTGAGTTAGATTCGCGTGCGATTTCCACGTTCCAAACCTCAATTCTTCTAGACGCGCAAATGCGACGGATCATGGAGTAAGTACCTCATTAAGCATATCAACCAATCTCGAAACAGAGAATGGAAGATATGCTGCAATCACAACGACCTCACATTGTCATTCGTCCGAAACAGCCACTACATTGGCTTGCCTTGCTGGGATTTCTTGCGATAGGTGTTTTGACTGCCAATCACGTCTATGGAATGGGGGCGTGGATGTTTGCGGCGGCTTACATTGCACTGAGTACGATCTTTTTATGCGACAAACTCGTCTTTGATGGAACGACGCTAAAACGTCGAGGCCCCGGCGCATGGTTGTTGTATCAACTTGGCAAACCGCGTGAGTTGGGGGTGGATGAAATTGAGGCGATCTCCAGTTATGCCGGAAAAGCGGATCGTGAAACCCTAAAGTTCCAAACCGTTATTCTTGGGGTCGGTATTAGTTGGGTCGTTAGCTCTAACGATCCCACCTATCAAACCTTTGTCAAAGCCCTCTTCAAAGCCGTCAATGCGCATGTGCTGGACCCGCTTTCGACCGAACTCCTGTTGTATTGGCAGGAATCTGAGCCACCGTTTGTCTTGACGAACGAAGCGCCTTGTACTGCGCGTCACCTGGAGCGATGGCGACGAAAAGCCATTCGACTTAGTTTGGATGGCATGCACGAAGCCGCTGCCAGCTACTTCAAAATTGCGCACGAACAAGCGCCACATGATCCACAAATTGCTTATGACCTGGGGCGTTTTCTGCGGCGGCGCGCCCTTGCTATCGGAGCCTTGACTGAACGAGGCGAGGCGGATTTGTTGCGAGCCGAGACCTATTTTCGGATGGCCGGACGATTGGCGCAGGCGCAAAAGAATCCCCGCATTCTGGAGCGTATTGGCGAAGCGTTTTATGAATTTCACCATCTGGAAGCCGCCCAGAAATATTTTGAATTGGCCGCTAAAGTTGACCCCGTACGCCCGCGCGCCAATATTGGACTGGCAGGCATTGCTTTGAAAAATGCACAGGGCGCGCGCGCTGTTTACGCCTACAACCAAGCGGTGCGTGGCGCGATTGCCGCAGGCGCAATCGGATTGGCACAACTGGCATCGCGCAAATCAGAGTATTACGAACGATTGATGAGTGACGACGCTTTCCTGAGCGCCGAGGTTGGCTGGGAAGCTGTTCTCAACCAACTGAAATGGGTGCAGCGGGGAGCCTTAACGACCTTTCTTGGTTTCTGGATGTTACAACTCTCGACCTTTGAGTTTATGACAACTGTGCGACCTTTGAGCCGAGAGATCAGCGCTACGGCCCTCATCATTTGGGTTTGTGCCCTGGTCGCCAGCCACATTATTCTGGCCCTGCGGCGCAGTTAGGTTCACAAAAGGCTTCGATTTTTCTCTGGAAAAAAAGGCCCACTCCGCATTTGTTATAAGCAGAGAGTTGGATCCGTCACCTTTTGTTCCCCCTTGATGAGGCTGTCATAAACAGCCAAGGTGATGTTAGCTACCGATATTTGGAATTGAGGACCCGGATCATGCGAACTACTCCCCAGCCCCGCTTCTGGTTAATCGCCGTATGGCTCATGGCCAGCGTCATTTGTGGCGTGTACCTAACTACTACTTTTACCGCACGAGCCTCTCACTTCGATGAAACAAAGCTTGATTCCGAACTGCGCGAGTTGTGTCGTCGCGCTTTGCGTCCTGAGGCTGAAGCTGTTGCATCGCGCAGCCAGCGTATTCGTACTGACAATCAATCTGTTGGAGTCATCATCAAGTTGCGCGATGACAGCGAGGCCACCGCGCGCGAATGCGCAAGCAACGGCTTCCGGCTGCGTGCGCGCATTGGCAACGTAGCGATAGCAGATGTTTCAATCACCGATTTGCCGAAACTCGCCGAACTGGATTCCGTCAAGCATTTGCGCGCGGCGAAATTCAAGACACCGCTGGGTGACTCCAAATTCGTCGCTCGCCATTTACCCGCCGCTTTCGCCAACGATGCTGCAAATGCGGCGGTCAAAGCGCCCGAAGCACGCAACTCTTATAACCTCACCGGACAAGGCGTCATCGTTGGAATGATTGACTCCGGCATAGATTGGAGGCACGGCGATTTTCGCAAAGCCGATGGCAAGACGCGGATCAAAGTGATGTGGGATTTAAGCGACCGCGCAAATACGGGGCCAAATGGCGTTGGACGTGTTTATGTCGAAGCCGATATCAATGCTGCTTTGTCGGGAGGCGGAGAGACCAATAGCCCGGTTAATGAACGCGATTTCAATGGACACGGCACGCATGTAGCCGGGACCGCCGCAGGCAATGGCCTGGGGACCGGCGGTTCGCTTCCTTCGGGAGTGTTCGCTGGCGTTGCGCCCGAAGCCGATTTGATCGTCGTCAAAGCCACGCGCAGCACCAATGAACAAGCCACGTTTGCGGATGATGATCTAATTGCCGCACTGTCATTTATCAATGAACGGGCGACAGCTCTTAATCAACCTTATGTGATTAACCTCAGTATTGGCGGGCATTACAGCGCACACGATGGCTCTGATCCGGTGGAACAGGCCATTGATAATTTGCTGGCTTCAGGCAAAGGCAAACAGGTTGTCATCGCCGCAGGCAACGAAGGCGAAGACAATATCCACGCGGGCGGAATACTGACCGAAAGTAGCGAAGCTGTGATGCCTTTTACTGTCACTAGCAAAGCCGATGGGATGCTGGCCATTTATCAGGCCGCAGATACGATCAGTGCCAAAATTATCAAACCGAATGGCGCAGTCGTCGGGCCAGTTTCGTTATACGGTTTGATTACCAGCGACCCTGATGTCGAATTGGAGAATGCGCCGGGCGAATCTGCCACCGAGCCAAAGGCTGTGCTTGTCACGTTCAAGCGTAGATTGACAGGTCAATGGAAACTCGTGTTGACAGGCACGCGCATCAATAACGGTCGTTACGATTTGTGGACACAGGATGCGGGCGAGACACAGCTTGATGTCAGCATACGCGATGGTTTGTCCAGCGTGGCCTCGCCTGCGACCGCACGTCGAGCCATTAGCGTCGGCAACTTTGTGACGAAGACGGAATACGTTGATGTCAGTGGCATGCCACGCCTGCGCACAGAGCAGGGATTTACCGGACAATTAGCTTTGAGTTCAAGCCTTGGCCCCACGCGCGATGGGCGATTAATGCCGTTATTGGCTGCGCCGGGCAGTTACGTGGCCTCGACGCGGTCAGCCGATTATACGGTTGATTCCTTTACTGGCGGTGCGGTATTGCCAGAGTTTTTGACCAATGATGGCGGCAAGCATTATGTGGCGTTTGGTTCTTCAATGTCTGCCGCGACCGTCACCGGCACAGTGGCCTTGATGCTACAAGCCAATCGCCACCTGAGTCCCGATCAGATTCGGCGCTTGTTGATGCGCACCGTAAACAACGATCAGTATACAGGGAGCGCGATCAGCGCCCGCTTTGGTTATGGCAAATTGAACGCCCTTGAGGCCGTCAAAGCGGTCGTCGAAAATGTTGCTGCAACCGAGTTCGTCAGCGTGTCCGGCGCAACGTTTGTTCCCGAAACTATTGGCGCGCCGGAAATGATTATGTCGGGATTTGGGGTGAACCTGGCGACCGCGACCGTTGCCGCAACCGCGACGCCGTTGCCAACCACCTTGGCAGGCGTGAGTGTAAAGCTGACTGACAGCACAGGTGTTTCACAAACTGTCCCACTGTTTTTTGTCTCCCCCACACAGATTAACTACCTGATCCCTTCAAACGTTGCGCACGGCATCGCTAAACTCGAAATTGTCCAAGCCGAAAACACCGTGGTAGCGCGCGGAGCCGTAAGCGTAAATGCGATTTGGCCCGGCTTGTTTACGATGGGACAAAACGGACGTGGCTTGGTTGCGGCAGATGTTGTGCGCGTGAAAGCCAATGGCGCTCAGATTGTAGAATCTATTCAAACTCCCATTGATCTTTCGATAGCAAGTGACAGGGTTTACTTGCAACTTTACGGCACTGGCCTACGCGGGCGCACCGGTTTGAATGCGATCAAACTAACATTAGGTGGCACCCCTCTCGCCATTGAGTACGCTGGCGCGCAGCCGCAATTTTTTGGCCTTGATCAAATCAACGCTCTTGTGCCGAGAAGCTTGGCCGGACGCAACCGCACCTTGGATTTGGTGCTCTATGTGGATGGCTGGGCCGCCAACGTTGTGCAGTGCAAAGTGAAGTGATGGTGATCGGTTGTCAGATAGCGGCTATTCGTTGTAGAACTCTAAGCATGACTGACCGACCACCGACCACCGACCATCAATTGCTGACCGATGGGATTTTAATCATAGACAAGCCTGCGAATTGGACTTCACACGATGTGGTTGCCAAGGTGCGAAAGCTTTGTCGCACGAAACGGGTTGGGCATACCGGAACGCTTGATCCATTTGCGACAGGTGTGCTGGTCATCTGCCTGAACCGAGCAACACGGCTGGTGCAGTTTTTGACGGGTGAAGACAAAGAATATCTGGCAACCATTCGCTTCGGCTTTGCGACTGATACCGGAGATTTGACGGGTACACCACTCACGCCTCCCACTTCAACCGCACACCTCAGTGACGTATTGATTGAGAATGCACTCGGCTCTTTTCGCGGACACCTTTCGCAAATTCCGCCGATGTATTCCGCGAAAAAAATTGGCGGCGTGAAATTGTATGAAATGGCACGACGCGGCGAGAACATCGAACGCCCGCCCATTACTATTGAAATCAAACACCTCAGCCTGGAGTCTCCGTTGCAAAATGATGAATGCACGATTCGCGTGACATGTTCTTCCGGCACGTATATTCGTACTTTAGCCGAAGATATTGGAAAGCATTTAGGTCTCGGCGCACATCTGACCAGGTTACGCCGGACACGAGCTGGGAATTGTGAGCTTCGCCAGGCGCGAACTCTCGAACAACTCACCGAGTTAATCACAGCAGATCGGTTGAGTGAGGCGTTGATTCCAATGAACGAGCCGCTGGACTTACCGGAATTACAATTGAGTGAAGCTGAGCAGGAATTGGTTTCGCACGGTCGCGCCATCAAACGCACCGCACATTGGCAACCCGGACAGTGGTTGCCGGGACAATCATTCAAATTGGTGCGAAATCGCATCCTTCTGGCGATTGCTGAATACCACGATGAGAGTGACGTTTTTCACCCTCGCATCGTGTTCTGACAAAATCCGAATCCGAAACCTGCCGCGAATTGTTAGCCTTTCTTCTTAGCCACCTTTTAGTCAAGGCTGAAATCATACCACGTAACCGTAAGTAAAATTAGTGACTTTACGTCTTATCACTGGTGGCAGAAATCCTGTGGCACCGCAATTGCCAAAGTTTCAAACGGAAGCCGCGTGATGTGGTTTCAAGCTTTCGAGACTATTTGCCGCTGGCGTGCGACATCAGACCGATTGATAACGACAGCGATTCCACCCATCAGTTTTTGTTAAGGAGTAAATATACTATGAAGAAAGAGCAAGGTTTTTCACTGATCGAATTGCTCATCGTTGTGGCGATCATTGGCATCGTCGCTGCTATCGCTATCCCGAACCTGTTACAAGCGCGTAAGACCGCGAACGAAGCCTCTGCGATTGGTGCATTGCGCACTTGTGCGAGCGCCCAAGTTACCTATCAAGGCAACAACAACACTTACGGTACGTTGGCTCAGTTGAACACGGCTTCGCTGATTGATTCGACTGTCAGTGGTGCAACCACGACGACCACACCGAAATCCGGTTTCTGGTTCTCGAACGTGGTTGCCTCACCGACGGCGACCGATTTCTGCATCGGCGCGGCACCGGGTTCCGCTTCCTCCGGCGACCGCCGCTTCAATGTAATTGAAGATGGTGTCGTTCGCTTTGAGGCTTCGGCTGGTGCGACCACCCAAAGTACTGATGGTGCTGGCTCGCCGCTCGGCTCATCTTCTGGCAGCTAATGATTGAGCGATAATCTAAAGGTTTCACGAGGGGGCAACGAAATGTTGTTCCCTCGTTTGCCGTTGAGAACACTGTTGAGAATACTTATGACATTACGATTCCGGTTATTACTGTTTGTCGTACTTCTCTTATTTGGGGCTTCATTGGTCATTGCCCAACCTCAAAAGCCGATCCCGACCTTAACCTCAGATGATGTGATCGGAGCCAAATCCGCTACTCCTGCTGTCCCTCCTCCCGCCAAAGAAGATCAGAAAGATCCCTCGGAAAAAGCTGCCAACAAAGATGCGGTTGCAGTTGCGCCTGTGAAATCGGAAGAGTGGCCAAAGAAAAAAGCTGAAAAAGAATGGAATGAGCGGCTGAAAAAAGCTCAGGAAAAGCTGAGCGAATTGGAACGACGCGCCGATCAAACGGAGTTACAGGTTACACAGCTTCGCAATCAACTCTTCAGCGCTGCGGCCAGAGCACCCGAAATGAATGAGCAACTGAATGCCCGCATTAGCGAGCTAAGCGGATTACGAAACCGTTTACGCGCAGAAGCCCAAATCGCCCAACAGGGCGTGGACGCCTTACAATCTGAGGGCCAGCGTAATTCTTACAACGTTGCTGGAGTGGTGTTGACCGATGAAAAAGGCGGAGCAAATGTTCAAGCATATCAATCTGAGTACAATAAACTGCAAAACGAGTTGAGCGATGCACAGGCCCGCGTCGAAGTTTTGCAAATCCGCTTGAATAGCATACAGAGTGAAGTCCTCAAAAAAGGAAATGGCGATAATTTCACGCTCAATCGAATCCGCCAAGAGCGAGAACAGACGACGGCTGATCTGAATAACACGCGGAACCGTATTGAAGAGTTGAAAAGCAAACTCCAAAGCCATCGTCAGAAAGCTACAGCCGCTGGAGTCTCTTTAGGATTAAGATAAGATCCTGGAACAGATTGACGCAGCAACTGCTTTTATAGCTGATGTCACTATTATCTTAGGACTTACGCAAAAGCGACGGTAAAGTCGCGTGCTCATTGGAAACAAGCTAAAATTCGCGTTCTGAAACCATCCGTGACGCGTTTAGATTACTGCCAATATTTACTGGTCCATCAGATCAATTACACGCTGACCAATTTTGCCGATCATGGCGAGTCGTTCTCGCACGACGAGATCAATCGTTATTTGCGGGCGGAAAAGCTGACGCCACGCCTGATCTGGGATAATGTGCGGGCGACCGCCAGCGCCTATCGGGTCTTTGATGGCACAGTGTTGGATAAAAACTATTCGCACGCCATAGAGTTATTCGCTAATTTTTACTATGGCTGAAATCTCTTTGCCTAAAACTTGAGCTGAGTGTTTATCCCATTTCGCATCGTCGCGGTTCGGGAAGTCTTCGCGGTAATGGCCGCCGCGTGATTCTTCGCGCCACAGCGCAGCTTCAGCCATCAGCTTCGCTAACGTTGCAAAGTTGCGCGTGCGTTGGTTGATGTTGGTGCCAATTTTAGTAGAAGCTAAAGTGGTAAGTTCCTCAATGGCAGCTTGCAAGTCTGCGCCACGCCGAATCAGGCCGACTTTGCGCCACATCAATTCCTGCACGCGGGATTTTGTGTGTGGATCGAGTCGCCATTGGGCTAAGTCAAATTCGACGGGAGTGACTTCCGTGTGATCGGGTGATGGCAGGTCATCGGCGATGGCAGCAGTTCCGGCGCGTGCGCCGAAGACTAAACCTTCGAGCAACGAATTGCTCGCCAAACGATTCGCGCCGTGAACGCCCGTGCAACTAACTTCGCCTGCAACAAACAGGCCAGGCAGCGTGGTGCGCCCGTAGGTGTCGCTGCGCACGCCACCCATCACATAATGCACCGCCGGGCTGACGGGTAGTTGGTCTTTCGTTAAGTCCAAACCGTATTGCAAACAGGTCGTGAAGATTTTCGGGAAGCGGTCGCGCAGGAAGGTCGCTTTCAGATGCGTCAAATCAAGATACATCCAGCGCGTCCCCGTCTGTTCCATTTCGGCAACAATGGCACGCGCCACAATATCACGCGGCGCAAGTTCGGCGCGGTCGTCGTAGTTTTTTGCAAAGGCCTTGCCATCGTGATTGCGCAGAATGCCGCCTTCGCCGCGCAAGGCTTCCGAAAGCAGGAAACGCGGTGCATCGGGCAAGGCCAGCGCGGTCGGATGAAATTGCACAAATTCCAAATCGCACATCATCGCCCCGGCAGCATACGCCATCGCCATGCCGTCGCCCGTGGCGACGCTGGGATTGGTGGTTTGCGAAAACAATTGGCCGGCACCGCCTGTCGCAATGACGACCGCGCGCGCGCGCATTTCGCGTAACAGACTTTCGTTTGGATCAATGTAGCGCACGCCAGCGCAGCGTCCGTCTTCGACAATCAAGCCAATCGTCGCGGCGTGCGCGAGCAGTTGCAGGTTCGGAAGCTTGCGAGCGTGCGCGATCATTGACCGAACGAATTCGCGTCCCGTCGAATCGCCACGCGCGTGCAGGATGCGATTGCGCGAATGCGCGGCTTCACGCGTGAAGGCAAGCTCTTCGCCTTCGCGGTCGAATTGCGCGCCCCATTCAATCAATTGCGTGATGTATTTTGGCCCTTCTTCAACCAGCACGCGCACCGCTTTTTCATCGCACAAACCTGCGCCCGCAATGAGCGTGTCTTCGATGTGCAGATCAATTTCGTCATCGTCCGAAAGCGCTACCGCGACGCCGCCCTGCGCATATTCGGTGTTGGATTCGTCGAGGCGCTCTTTGGTGAGAACGATGACGCGCCCGTGGCTGGCGAGTTCAATAGCCGCGCGCAAACCGGCGACACCGGAGCCGAGAACAATATAATCAGAAGATGAAGACATAAGTATCTTATTGATTTGACCGCGATACATCTGATGAGCGGTGCAACAGCTTTCCGCGATAGGTACTCTTTACGAGTGCGGCTACGAGTAATCCTATAATAAGCCCTACGACACCAAAGAATATCAACGATTGCTCTAGCGATAGCATCACATAACCACCACACCAGGAGTTCTTCATGACTTGTAGGTCGTGCCAATAGGCGTCAAGCCCCACAACTACTCCAAGAAACGTTCCGCCCAATGGATAAAGGTAAATCTTCATACTGCCTCTATTTCGCAGCCTGTTGCCGTGCGGCCAATTGCCCACAAGCTGCCGAAATATCCTGCCCGCGCGGACGCCGAATAAACGTGACGACGCCATTTTCAACGAGAATATTCTGGAAGCGCAAAATGCGTGACATTGGCGAAGAGGCGAAGGGTAACTCCGGTGCAGGATTGTGCGGAATCAAATTTACCATCGCGTGCAATTGATACCGACGAATCAGTTTCACAAGTCGTTGTGCATCCTCATCGCTGTCGTTGATGCCATCCAGCATCACATATTCAAAGGTGACTTTCTCGCGCCGTCCCAATGTGTAATTTTGCAGCGCCGTCATCAGTTCACCTATTCCGTAACGTTTATTCAGGGGAATCAATTTTGTGCGCTGTTCATCGGTTGTGCCGGAAAGCGAAACAGCCAGGCGAGGACGGACTTCTTCCTGTGCAAATTCGTTGATTTTGGGGACGATGCCTGACGTCGAAACCGTGATGCGCTTGGGATGAATGTTCAGCCCTTTTTCATCGCAGAGCAGCCGAATCGCCTTCATCACTTCGTCGTAATTCAAAAAGCTCTCGCCCATGCCCATAAACACCAGATTCGTGCGATGCGGCGCTCTTTCGCCTGCGCCGTAGACTTCGTTCAGGACGAGGATGACTTGCGAAACGATTTCGCCTGCGGTCATATTGCGTTTGATGCCGAGTTGCGCGGTCATACAAAATGCACAGCCAACAGCACAACCAACCTGACAGCTAATACAAATCGTGTCGCGGTTTTCTTCGGGAATAAATACGGCTTCGACTTCTTTGCCATCGCCGAGTTTGAGCAAATAGCGGCGCGTGCCATCGGTCGAATTGAACACATTGGCAATGGTGGTTTCCGTGATGTGTGATGTGGCGGCAAGCTTGTCGCGCAGCGGTTTGGCAAGCTCGGTAATGGCATCAAGCGTCAAGATGCGGCGGGCATAAAGTGATTTATAAAGCTGTTTGCCGCGAAATGGCTTTTCGCCCAAATCCTGCGCCAATTCCATTAATTCACTTTCGGTTTTTCCAAGCAGAATATTCACGCGTGGATTGTAGCCTAGTGCGCAGGAAAGCTGTAGTAGCAAGGGGTTTGAAATTTAAGATGGGAAACTCAAGAACAAGAAATGGAGCGGGAGACGGGACTCGAACCCGCGACGTCCAGCTTGGGAAGCTGGCATTCTACCACTGAATTACTCCCGCTCAGTTGTCAATGCCGCGATGCTAACAAAACAAGCGGCGACAGGCAACGTA
Source organism: Blastocatellia bacterium (assembly GCA_016789725.1). Taxonomy (GTDB): domain Bacteria; phylum Acidobacteriota; class Blastocatellia; order RBC074; family RBC074; genus JAFDVL01. The sequence goes on along the minus strand of JAEUQN010000022.1, from coordinate 42,801 downwards.
GATGGTACGCTCTGGCCAGGCAAAATCCAAAATTGCTAGACCTTCATGATCTCATCTTCTTTGTGTTTGCTTAGTTCCGTAATTTTGGTGATGAACTGATCGGTAAGTTTCTGAACCTGGTCTAATCCACCCTTTTCTTCGTCTTCAGAAATCTGTTTATCCTTGAGCGCCTTTTTAAGTTTGTCGTTGGCATCGCGGCGAATGTTGCGAACAGCGGTCTTGTGCTCTTCGGCCAGTTCGTGAATGCCTTTGACCATCTGCTTGCGCCGCTCTTCAGTTAAGGGCGGAATTGGCAAACGGATCAGCTTGCCATCATTGGACGGATTGATGCCGAGATCAGAGGTGCGAATGGCTTTTTCAATCGGCCCGATCATCGTCGGATCAAAGGGCTGGACCGTCAGCATTGCGGCATCAACGGCATGAACGGTAGCAACCTGATTCAGCGGCATCGGCGAACCGTAATATTCCACGTGAATGTTATCCAACAAGCCCGTCGAAGCGCGTCCGGTACGAACACTCGTCAGCTTTTTGCGAAAATCTTCAATCGTATGTTCCATCCGCAACTTGGTGTCATTGGTGATTTCTTTAATCATAAGAAGGCTCCTATTTTACTTACGACCTGATTTTGCAGCTTTTCCTTTCACCACTGGGGCATCCGTTAAATCGTGTACGATAGACCCGACTTTTTCGCCTAGCACGACTCGCTTGATGTTGCCAGGAATGGTCATATCAAACACAATGATCGGCAAACCATTATCTTTGCAAAGTGAAATCGCCGAAGCATCCATCACTTTCAATTCATCGCGCAGCACGCGCATGTAGCTTAGTTCTTCAATTTTCGTCGCAGTCGCATCTATGCGTGGGTCAGCTGTATAAATACCGCTGACACTGGTGGCTTTCATAATCACATCCGCCTTGATTTCGAGCGCGCGTAAGGCAGCAGCCGAATCGGTGGTGAAGTATGGATTGCCTGTGCCGGCGGCAAAAATCACGATGCGGCGTTTTTCCAAATGGCGTACCGCGCGGCGACGGATAAAGGGTTCCGCCACTTCCCGCATTTCGATGGCTGACATCACTCGTGTAAAACACCCCTGCTTTTCCAATCCGTCCTGCAAGGCAATGGCGTTCATCACGGTTGCCAGCATTCCCATGTAATCGGCTGAGGCGCGATCCATGCCAGAAGCACTCGCTTTAATACCGCGAAAAATATTGCCCCCACCGACGACGAGGGCGACCTCAACGCCAAGCTGCGAGATTTCTTTAACCTCGCCAGCAATGCGCTGAATGACCTTGGGATCAATCCCGTAGCTGACATCGCCCATTAACGCTTCACCGCTGATTTTCAGGAGAATGCGTTTATAGGCAGGTTGTTTGGTGGATTTTGCTTTTGCCATAAATGGGGGTAGGGGCGGAAAACTCATTGTCGAAAGCTTAGAAATGAAATTCCCACCCCAGAACGCTTACCAATTGGATTATTGATTGATCACGGCTGCAACTTCTGCCGCGAAATCCTCTGATCGCTTTTCAAGACCTTCACCCATTTTGTAGCGGGTAAAGCGGCGAACAGTGACCTTTTCGCCTGTTTCGGCGGTCAGCTTGGAGACCAGTTCCCCAATCGTAATGCTTTGATCTTTTACGAAAGGCTGTTCAAGCAAAACCGCTTCGGTAAAGAATTTGGCAAGCCGTCCCTCAACCATCTTTTCGATAATGTTGGCAGGCTTGTTCGCATTTTTGGGATCGGCGGTGGCCTGTCCATGCGCAATTTCCCGTTCCTTCTCAACTTCTACGGCAGGCACTTCTTCTTTTGTCACATATCGCGGTTCAGAAGCACAAATGTGCATCGCCACATCTTTCACAAACTGCTGGAATGATTCCGTACGTGCCACGAAATCCGTTTCGCAATTGACTTCGACTAACACACCCACTTTGCCACCCATGTGGATGTAGGAGCCAACAACGCCTTCCGCCGCAATGCGCCCGGCCCGTTTGGCGGCCTGCGCGAGACCTTTTTTCCGTAAAACTTCCACGGCTTTTTCTTCATTGCCCTCAGCTTCGACTAAAGCACTTTTGCAATCAGCCATGCCCGCGCCCGTTTTGTCGCGCAACGCTTTGACCATTTGAGCTGTAACTTCCATTATTTCCTCCGATGATTGGGGAGCAAGTGACTTTCTTTGCTCGCAAAACAAAATATCAATGCCAATTTAGAAAAACGGCGTAGCCAATGTCTTGCTGCACGGGCTACGCCATTCGATGTTGTCGTAATTCGTTCAACTACGCTGCATTCGTTTCAGACGTTTCCGGTGCGGGAACAGTAGCTTCAACCGGGATCGTTTCGACTGGCGCAACTTCTGGGACAGGTGCCGCCGGCACCACAGCGGCCTCAACCGGAGCAACGCCAGAAACGGCAGGAGTTCCCAATGCCGGGCGAATATCCGTGCGTTGGCGGAGAGGACGATCCGGGCGATCTCCGCGCGGAGGACGGCGATCTCCACGATCCGTACGATCACGGCGATCTCCTCTGTCTCCTCGCTCGCCTCTTTCACCACGCGGACGACGATCACGCGGAGCCGCCTGCTCCATCGTAATTCCCTGCTCAGCACGAATCGCGGCCTCTTCAGCTTCCTTGGCTTGCGCCACGGCCTGGCCTTCAACGATGGCATCAGCAATGCGTGCCGCAAAGAGCCTCACCGCTCGCAAGGCATCATCGTTGCCTGGAATAATCTGGCTAATCCCGTCAGGATTGCAATTGGTATCTACAACTGCGACCACCGGGATATTGAGCCGATTTGCTTCCTTGACTGCAATTTCTTCCTTATTGGTGTCAATGATGAAGATGGCATCGGGCAAACGGCGCATTTCTTTAATGCCAGAAAGGTTTTTCTCTAAAGCCAGCCGCTCACGCTCAATTTGCAACCGTTCTTTCTTGGCATATTGGTCAATACGGCCATCAGCCTGCATCGCCTCGATTTCTTTATACCGTTTGATGGACTTTTGAATCGTCTGGAAGTTCGTTAATAATCCGCCGAGCCAGCGTTGATTGATGTAATACTGATTGCAACGCACGGCCTCTTCTTTGATCGCGTCCTGTGCTTGTCGCTTGGTGCCAACGAAGAGGAAGATTTTGTCGCTACCTTCGCTCGCAATTCCGGTGACATACTTGAGCGCTTCCTTAAACATGCGCTGCGTTTTTTGCAGGTCAATAATATAAATGCCGTTGCGTTCGCCGAAGATATACTCCTTCATCTTCGGATTCCAGCGTCGCACTTGGTGGCCAAAGTGAACGCCAGCTTCGAGCAATTCTTTCATTGTTACTGTTGCCAAAACGATTCTCCTCTAAATGGATTGGTTTAATGTACTCGCCAATTCGTGGTTCGGGATCAGACGAACAACCAAACAGGAATTGGCAATGGATTATGGTAGCTGGTAGTTGGTGGCTGGTGGCCGATTCAAGAGGAGTTCTCTTGCGGCCCACCGACCACCAATTACTAACCACCCAAAAATTATCGTTTCGAGAATTGGAACCGCTTGCGCGCGCCCTTCTGCCCGTATTTCTTACGCTCTTTGGCGCGGGGGTCTCGAGTCAACAGGCCAGCCCGTTTTAACTTCTTGCGCAATTCGCTATTGAATTCCAGCAACGCACGAGCAATGCCATGACGCACCGCTCCCGCCTGCCCGGCCATCCCGCCGCCGTCCACATTGACCAGCACATCAAGCTTATTGAGGGTGTCAGTCATTTGAAGCGGCTGTCGGATAATCATCCGCAGGGTTTCGTTGGGGAAATAGGCTTCAATTGCCCGTTTGTTGACTTTGAACTCACCTTTGCCGGGCCGCAGGTAAACACGCGCCGTTGCGCTTTTGCGTCGTCCGGTTCCGTAATACTGGATATCTGCCACGTTTGCTCCTCAAATGTACAAAACAGGCGGGAGTGCCTGCTGACAAATTACAACTACACGCTCAACGCTTCTGGCTTTTGGGCCCCGTGATGATGTTCTGCCCCGGCGTAGATTTTTAATTTCTTGGCCATCGCACGTCCCATTTTGGTCTTGGGCAACATCCCTTTGATCGCGCTTTCTAAAATGCGCTCAGGATGCTTGGCAAGCTGATCGCGGGCGCTGATACTCTTCAAACCGCCAGGATAGCCTGTGTGATGATGATACATTTTGTCGTTGAGCTTATTGCCTTTAAAAACAACTTTAGCAGCGTTCAGGATAATCACGTGATCTCCCGTGTCGAGAAATGGCGTGTACGTCGGCTTGGTTTTGCCCATCAGGATGTTGGCAACCTTAGAGGCTACACGCCCCACAGTCGCGCCATCCGCATCAATCACGTACCATTTTCTCTGGCTCTCTAGGCCGTTGCCGCTCGGAAAGTAAGTTGACATAGATAGAAATCTCCGTAAATAGCGTCAAAAAAACAAGCGGTAAGAATATGGATTTCAAAATCCAGTGTCAAGGCTGGGTTTCACAGGACGCATTTTTTCGGTTGCACCTACCTACAACTTCCTGTTCTGCGGCGCTGCGAGCCACGCTCTGCGCTTGGGGGGGAAATCGCTTTCTTCAGGGAAGAAGCTGAGGCATACTGCCGATTCTCTAGGAATTATCATCGATTGAAAGGATCAGCACGTGACACGCAAAGGTCAAAAGCTCGACCGCAAACTCACACAACAAATTCTTAAAGCCTCATCCCAATTTCCCACCATCGGCGCACGCCTGAAATTCATCAGCGCCCAATTCATTGGCAAACCGTATATCATCGGCCCGCTGATTGGCTCCGACACAGAGCCCGAAGTCTTCACCGCGACCTATGACGGCTTCGATTGCGTGACCTATCTGGAAACCTGTCTGGCGCTCGCGTGGGCGAAAAAGGCCGAGGAAGTTAATGATCTCCTACGCGAAATTCGCTATCGCAATGGCAACATCCAATGGAAAGACCGGCTGCATTACACGACCGATTGGAGCAAATACCACCTTAAGCGGGGCGCTTTCACCGACGTCACACGCGGCGAAGACACGCTGACGCGCACCAAGGAAATTAGCTTCCTGCAATGCTTCGCGCCGCGCACGATCACTTATCGCTATTTCCCGAAACGCAAACTCAACAAAGTCAGCAAACGCTTTCGAGACGGCGACTTAATCTATTTCGCCTCAACGCGCAAAGGCTTGGACACGTTTCACGTCGGCCTGTTGGTTTGGGTAGACGGCAAACTAATGGTGCGCCATTCGGCAAAAAGCAAAGGCGGCGTAGTCGAACAAGAACTAGCAGAATTTGTAAAAGTGAATACAATGCCGGGATTCATCGTGGCTAGACCGAAGGAACCAATTGCAAAATCATGAACACAGTATTTGTTACCAATTCATCTCATCCGCGCGTGCAGGAAATCACCATAGCGGCAAACCTGCCGGGCGAAGCGATCAACGATTTGCTGGCCGATATTCAGTCCGACTATTTGCTGCTTACACTGGCAGGTAGCGCGATTATGCTCGGCGCACGCACGGTCGAACGATTCGTGCAACTCGCGGACGACACGGGCGCGGCGTGGCTTTATTCCGACTTCCGCGAAGTCAATGACAAAGGCGAAACAACCGACCACCCGCTGATTGATTACCAGCTTGGTTCGATCCGCGACAATTTTGACTTCGGTTCGGTGATTCTGCTTTCGCGTTCGGCGGCCTTGGCGGCGCTCGTCAAACACGGTCAGATTCCGAACGAATTGCAATGGGGCGGGCTGTATGATTTGCGCTTGAAGCTTTCGATTGAGAACGAAATCCTGCGTGTGCCGGAACCACTGTACACGCGTTCGGTTCTGGATGCTCGCGCAAGCGGCGAAAAGATTTTCGATTATGTTGACCCTCGCAATCGGGCTTACCAAATTGAGATGGAGCAGATTGCCACCGAGCACCTCAAACGCACTGGCGCTTTTCTGGAGCCAAACTTTGCGAGCGTCCCCGAAAGCCACGAATCGTTTCCCGTCAAAGCCAGCGTCATTATTCCCGTGCGCAATCGGGAAAAGACTGTCGCTGACGCGGTGCGCAGTGTCTTGTCGCAAAAGACGGATTTCGATTTCAATGTGATCGTTGTGGACAATCATTCGACCGACGGCACAACCACAATGCTCAAAGAACTCTCCGCCAACGATGCGCGCGTGATTCATTTGATCCCGGAGCGCACCGATTACGGCATTGGTGGTTGCTGGAACGAAGGCGTGTATTCATCGTACTGCGGTCGCTACGCCATACAATTGGATTCTGACGATATTTACACCGACGACCAAACGCTCGCCAAAATTGTCGCGGAATTTGAGCGCGGTCATTACGCGATGATTATTGGTTCATACACGACCGTAGACTTCGATCTGAACGAATTGCCGCCCGGCCTGATTGACCACAAAGAATGGACGCGCGACAACGGACGCAACAACGCGCTACGCATTAATGGACTCGGCGCTCCACGTGCATTTGACGTTGCCGTTTTGCGCGGCATCGGGTTGCCGAATGTGAGCTATGGCGAAGATTACGCGCTCGCGCTGCGCATTAGTCGTGACTACGAAATCGGGCGCATTTACGAATCCGTCTATTTTGCCCGGCGATGGAGCGGCAATTCCGACAGCGCGCTGCCGTTGCCGACCATGAACCGCTACGACACGTACAAAGACCGCATTCGGACGTGGGAAATTCAGGCCCGGCAACGGAAGAATTAAGACTGATGGCGGTCGGTGACTGGTGGCCGATTGTGCTACAGTCTTGAATAAAGTTCACAGTTCAAAAAGTAATTTACCACCGATCACCGACCACCAGCCACCGATCACCTATGACTTGGGAATCACGATTCATCAATGATGACGCACTCGCCGCGTATGCAGCGCAACCGATCACCGATTTTCCGACGCGCGTAGCGGCGCTGATCAATCAACAACTAGCCACCTGGCCGCAGTTAGGTAAAGCAACCGAGGCGCTGTCCCAGGTACAATACAAAGAGCTGACGGTCAAAGGTTCGCGGATGTTGGCGCAATTCAATCCAGCGCGCATTGTCAGCACCGCAGCCAAAGTGGACACGGCTTCGATTCAGGCCCGGCCTTGTTTTTTGTGTGCAGAAAATTTTCCGACCGAAGAAAAAAGCGTTCCCTTTGGCGACCACTACGTTGTGCTGTGCAACCCATTTCCGGTACTGAAAGATCATTTGGTGATTTCGGAACGAGAGCACACGCCACAAGCCATCGCGCCGCGTTTTGAAGACCTGCTCGACCTCACCGCCGCACTCGGCAGCCAGTATTTCACCCTCTACAATGGTCCGTCCTGCGGCGCTTCCGCGCCCGACCATCATCACTTTCAAGCGTGTAATCGTGCCGGCATTCCGCTTTTCGATGAGGTCAGTCATTGGCCACGCACGCCGCTTTCATCGCCCACCGAACTGGATGCCTATTCCTTGGACGGATATGGCCTCAAAATTCTAGTTGCTTCCAGCGCCAAAAAAGATACAATCACCGCCTGGTTTCACGAGACTGTCTTTGATATTGCGAAAGCAACCGCAGCAACAGCCGAGCCTCTGCTCAATTTAATTGTCACGCATGATCCCCATTGCTGGACAGTCTATTTATTCCCCCGCAAGCAACATCGTCCTTCGTGTTATTACGCACAGGGAGACAACAAACTGACCGTTAGCCCGGCAGGAATTGATTTGACTGGAATTTTGGTGGTCCCCGACCTCAACCACTTTGCCCGCCTTACTGCTACAGATGTCGAGCGTATTTATGCCGAAATTACGCTGGACTTGAAATAAACCAAGACTTTGCCCTCGTTTGAAATAAATCGTGCCCTCATCTGAATAAACCTTCAAACATTCGGAGACCACGAAATGAGTAGATTGACGGAAAAAGATTACTGGAACGCCGTGTATTTAGGCGCACTGACAACCCCCAAACGTTCAAGGCCAAAAGCAAAACCATCCCCAGGGTTAAAAACCACGCTCAAACAACATCTGAGCCAATACTGGCGCGATTATAGCGATTATCAAGAATGGGAAGGAATTTACGAATCGTTCCTGCCGAAAACCAGCGGATTGAAGGTAATCGAAATCGGGAGCGCACCGGGAACCAATTTAGTCCGGTTGCACCAAACTTTTGGCTATGATCCCTATGGCGTCGAATATGCCGAAAGTGGCGCGAATTTGAATCGTGATGTTTTTAGCCAGCACGGTCTTAATCCCAACAATGTGATTCGCGCCGATGCTTTTTCAGAAGGCTTCCTGACGCGTTACGAAGGCTACTTTGATCTGGTTATTTCACGGGGATTCATTGAGCATTTCACCGAGATGGACAAAGTGATAGAAGCACATCTCCGCTTGCTCAAACCCGGCGGTAAGCTGCTCGTCACAATCCCTCGCCTGATCGGCGTCCCGCATCTTTTGTTTCGCCTCTTCCATCCTGAAATAATTCCCATGCATAACCTGAACATCATGAGCAAAAAAAGCTTTGCATCATTATTTCGGCGGGCGGGGCTACAAAGTCACTTCTGTAATTATTACGGCACCTTCAAAGTTCATGTCTGCGGCGCGGAACATCTTTCGGGCTATCAGGCAACGGTGATGAACTTTCTGATGAATTGTCAGCTTGTGCTGAATATGCTGTTTCGACTGGCCTTTGGGAAACATGGAGCGGAAAGTTACGCGTTCAGTCCATACCTGATTTACATCGGAACAAAAACTCGTTGACATGTTCTGAATGTCCCATGAAACTTATGCGCCATGAAAAATACCGCCATTCTCCTGATTGATTGCCCTGACCGCAAAGGCCTGGTCGCCTCGGTTGCTGAGTTTCTCTATCGCCACAACGCCAACATCCTGCACGCCGACCAGCATCAGGACAATGAACAGGGATTGTTCCTGATGCGGGTTGAATTTGGTCTGGAAGGGCTGGATTTGGGCATCGAAGAATTCCGTCGCCAATTCGGGCGTATTGCCGATCAGTTCCGAATGCGCTGGCGGTTAGAACTTTCGACCCTGCGCCCGAAAATTGCGATCTATGTTTCGCACTACGATCATTGCATTGTGGATTTGCTCTATCGCCAACAAAGTGGCGAACTGGCCTGTGACATTCCGCTGATCATCAGCAATCACAATACAGCCCAGCGCATTGCCGAGTTTTATCAAATCCCGTTTCACCTCTTACCCGTCACTAAAGACAACAAAGCCGAGATCGAAGAACAACAACTTCAACTGCTCCGCGATCATTCGATTGATTTGATTGTGCTGGCCCGGTACATGCAAATCCTCTCGCCCGTCTTTGTGGATCAATACCCCCAACGCATCATCAACGTCCACCATTCGTTTTTGCCCGCCTTTATGGGCGCAAAACCATATCATCGCGCGTATGAACGCGGCGTAAAATTGATCGGCGCGACAAGTCATTATGTCACCTCAGAACTGGACGAAGGCCCGATCATCGAGCAAGATGTAATGCGTGTCTAGCATCGAGATCAGCTTGAGGATTTGATTCAAAAAGGCCGTGACCTGGAAAAGGTCGTGCTATCGCGCGCCGTGCGTTGGCACATCGAACACCGCATTTTGCTGTACAACAAAAAGACCGTGATTTTTGATTGATCTTTCTCGTCCACGAAGGCACACGAAGAAGCACGAAGAAAAATCAGACCGGCTTGACCAGATGAACAAGATGATGTTCTGAATCGCGTTAATCCCGAAAATCCTATGCATCCGACCGAATTTCTTCGTGTACTCGTGGATGCGCCACCTTTTTCAATATGAGTGCTGAAGTCGCCCCGGAAACCATTCCACCACCCGCCCCCGCCGAAGAAGAAGTCAAAGATTTAGGCTTTGGTACGGTCGTCGCACAAAAAAGCCGCCAACGCTTTGTTAACCGTGATGGCAGCTTCAACGTGCGCCGCACCGGCCTCGCCTTTTTGCCGTCGCTGAGTCCGTATCATTTGCTGTTGACGGTATCGTGGGGCAGGTTTTTGAGCCTGATGACACTGTATTTTCTTCTCATCAATGCCGCCTTCGCATTCGCATATCTGGCGTGCGGAGAAGGCGCTTTATCTGGCCCGGCAAACGATACATACACGCGCTTCTGGCAGGCGTTTTTCTTCAGCGTTCACACCTTCGCCACGATTGGCTACGGCAACATCAGCCCCATCGGAATGGCCGCCAATTTGATTGTCGTGTTTGAATCGCTGTCGGGGTTGCTCGCTACCGCCATCATTACCGGCTTGATCTTTGCACGCTTTTCGCGCCCGACGGCGCGCATTGTGTTCAGCAATCAGGCCGTGATCGCACCGTACAAAGACATCACCGGCTTTATGTTTCGCATCACGAACGGGCGCAAAAACCAGTTGGTAGACGTGGAGGTCAAAGTCAACCTGTCGCTGTATGTCCGTGGCAACGGCCCGACGAATCGGCGTTTTCATCAACTGCAACTGGAACGCTCGCATGTGGATTTCTTCCCGCTATCGTGGACGGTCGTACATCCGATTGATGAAGACAGCCCGCTCTTCGATCACACGGAAGAAAGCTTGCATCAAGCCGATGCTGAGTTCATCATTCTGCTGACCGCGCTTGACGACAGCGTCTCGCAAACCGTTCACACGCGGTCTTCCTACAAAACCGAGGAGATCGTGTGGCGCGCAAAATTCAGCAACATTTACGAACCCATCGCCGACGGCGAACCAATCACGATTGATGTCAGCAGATTGCACGATATTGAGAAAATATAACTGTGCAAAGTTCACGCTTCAGCGTGCTGACGTTGGTTATGGCGTCACTCAATGTCAGGACACACACTGAAGCGTGAACTCTGCACAAAAACGGAGGCCCCCTATGAAACGGTTTTTTTTGTCTACGCTGCTGCTCACACTCTTCTCCATCACCATTTCCGCCCAAAGCAAATTCGCCATCTCGTTCACCGAACAACACAGCAAAACGCCGCTCGATGGGCGAATATTGTTGCTGATTTCGACCGATGGATCGCAGGAGCCACGCTTTCAAATCAATGATGGCTTGCAGACACAACAAATCTTCGGAACCAATGTTGACGGCCTCAAACCAGGGCAGCAAGCCATCATTGACGCGAGTGCATTCGGCTATCCTCGCCACAGCGTCCGCGACATCCCTGCTGGCACATACTACGTCCAAGCCCTGCTGCACAAATACGAAACGTTCCAGCGCAAAGACGGACACACGGTCAAATTGCCAATGGATCGCGGCGAAGGCCAGCAATGGAATCGCGCGCCCGGCAACCTCTACAGCACGCCAATCAAGCTCACGGTTGATCCACGCAAAGGCGGCACGATCAACCTCACACTCGACAAAATCATTCCGCCAATTGTGCCGCCCAAAGACACGAAGTACATCAAGCACGTCAAAATGCAGAGCAAGCTGTTGACCGAATTCTGGGGCCGTCCAATGTACCTCGGTGCCAACGTGCTGTTGCCCGAAGGCTGGGACACGCATCCGAATGCAAAGTATCCGCTGATGATTTATCACGGCCACTTCCCTGCCACGTTCGGCGGCTTCCGCGAAGAACCGCCCGACCCGAATCTGAAGCCCGATTACAGCGAACGCTTCAAGCTCGCGGGCTACAACAAAATCCAGCAGGAATACGCGCACGAGTTTTACAAGGAATGGACTGGCCCGAATTTCCCGCGCGCGATCATCATCGAAATCCAGCACGCAAATCCGTTCTACGACGATTCATACGCCGTGAACTCCGCGAATCTCGGCCCGTACGGAGATGCGATCACCTACGAATTGATTCCGTTCATTGAAAAGCAATTTCGCGGCCTCGGACAAGGCTGGGCGCGTTTTATGTACGGTGGCTCGACAGGTGGCTGGGAAGCCCTAGCCGCGCAGGTGTTTTATCCCGACGAATACAACGGCTGTTACGCCGCGTGCCCTGATCCAATTGATTTTCGGCAATTCACGGTCGTCAACATTTACGAAGACGACAACGCCTACTTTGCCAAAAGCCAATGGAAGCGCACACCACGCCCCGGCATGCGCAACTATCTCGGCCACGTCAGCGCCACGATGGAAGAACTGAATCGCTTTGAATTAGCCCTCGGCGACAAAACCCGCTCCGGCCAACAATGGGACATCTGGCAAGCTGTCTATTCGCCCGTCGGCGCAGACGGCTACCCGAAACCGATCTGGGACAAAGTCACGGGCAAGATTGATAAGACCGTCGCCGAATATTGGCGCGAACGCTACGACCTCGGCTACATCCTGAAACGCGACTGGGCGAAGCTGGGGCCGAAGCTGCAAGGCAAGATTCATTTGTACTGCGGCGACATGGACAACTACTACCTGAACAACGCCGTCTATCTGGTCGAAGACTTTTTGAAGACGACGACGAACCCGCACTACGACGGGCAAGTAGATTACGGCGACCGCGCCGAACATTGCTGGAACGGCGATCACACGCGCCCGAACGCGATTTCACGCTTGCGCTATCACCAGATGTTTGTGCCGAAAGCAATTGAGCGATTGCTGAAAACGGCTCCGGCGGGCGCGGATGTGACGAGTTGGCGATATTGATTTTGCCCACAGATGAATACGAAGCAGCAAGCTGTTAGCATCGGCGAATCAGTAGCTCGACAATGATTCAATGGCTTTTTGACGGCTTAGTTTTTCGTGATGGCTCTGATTAGAGTAATCCTTCAGGCAGTTGTAACAAGCATCTTTACAGTCACATTTTTCACAGACGTCAAGAGCAGCTTTTATAACTTCGGTCCACTGCTCTTGTCCTTCTTTGACAAAGCCCGCGCCTCCTGGTGTCAGATCGTATAGAACAATCTCGGCCCTGACATTTCCCTGCTTGCGGTTTTCCCGCCAACGCCACGAAACACCGATGTCCGACGGTTCGATTTCCAGCACATTACACATACCTTTTCGCATGGCATAAGCGAGCGATTCAACTGAAGAACAGATAGCATCTGGCCTGACAATCAAACAGTGACTTTCAAATCTATGCCCATACGCCAATGAGCTATTCCCAAAATATTCATTCTGGCATTCAGAACCTCCTGACGAAGGACGCAGCCGCTGATGCTTTTTGCCGCTCTTATGTAAATGTGCGGCTTCGCTATGTCCACAACTTCCGCATAGCACAAACCCTTTCCCTTGCATTCCCAAGTTATAACGAAAGAGCTTGCCTGATGACTTCAGGGCAAGGCCAAATCCATTTTGCTCAGTAAAGTCATCATTATTCACCGAATCAATAAAGTGTGTTAGTGATTGTCGCATCCGAATCAAGGTTGTTCGACGTAGTCTTTCACCAATGCCTTTTTTCTTATCCAACTGAATACTAAATGCTTTTGGTTCGACAAAACGTTTGACGTGTTGCCCGGTGATTGTTTTCTGGCAAACCTCACAATGCCCAAGTAAGGGGTCTTTCGTTAAAGAAGTGCGAATTTGCTCACAGTCAGGGCATTTGGAATACCAAAGAGGATCAGGCTTATCAGTACGCCCTACGATATACAGCCCGGCACTTGTGTATACCTTCTTGCGTGCAATGACTTGTGCGCCTGGTGCAAACTCTGAGATGGCGAACATTCTATCTCGGCTCAATTCAACGTCTTTGCTGTCCCAGCGGCTCCAAGTTGTTTCCAGCGTGACAGTATCCAGCGGGAAGGCATAGCGTGGCAAAAGACCCCGCTTCGCCAAAACTGAAATCACATCTTCGCTCAGCAGGTTTTGAATTGCGCGATCAATGTCCCCGGAAGGTTTTCCAGCACTAAATAGCTGTTTCCGCTCGTACAGTAATTCTTGTAATTCCTTTGAGATTTCTTGTGTAACCTCTTCATATTTCTTTTGACTATTCTCTCGTGCGGAAACAAAGCCAGCTAGCGGCTCCAACAACCTTCGCCCAGCCAATGTTGAGAATATCTGTGCTTCTGATTGCTCAACCAGCCATTCGATAAATCTTAATTTTGATGCGCCGAACGGTAACCAATTTTCAGGAAGACTGTGCAGTGATTCCGCCGATAGAAATGCTGCCAAAGGGATTTGTTGCTTCACATCTTCTCCAAGCAATTTCTCATCAGCGACCTTCATGCGCAGGAAGCGTGCAAACACAACTGCATTGAAGTGACGCTGCGCAATGATACGGTTTTGGGTGAAGACTGTCGGGGTACGCACAATACCAGACATTAACATCCTTGGGTTCCGCCAGACATCGGCATCGTATTTTGTCCGACGACATAAGGTCACACAAACTGCGTTTTTGTCTTTACCACGCCCTGCGCGTCCTACCCGCTGAACATAGCTTGCACTTGATGGCGGAGCATTGCGCAACAATACCTTTTGCAAATCGCCGATGTTAATCCCCATCTCAAACGTTGTAGTGCTACTTAATAAATTGACCCCTTCCAGCTTTACTTCCTCCTCTTTGCCATTGATTATCTTTTTCCGAGTCTCTCCACGAAACGAATCCTCAACCCTTTTGGCAAAATCTTTATTCAATTGTGCTGTGTGTTCTTCTGATTTTAGTGTTGTAAAATGGACACTGTCTTTTCCAGCAACCCAGCGCGCGATGATGTTTTCGTTGGCAGGCTCAAAGGGCTTCGCTTCAAGCTGACCTTTGCACCCATTGCGCGGGCAACATTGCTGCACTGAATAGGCAGTTACAATACTGCAACGATTGCAAACAAAACGGTCAACCATCTTGGTGACAAACAATCTTTCATGGTCAAGTTTCCACCTGCCTTTACTTGAGCGATCAATGAGCAAAAAATGTTCATGTGTCAGAAATTTCCAGATGGTCTCGGCAAGCTTGTATGTCTCGTCATCGTTTCCCCTAAACAAACGACGAAGGTAATCGCTGACAAAATTCTCACGGTAACTACCATCCTGATTCTTTTTTGGTAGCCAGCCTGGACGATCACTTCCTTCGCGTTTTTCTGTAATTGAGATGTCAGCATCTACTCGCCCGAATGCAATGTCATCAGGCGAAACGTGGCTTGGGGGCAGAGTAAAGATTTTTTTCTGTCGCAAAAACATCAGCAAGGTTTGCATTGCAGCAGTTGCTTCAGCTAACGAAATATCTGGCTCAATTTTTTTCAGCAGAGAATGAAATAGCCGTTGTTCGTTCTCTTTTACTTCGTACTCAATGCGAACTAGCCCCAAATCTTCAGCCGATTCACGAGCAGAATCTGGAATGCCGAAATAGGCGAATGTTTCAGCGATCCATAAATTCGTTTTCTTCTCCTTGCCTTCTTTTCCCTCCAGCTTTTCATCGGGCATGCGCGATGTCGGCAAAAAGAAATCAGGATCATCTTGCTCTGCATCAGCCAGCTTTTTTCCTAACTCAACGAAATCAAGTTTCTTGTTTGCGGTGTTTGCGATCTCAACAATTTTTCTACCAAGATCGTGAGCAAAAGTTTCTTCCTCCAACAGCACCGGAAACGCAGCGGCGCGTTGGCGGTGATCTGTAAAACACAGCAATTTGCGCGGTGGCTTTTGATCTGCTTGCAGTGGCGTGACTTGAAAATGCGATAGAGGCAACGCCATCGCCAAGCCTGTCTCATCATCGGACTCCTGAAACCGACGTACAGGCTCTAATCCAGAAGCATTCCTTGTCATACAATTGGGACACCGGGTTAAGGGTCTCTTCTTGGGATCGTCAAGATTTTGATACTTATCAGCAGGGCATTGGCGGTGAAAAACTTGAATGCTGCGAAGCTTCGGATCAGCGCACTTGCAATTATCGCCCTCGCCCTTGTCTTTTTTCTTGCCGCAGGTCACGCACCACTGCAACGCCACAGGATTGAGAAAGAGTTTACTGTTGTCTTTATCATCATCCTCTTCGTCACCATCCATTTCTTTTCGTTTTGGAAACGGTAAGTCTTTTTCGACGCTGAAGTAGGTCCAAAAAGAATCTGCTGCCCAACCAAGCTCGGTCGAGAATGAGTCAAATGCAGGTTTGATTTCAGCTTCATCATGGTCGGAGCTTTGTTTGCGGCGCGGGCCTAAATCTTGTAAAGCTCCATATAAATAACCACACTTGCGACAGGTGACAACTTCGACTAAGAGTGAATTGCAAAACGTGCATTTACCATCTTCTGCGTTGTCATCACTCTTGCGCGACACAAAATAAGCAGCCTTGTCATCACGCCTTCTTGGACAGGATTGATTCAAACAAACGTGTAAGCCGTCTTGCGCTCGCACAAAATAATGCAATCGTGTTGGCAACAGGTCTTCATGTGCCTGATCTTGTTTGATGAAAGCTGCAATTTCGAGCAGTGCCTGCAAGCCATCTGTTGCTTGTGGATCGTCTGCCCACAATAACTTTGCTGCGTCGTGTAGCAAAATCGGGTCTTTCAGGATTTCTTTTCGCAAGCGATATAAGTTTTGATCATGCGAGAAGAAATCATTCAGGGATTTAATAGGCGAATTTCGACCAAGCTGTTTCAACGCGGCATCTATTTTCCCTGCACGTATTAGCCCTACTGCCTCAATATATTCCTGCGGCATTGGGTAGTGCGACGGGAAAACAAAGTCTGGCTGTGCGGGTGTCCCATAAATCGGATTAGGTTCAGCGAATGGTTCACCAAACAACTCAGCAGCAAATTGCCGCACCTTTTCTCTGCTTTCAGGTTTGTTTGGATCACCCAATGTGGCCGATGTTGCGACACTGATTAGTTGCTCAAGTCCTAATCGGTCTTTAAGGCGACGCACTAAAAAGGCAATTTCTGTTGCCTGAACTCCACGATAAGCATGTGCCTCATCAAGCACCAGATATTTCAATCGTGCATTATGAAAAACTGGCGCGTCCACCGGACGTTCCAGCAAGTATTCAAGCATTGAAAAATTCGTAATAAGAATGTGCGGCGGATTGTTACGAATGGCTTCCCGATGATTCAACCGATTTTTTGGAACCTCATTCAATCTCTTCTGTAGCTGTTGCTGAACCTCACGTTGCAGGGCGTTTTGAGTGTATCCCTCATCAGCTAGAAGCTGTGCGATGATTTCTTTTTCACGCACTTCATAGTCCTTCTGATTATTCGGAGTTTGCCCTGTAAAACGAGCAAAAGTGATTTGCGTATGGGCGCGCAACATCTCTTCCCATTCGGTCAATTGATCGTTCACTAATGCGTTGAGGGGATAAATGATAATTGCTCGCAAGCCGGGTGATGAATCGCGCAGCAAATCATCCAGAATTGGGATTTGATAACACAGTGTTTTACCGCTGCTTGTACCCGTAGCGATGACTGCGTTTTGCCCATTGAGAATCAATTTGAGCGCGTCAGTTTGATGTTTGTATAGACTTCGCCCGCTAAGCCGGTGATTGATGGTTACTCGCGTTTTCTCGTGCAAAAACATGGTATCTAAACCATCTCCCGGCGCATACATCTGAGATTTTTCGAGGTAAGGCCCGTTAACCAATTCTTGCATGGTCAACTTTTCTTCCCAGGCTTTTTTGACATGTGCAAAATCAGGATGAATGCGATAGGTAGAACGCAAGAATTCAACGTAAGGATTGAAGACTTCTTTTTCAAATCGAGTGGTCAGCGATTCCATATTTAGGGCCTCCAAAGATCAGTTACCAAGCGAACTTCTTTATGATTACCGAAATATTTTTTTGACTGATTCAATCTGCCTTGCCTGCCAAAGGGTTTGTAAATATGGTAACTCACCTTTAAGGCTAATTACTTCAATTTCTGGCAATGCGATGGCTGAGTGGTTGTTATTCACATACTTGAATAACCCCCAAAGGATAGCTGGATTGCCGCAATAGCTCATCAGGCAATTTCCCTCATCCACAGATTCAAGCTTGCACCTGGATTCAACGATGCGCCAGCGATGCCCGTGATACTCAAGAAAGCCACGATTGACATATTCTCTCAAGTTATGACGTGATACCTGTAGGCCGTCAGGCGTAATGGCTTCTCGCGCCGATAATAAATCCTGCCACAGCATTCCATCTTTCATTTGTGACATAGGTTGCGCCAACAATACCATCGGCAGAAACGCACCGGGTAAATTTTGCCAGCAATGATCGGGTAGTTTCGATTGCAGCATTTCAATCTGATACTCAAACCTACTACCGAGGCCCTTGGCTTGAATTGCAATTGTCACTTTCTGTTTTAGCTGTGGCTCATTTTCCCAATTCCAAATATAGAATTCTTGGGCGTCATCTTCATGCTGCTTTTTCCATTGCCCTTCCACTTTTTCTTCGCCAATAAGCACTGTGAACTTTTGTTGTACAGACTGCCCTGGGTTTTCAAAACTCCCATATGGAATAGCGAGACAAAGCAACGGCAATCGTTCTACTTTTATCCATTGCTGATAGCGGCTGAAGTTCGCCGCAAAGCAGCCTTGTCCAGCAAAAATGCGTGCTTCTATTTTTAAGCCAGAGCGAAAGCTGATTTTCTCTTTTCTGCCAGTAAAAGAAACTTCCGCACTTTTCTCAGTTGGCGCAAGGCGCGTCACATAACAACTTGTGCCATCCCGCAATTCAAACGGCTCATTCTTCGGATTATCGTCTTCATCAAAACCACGCCGGTTCATTCCCAACACATCACGTGAAATCAACGCATATTGTCCTACTGGCAAAGCGTCTCGACGGTGGTTGACAAACTTTTCCCTCTCAGCATCCCATAAGCCAAATGGTTTAAGTCCATTTAATCGTTGTTTCTCTGTGCGTTCACCAGATTGCAAGGTTAACAACAGAGTTTCTTCAAAAGCAGTTGAATCAAGCGGAAGACTGTCAGGTGTTGTAGAAGCCCGTTGTTCGATGTGGTCTATTCTCCAAGTGGCAGGCAGCTTATCATTAGCTACGGCGGGTAAATGCAAGTTGATGCACCCTTCGTCCCAATAAAGCCTTGCGCGATTTTGGAACAGTGAATCAGGATTTGAAGGGCGAAGGAATTCAGCCGTTTCAGGCACTTCATCAAAGTATTCTTGTCGCAAGAGTGAAGCTTGTTTTAGATCATTGATCGTTAGTTTTTCGTCGTCGCTCAGGATGCGCCGAGCATCAAGAATTTCACGCGTGAAAGTAGTTGCGTCGCTACGATTGCCGAGCAAGAAATTTCTCAGGCGAGGGATGTTAATGATCCGTTTTTCGACCGCCTTTTCCCAATCAATAGAAGAGAATTCTTCCCATTCCTCGTTTGACCAAGCCCATTCGCAAAACCTCAGAAAGTGTTGCCAAAGCGAAAGAGGAATTCCAATCTGATAGACGGCTGAACCAACATAGTCTGTGCCGAGCATTTTTAGACCAAGTTGTAATGCAACTCGGACAAAATCTGCGTTTATTTCGTGCTGTTTACTAGCCGGAATGGACGATCCCCCAACTTGTTGAGCAAAATAAGGCCAGAAGCGATGTTCTTCATATTCGTAGAAGGCCACTCCTCCAAGTAGTGCAATAAAACAGTGAGGGCGCTCTCTGCGAATAGAGTAATAGCCTTCCTCATAGCGCCATTCTTGGCGCACAAAGTTTCGGAACTCTGGCCATTCGTCACGACCCGGAATTAAGGAAAGAAGCACTCCTGGTTTTTGTTTGTTTTCAACTTTAGAAAATTGCTGCGCAAATCGGCTTTCCCAATAATCTTTTCCCATTTGTGAGGCCCCTTTTCTGAGAATTTGTCCTGAGATTATGGCTTGGGCACGTGCAATAAACTACCATAAGGCTGTTCTGCTACAAAAGGTAAGGTCTAAAGTCTGTCACTTTTACGAAAGAAGATAGGACACTATTATAAAATTAAGCTGTGCGTAGCCTTAACCAACGGCTACGATTGATCCTATGCCCAGGTAGAATTTCTATGCACTACAAATCATCTATCACCAAGCTATTAACGGTTGCCTTGTTGACAATCAATCCAGCAACAATTCTATTCGCCTGCGCGCCTGCACCGCGCAACGGGCAATTCGTCAACATCAATGAAGAAGCCGCCGTTATTGTGTGGGATGCGAAAACGAAGACTGAGCATTTCATTCGGATGGCGTCATTCAGTGGTGCAGAGGATTTTGGCTTTCTCGTGCCGACGCCGACGAAACCGGAATTGGCGGAAGCGCAGTACGCAATGGATACGGTCAGCGAACTCATTCGTCCGAAATATGTTCACACGCCGCATTTCGATGGCTTCGATTTTACGCCGCTCCTGTTGATGCCGTTTTTGGGAATGAACGAAGAACGCGCCATCTCAACCGCGATCCCTCCCAGCGCGGTGCGGGTGTTGGACGAACAGCAAGTCGGGGGTTATGACGCGGTCGTGTTGGAAGCAGACAACGCAACTTCCCTTAACGAATGGCTCGGCAAACATGGTTATGAATCGCGTCCAGCATTGATTGAATGGCTGAAACCATACGTGAAGGCACATTGGAAAATCACGGCGTTCAAGCTCAGTGCGAATGGCAGCCGCT
Organism: Blastocatellia bacterium; assembly: GCA_016789725.1. Lineage (GTDB taxonomy): Bacteria > Acidobacteriota > Blastocatellia > RBC074 > RBC074 > JAFDVL01. The sequence continues at coordinate 22,434 of JAEUQN010000022.1, read as the reverse complement.
TTGCGACGAAGCCGGTACGGATGTCGTTTACGACTGAGCGTCCGTTCTTTCCGTATCGGGAGCCAGCGGATTTGCGCGGTGAAAAGGCTTCACCAACGATGCCTCGTTCGCTGAAGGTTTTCTTCCTGAGCGAGGCGCGGATGCAAGGTTCGCTTGGTGAACAACAATGGCCGGGCGAAGTCGTGTGGGCGAATCCAGTGGATACATTATTTCACGAACAAATAGCTCGTGATTGTGGCCTCAGGCCAACACAACTCCCCGCCAATCTTTGGCTCACGGCATTTACAGATAAAGCGTCGCCGCGCCCTGGTACAGACGATGTCTTCTTTGCTACGGCCTCGACACAAAACATCACTGCCCCTCCGCCGATTGTGGTTGAGGATGATTGGCAGTTTCCGCTGCCGTTGGATTTGCTGTTGTTGGTCGGAGGCACATTGGGGTTTATTTTGTTCCGGCGGAAACGTCAGGCCAAGCACGGCGCAACTATCAGTTAGCCAGGCAATTAGCCAGGCCGCTTTTCACCATTGCGCGAATGTGCCTGAAAGCGTCACCTCGTCAGTGCCGCAGAATGACGGACACTTCACGGAGGTCTTGCAGCGCAATGATACGCCGGTCACAACTGCCTTTGAGCGCGGTTGACTTTTTCCCATCACAAAAATCATAAAAAAAAGCAATCCCTGTAAAATCAAAATCATAGCGTCAACACACCTCGCCACAATTTCCCGTCGGTTTGATTTTGGAACACCAGTTGCCATCGCTGCGCCGGATAGTTTTCTTTGAAGTCTCTGCGCGCCACCTCAGGCAAACCTCACGTAAGTCATTTTGCCGGTCCGCGCTGACATCGTAACCATTGAACCTTACTCTGAAAGAAGCACCCACCCATGACTACGAGACACGCCATCCGAAGTATTTTGAGCATCCTTTTATTGTTGCTGGCAGCGCAGGTCGCTGCTCCCGCACAAACAGTCAAACCATTCGTCACGGTTGACGCCGCCCGTTATCAACCGGCGGTCGCGCCGGACAGCATTGTTTCCGGTTTTACCGTTGCCATTACGGATCAGAATTACATCGCAACCGAAGATGTTGATTCGGTGACGGCGGGAATTCAATTGCCAACCTCGCTCGGCGGCATCCGGGTGCTGGTCAACAATCGTTTGGCGGAACTGCTTTTCGTGGGACCAAACCAGATCAACTACATTGTGCCGAGCGCGACCGAGTTGGATGCAACGGCGACAGTTGTCGTCACCAACGATCAGGGCGTCACACTGGCACAAGGCGATTTGTACATGGCGGCAAGCAGCCTGAACATCTTCACGCAAAACCAGCAAGGGACGGGTTCTCCGGCAGCAGCGTTCACAGCGGATGGCATCACGTACACGCAAGTCAATAACGGCGATGGGTCAACGAACATTGTGCCGCCGGGCAATTATCTGGTGCTGTTTGGCACGGGCGTGCGCGACGGCAAAGACGTGAAAGCCTTCATTGGCGGCATCGAAGCACAGGTGGATTATGCCGGGCCGCAGCTTTATTACGTGGCGCTCGATCAAATCAACATTCGCATTCCTGAAGCGGTCACCGGGCAAGGCGCATTAGACCTCTTCATCACCGATGGCCTGACCATCAGTAACACCATCACGATCAATGTGGGCGGCAATCCCGAAGCTCCGGCAGGTGCGCCGGTAATTACAGCATTCAGCACTGCCGAAGCCGTCGCAGGACAAGTCGTGACGGTCACGGGGACACAATTTCCGACCACACTGACTGAAGCTTCGGTCAAGCTGGGTTCGACGTCGGGACAAATCGTTTCGACCAGCGCGACCGCGTTGACCTTCATCGTGCCGTACGGCGCGGCCACCGACAAAGTCACGATTGGCAATACTTCCGGCACGCGCAAAAGCACCGCGTCTTTGGCTGTCAAAACTTCGATTTCCGGCACGGTCCTGGATGGGAATGGATCACCGCTCAGTGGCATTACCGTGAGTGTTGCCAGTGCCAGTGTTGCCACCTCAACTGACTCGAACGGACGCTTCCTGCTGACCGATGTCCCGCGCGGTGTGGCGCAGGTGGATATTGATACATCGCTGCTCCCGGCCAATCTGGGACTGCCAACAATGACGTTCAATATGATCGTCACCGATAGCCGCGACAACGAAATCGGCTATCCGATTTACCTGCCTGCGGGATTAGGCAGCACTGCTTTCCTCAATAATGTGAAATGGCCGTACAGCCTGGCAGGCAATCTGGTAGCGCAGCCAGAAGCTGATCCAGTCATCATCGAACACGATGGCTTGAAGCTGGAAATCCCCAGCACTGTCACCTTTCCGAAAGGCGCAAAAGAGCCGCGCTTAGGTCTGACGCGATTGTCTGCGGATGGTCGTTTGCCCGCGCCATTACCATCGAAAGTATATCCGTCCGTCGTGGCGTTGATTACACCGATGGGCACGACGTTCGGATCAAAGGGCGAAGGACTTGCAACATTGACGTTCCCGAATCCTGATAAATTCCCGGCGGGTACAGTGCTGGATTTATATGCCTTCCGTTCCAATGTCGCGCCCGCGAGCTTTGTCAAAAAAGGTACGGCGACCGTGGACAGCACCGGCGAAAAAATTGTCGCCAGTGCGGTGATTGACTTCGCTACGATCTGGTTTATCGGTGCGCCGATTGATCAGGTCACGTTCACCAATGTGATTGGGCGCGTCGTAGACAGTAATGACAAGCCTGTCAGCAAAGCGCGCGTCTTTACGCGTGGTCGCGGCGCAGTCACCGATTCTGAGGGTAAATTTGAAATCAAAGGCGTGCGCGCGAAAAACGATGACGAGCTGCGCCTTGATGCGATGTTCTTCACGCCTGCGGGCAACCCGCTCAGAACCTTCAAGCTGGTCAAGGCAGTGGTCCCTGGCACGACCGATGCAGGCACACTTCAGCTTCCTGCCCCGCCCGTTTTATCTCTGCTGATTCGTCCGATGGAAGCCCGCATCAAACCGGGGGCAACGATTGATATGACGCTGGTGTTGTCGCGCAAGCTGTCGGCTCCCGCAACCTTCAATCTGACCAATGAAGAAGGCGTAAAGCTGGACATCAGCCCGGCCTCATTGACGATTGACGCCGGACAAACCGAGGCGTCCTTCAAAGTAAAAGGCGATGCGCCGGGCAAAGGAACTGTGGTCGCCAAGTTGGCGACGGCGGTAGACGATGCCACACCTGACAATACACGCAAAGGCTTTGCGGTCGTTTACGTTGTGAACACCGCGCCCGTGCTGAATTCGATCAGTCCCGCCAGTGGCGCGCCCGGCTCGTCTTTTACCTTGGTTGGCACTGGCTTCGGTTCTGAAGCGCAACAACATCAGGTTCACTTCAAACAAAGCGAACGCATTATTCAGGTGGACGTGCGCACCCTGAAACTGACGCCCGGCACGGATGGCAGCGCAAGCCTGAGCGGCATCGTACCTGGGCTGCGCGTGGGTGAAGCAGAAGTCTTCATCAGCGTGATGCGCAATGGCGTGCTGAGCGAGCCGTCAAACAAATTGAAGTTCACCACCACAGCGACGCCTGCGCCAAAGCTGGAAACCATTACGCCTACCTCCGGGATGCCCGGCGCAACGTTTACGCTTTCCGGCGTGGGGCTTGATCCAAACCCCAAAAACAATGGCATTTTCTTCAAACTGGGTGACAAGATTATTCCGTCTCCAGTGGAACTACTCAAAGTACTGACGACGCCCGAAGCCGATGGGTCGGTCAGAATTCAAGGCATTGTGCCGCGTATGCCATCGGGTGACGCGGAAGTCTTCGCCGTCGTGTTCCGCAATGGAGCGCCGAGCGAACCGTCCAATAAACTTGCGTTCAAAGTGTCGGCCCCTGAAGGCGCGAAACTTGAAACCATTGATCCGAAGGAAGGCACACCCAAAGAAGGATTCACGATCAAAGGCAGCGGGTTCGATCCTGATCCAAAACGCAATTTTGTGTTCTTCAAAAAAGGCGACCGCCTCATTCAGCTTGATTCTGCCTCACTGAAATCTGATGGGAAAACCTATATTTCCGGCATTGTGCCGCGTGTGATGCCGGGCGATTATGAAGTCTTCGTCGTCACCAATTTGGAAAGCGTAGCGGCCACGGCAGGCAAATTGCCCGGCACACCTTCAAACGTGTTGCCCTTCAAAGTGCTGCCCCCGCCTGCGGCGAAGCTAGAATCCGTTGATCCAGGTGAAGGCAAACCCGGCGTCGTGTTCACATTGAAAGGCAGCGGATGGGGCGAGGATGTGCGCAATTTCCGCGTCGTCTTCAAACAGAGCGACCGCTTCATGTTGCTTGATCCGACAACGATCAAATTTGACGCGACGACAATTGCGGGCAAAGTCCCCAACGTGGCGTCCGGCGATTACGAAATCCTGGTTATTACACATCTCGACCTCGTACCAGGCACAGCTACAACGATGCCTGGCGTGCCGTCCAACAGCCTGAAATTCAAAGTGCTGGGCGACCCGATCATTCCGCCGACAAGCGGACCGGAACTGATTTCCATTAGTCCAACTGAAGGCAAACCGGGTGAACTTTTCAAACTCACTGGTAAAAACTTCAGCACCGACATTACGGTGACGTTTATGGTCGGCGCGATCCAACACATTATGAATGGCGCGCGCCTTAAGATCACCGAAACCACGATTGAAGCCGAATTGCCCGCGATGCCGCCGGGCGAAGGCAAAGTCTTCGTTCATAATTCCAAAGGGCAATCCAATGCCCTGCCCTTCAAATTCATCGCGCCTGACAAACCAACGCTGGAAACCATCACGCCCGGCGAAGGGGCCCCCGGCACGAAGTTCACACTCAAAGGGCTGAAGTTCCGTCCGTTCTATGAACTCTTCTTCAAAAAAGGCGAGCGGGTCGTGTGCGTTCCGCACAATCAAGTGCAGGGCGATGAAACGATGGTGATGGGCATCATACCGGGTCTGGAACCAGGTGATTACGAAGTTTATGTTGGCTTTGTGGGCGGCGTGCCGTTCTCGAATCCACTGCCCTTCAAAGTGCTGCCCCTGCCGAAGGCGCCGAAGCTGTTGACGATTGATCCGGTCGAAGGAAAAGGAGGAATGCCCTTCAAATTGACGGGCGAAAACGTGGGGCCGTTCTTCAATATCGTCTTTCGTCAAGGCGACAAGCGTAGCGAAATTAATCCCGATGGCTATCGCTTCGAGAATGGCCTGTTTGCAGGGATGGTTCCGAATATGGCTCCGGGCGAAGCCGAAGTGTTCCTGGCCTTTGAGGGCGGTGCACCGCTGTCAAATGTCCTGAAGTTCAAATTCCTCGGCGATTCGACAACAACGCCGAAACCAGAAGTGGAAAGTATCAGCCCCTCCGAAGGTGCGCCTGGTACACCGTTCAAATTAACGGGCAAGAACTTTATTGATGGGCAAGTCGTCTACTTCCGGCAAGGCACCAGCGATAGGCCCGTGCCGAAAGAATCGCTCAAGATCACGGCAACAACAATTGAAGGCGTTGTTCCAGCCCTGCCGCCTGGCGCAGCCGAGGTTTTCGTAGGCTTCGTGAACAGCGCGGGCATCAACGAAATCTCGAACAAATTACCGTTCAAGTTTCTGCCGCCTGCGAACGTTGCCAAGTTGGACACGATCAATCCGACAGAGGTCTTGCCGGGTGGTCAATTCAAGCTAACGGGGACGAATCTCGCGCCGTTTTATGAAGTTGTTTTCAAACAAGGAGAGGAGTACGTTGACGTTCCGCATCACCTGCTGAAATTCACCGATGGCACGATGATCGAAGGAATCGTTCCCGGCATGGTTCCAGGCGTAACGGAAGTCCTCGTGGGTTACGGCAATGATGATAGCCACGTCGCGTCGAATCCGTTGCCCGTGAAAGTTCTGGCTGCGCCGCCAGTCGCTTTGGAAGCGATCAGTTCGGTGGACGGCAAACCCGAAGGTGCGCCCGGTCAGGAATTCAAGATTACGGGTCGCAACCTTGCGCCGTTTTACACCATCGTTTTCAAACAAGGCGCTCAGGTCGTCAAGATCGAAGGCTTCAACTACCGCGTGGTAGATGGCGTGATTGTTTTGATGCTACCTGATCTGCCCGCAGGCGCGGCGGAAGTCTATCTGGCGCTCGGAGCGGATGGCCCGGCGGCGTCTAATGTTCTGCCATTTACCATCAAACCAAAATCGTAAAACTTCCATAACTTTTCTCGTCCTCCTGGGGGCCGTCAGTTCGCTGGCGGCCATTTTTTACGCTCCAACCATCAGCATTCCATCACAATTTTTGCACACATTTCCTGCATTCTCCGCTCGCAGAACAACATACCGGTGAAGGTCTGGCAGGTGAAGGTCTGGGACACGCAAAAGACTATTCCTTCATTTTTTCTACGAGATTCGAGGTTCAATTCTATGGCACTTTCCGTCGTTAATAACAATGCGTCGCTCAATGCGCAACAAAATTTGTCTCGGACGAGCGGTTCGTTATCAAAATCACTGGAACGGCTCTCCTCCGGCTTGAAAATCAATCGTGGTGCAGATGGGCCAGCCGCGCTGGTCATCTCAGAACAGCAACGTGCAAATATCAGTGGACTGCGAACAGCGTTGGATAATACCAACAAAGCAGTTTCGTTAGTGCAAACAGGCGAGGGAGCCTTGCAGGAAATCAATTCGCTGCTGGGAAAGGCGCGAAGCCTGGCTCTGGACTCAGCCCAGGCAGGCGTGAATGACACCGCAGCACTGGCAGCCAACCAATCCGAAATTACAAGCTTGTTAGAAACCATCAACAAGATTGCAAATACAACGCAATTCAACAATCAGCTTCTTTTTGCCGACACAGAAGAACAAAGCAAAACCCTGATCTCACCCATAGGGGCCAATGCCGATCAGGTTGCCAGCCCCATTGCGAAAGGGTCGGAGCGCACGCTAACCTTCCAAATTGGCCCGAATACCAACCAGACGGTCAGCCTTACGCTGAAGGCGGTTAACACCAATGCGCTTGGGGTGGATGCGAACGCGCAGGTTGCCAATCTCAGCGCGATTGATGTGAGCACTTCGGGCAGCGCACAGGATGCAGTACAGGTCATTGACAAGGCCATCAGCGACGTTTCATCGCTACGCAGCACACTGGGCGCGTTTCAGGCCAATACACTGGAAAGCAATGCCAACAATTTGCGCGCATCATTGGAAAACACGGTGGCAGCAGAATCCGTCATTCGTGACACAGACTTTGCCACCGAAATCGCCAACTTTACACGCGCCCAGGTACAGCTTCAGGCCGGGTCAACCGTGTTGGGCAATGCCAATCAGATACCGCAGTTAGTGGCAAGTCTGCTGCGCGGTTGATCAAGGTAAATCCGAGGAGAAGGCACAGTGAATCCCCATCAAATTTACCAGCAGCAGCAAACCAGTAATGCCACGCGGATTGAAATGCTGTTAGGGCTGTACGATAAAGCCATCCAAAATCTCACGCAGGCACACCAGGCTCTTAAGAGGGGAAACCTCTCAGCCGCTACGCCACTTGTTTTACAAGCTCAGGTAATGGTGTATGCGCTGGCAAATGGTGTTGATCTGCAATACGGCGAGATTTCGCAGAACATGCTGCGGCTCTATGAATTTGTTTTACATCGTCTCGGCAGCAGCGAGGCTCAAAATATTGGTGAGGCGTTGCACGTGTTGACGATCTTGCGCGAAGGCTTTCGGGAGATTGAACCAAAAGCCAAAGCGATGGAATTGAGTGGCAAACTCCCTCGTCCTAAATCTGTACCTGCATTGCAGATGAGTGCCTGAAGATTTCTCTCCATAACGTTTCTCTTCCTCCCTGAGGTCGTCAACTCGCTGGCGACCTTTTTTTCATGTACTTATCAAAGCTGTGGGGACTTGCCAGCTCTTGGCAGTTCGAAGTGGCAGGAGTATAAAGTAACGCTTCCGCAAAAAACCAAACGTGCCTTGATTCATAACCCTGATGACAGGCTTGCCAATGCAAGCAACATCGTCGAGAAAATAATGAAACACCATAAGCTTAACGAAGTCCCCGTCGAACAGGTCACTGATCTTTTCTCTCGCCAGTTTTTCACGGGAGAAAAGATCACCATCGCATTTCTCACCATCAAAGCGGGCTGTGCGGTACCAACCCACAGTCATGAGAGCGAGCAATTCAGCTACATCACGTCCGGTGCCTTGCAATTCCAGATTGAAGGCCAAACCATTGTGGTGCGTGGCGGCGAAATGATGGAGATTCCCTCTAACGTACCGCATTCGGCAGTGGCGCTTGAAGATACAACTGGCATTGATGTCTTCAGCCCCATTCGCAGCGATTGGGTTGATGGGACAGACGATTACCTGCGCAAATAGTAAAGCCGCACCAGCTCTTGCTTAATCCCGCAGAGTGCATATCATTTTGGTATCCAACGACCGTTTACCAAAGCGCATCTGAGCGTGCGCCAATTAAGTAACCCCCTTAATGGCTTGTAATTTTGAGAAGGAGACCAGATGAAAAGCAAAACTTTGCGGAATGGGATGAGTTACACGCTCGCCTTTATTATTGCAGCTTTACCCTTAACAACAAGTGCCACGTCACCGGCGTTGGCCCAGACGCAGGTTAAAGTAGCCAAGAGCTGTGCGACGCCGCAACAGGATTTGGAACTCGGCCAACAAGCCGCAGCCGAAGCCGAGAAACAATTTCAACTCCTGAACGATCAGCGCGTGCAGGAATATGTTCGCCGCCTGGGGCAAAACCTCGCACAATATGCACCTGGCGAGCGTTTTCCATACAGCTTCAAAGTACTGAATGTCGGCGAAATCAATGCGTTCGCCTTGCCTGGCGGTCCCACCTATATCAATCGCGGCACCATTGAAGCGGCCAAGAATGAAGCGGAACTGGCGGGCGTCATGGCTCACGAAATCGCGCACGTGGCCTTGCGACATGGAACCGCCAACGTGTGCCGCGCCCAAAATCTGCAAGGCCTGGCGGGCGTAATTGGCGCAGTGCTGGGCAACGGAGCTTTAGGCACCATCGGAAGCGTGGCGGCGCAAATCGGCGCAGGCTCGGTATTGATGAAAAATAGCCGTGAAGCCGAAACGGATGCCGATGTGCTGGGTTCTCAAATCATGGCGCGCGCGGGTTATGACCCCGTTTCAATGGCAGACTTCTTTGAGACTTTGGCCGGAGAGCAAAGCCGCGAACCCGGCAAGTTGGAAAGATGGTTCAGCGATCACCCGCAACCACGGGACCGTCGGGACCGCATCCGAAAAGAATCACAACTGCTGAATTATCGCGGCCCTGGACGTGAAATCGGAGGCTTCGGCGAAGTGCGACAAATGCTGGGGGGCATGCCCAAAGCGCCCAGCGCACAACAGGCCCAACAGGGCGGTCAACAACAGCCAACGCGTTCCGGGCAACCCGTCAACGTGCGGGTTGATCCACCGTCTTCCAGACTGAAAACCTATCGGCATCAAAGCGGCGCGTATGAAATCCAGTATCCTGAAAATTGGCAAGCGGCAGCGGGCAATGTTGGCGTGAATGCGACGTTGTACCCCAATGGCGGAGCCGGGCAGGAAGGCATTGTTTACGGCGTTATGATTGATTCTTATCTTTCTCAGAATCAACAAAATATTGATCCACGGACACGCCGGGCACGTCCGCTATCATTGGAAAATGCGACCAAAGAAATCCTCGACACGACACTCAAAGGCAATGATTACCTGCGTGTCACCGAGGGTCCCAGCCGCACAGGCAAGGTCGGCGGACGTGATGCGATGTACGCGATGATGATCGGACGTTCACCGCTCACGAACCGAGATGAACGCGTCGTGTTTTACAATATGCAGTTAAATAATGGCGACCATCTTTACATCCTGTTTGTCACGCCCAGCGATGATTTTCGGAACTATCAGAATCTGTTCCGGCGAATGTTACAATCACTGCGCGTCAATCAGTAGGGCAGTAGTGATTTCAATGTAGGTCGTTGATAGGTGATTTCTACAGGCCCGCTTCTCCGCTACGATGAAGCGGGCTTTTGCTTTGCTGGTTTACTCACGAGCAAACGCTATGCGCTATATTTCTTCCGCCACAATGAGATGGCCTTTCTTTCACTTATTGTTCTGGCTCGCCGTACAACCGGTCCTGGCGAGCGGTACCATCTCATTCACCGATGTCACCAAAGCCGCTGGCATTACATTCGTCAATCAATCGTCCAAAGAAAAAAAATACATTGTCGAAAGTATGGGCGGAGGCGCGGCGTTTTTTGATTTCGATAACGACGGCAAACTCGACATCTACTTAACCAATTCCTACAGCGTGGATGAAGCCAAAGCTAACAAGCCTCGCCCACCTGCGGCCCTCTATCGCAATCTGGGCAACGGTAAGTTTGAAGATGTAGCGAAACAGGCTGGCGTAAGCGACCCCGGCTGGGCAATGGGCGTCAGTGTGGCCGATTACGACAATGACGGTTGGGATGATTTATTCGTGACGTGTTTCGGGCACTGCAAACTCTATCGCAACCTCGGCAAAGGGAAGTTTGCAGATGTTTCGGATAAAGCTGGCTTTACACACCGTAGCTTTTTCACAGGCGCGGCGTGGGGTGATTACGACCGGGATGGCAAGTTGGATCTGTACGTGAGCGGTTATGTGGATTTTAAGCTGGAGGTCTTGCCAGAATTCGGCAAAGGGCAAACCTGTCGCTATCGCAACCTGGAGGTTCAGTGTGGCCCGCGTGGATTACCAGGCGCAAGTGATGTGCTGTACCACAATAACGGCGATGGCACGTTCACCGATGTTACGAAAAAAGCCGGGGTCGAAGACAAAAACGCGTATTACGGCCTGGGCGTCAAGTGGACGGATTTTGATGACGACGGCTGGCCGGATATTTTTGTCGCCAATGATGCGACGCCGAATTATGCCTATCGCAACAACCATGATGGCACCTTTACAGAGATGGGCTTTATGGTTGGTCTGGCAGTAGACGAAAACGGCCAGGAGCAGGGGTGTATGGGCGTTACGATTGGTGATTATGATCGTGATGGCCGCCTGGATTTAGTTGTCACCAACTTCGCGGAGCAATACAACACCTTCTATCGCAAGGGAGCTGACGGCACGTTCACCGATGTCACAACCTCCACGAAAACGGCAAACACCAGTTTGCCCTTTGTTGGATGGGGAACACGATTGTTTGATTATGACAACGATGGCTGGTTGGATTTATTCGTGGTGAACGGTCACGTCTACCCACAAATTGAAGGTGCGTTTCCCGGCGCAGAATATCCGCAGCGAAAATTGTTTTATCGTAATTTGCGCAATGGGACCTTTGCCGAAACCGCAACTGAACTCGGTACAGCCTTGATGCAACGTCGTGTTTCACGCGGTGCAGCGATTGGCGATTACGACGAGGATGGCGACCTGGACATTATCGTGAACGAAATTGACGGTGCGCCAATGCTGCTGAGAAATGACGGCGGCGATAAGGCTGGCAATTGGATTTCGCTCAAGCTGCAAGGTACAAAAGCCAATCGTAATGCGGTCGGCGCACGCGTTACGCTCAAAGCAGGCGGTCTCACACAAGTCCAGGAAGTGTATGCAGGCGACAGCTATTTAGCGCATTCCGATTGGCGATTACATTTCGGTTTGGGCAGCGCGAAAACGGTCGAAGAAATCGAAATCAAATGGATGGGGGGGAAAATCAGTAAAAAAACGCGCCTGGAAAACAATCAGTTTTTAATCATCGCTGAACCATAATCCGTTCAGCGCCTTGACAACCCTTCCCTACCGCTCTCATAATCCGCGCATCGTCAACGTAATCAGGATAGACAACGCAGTTACAAATCAACTCACTTCCGTTGGCAAGCTTCTGGGCATGAAAACTTTCGATACCGCGCCTGATCTTGGGCGTTTGTTTTGAGTAAGTTCTTTACTCAATCACGGTTGCCAAATAACCTGTTCCTAAACTCTGACACAAGCGACTTCTATGGTCGGTTTGTAACCTTACTCAGGAGGATAATTATGCTTTCGCGTACACCTGCGGAACGAATCATTTCAGCCCTGATCCTAACCTGCTTGCTTGGCGTATCGGCGTGGGCGCAATCCACCGGATATCTCAGCGGCACGGTCCAAGATGCTCAAGGCGCGGCCCTTCCAGGCGTAAAAGTGACCGTTTCTGATCCAGCACGTAATCTACAGATTGAAGCTGTCACCAATAATGACGGCACTTTTAGCTTCACCAGCTTACAACCCAGCACCTATACGGTGACTGTTGAGGCTAAAAATTTCAAAAAATATATCCAGTCAGGCATTGTCATCAATGCCTCTGACCGTCAATCAACTGGTACGATCAAACTGGAAGTCGGAGCGCTGACGGGTGAAACCGTGCAGGTTGTTGCAGATGCTGCCCAATTGCAGATCAAGACTGAATCAGGCGAACAGAGCACAGCGATCAACAATCAACAGTTGCAGAATCTGGCGGTCAACGGACGCAATTACCTTGATCTGCTCAAGCTCACACCGGGCGTCGTCGTGACCACAGGGTTTGCAACCTCTGGACCGGGCGGGCTGGGCAACATCAACGTCAACGGTGGGCGCGGCGGTAAGAGCAACCTGACGATTGACGGTACAACCAACGTGGACACCGGATCGAACGGTACGCAACACATCGCACTGTCGCTCGACAACATCGCAGAATTTAAAGTGTTGTCCTCCAACTATCAGGCAGAATATGGCCGTTCCGCAGGCGCGGAGATCCAAATCATTACCAAGAGCGGAACCAGCCAGTTTCATGGCACAGGCTATTACTTCCATCGCCACGAACAATTCAACGCCAATTCTTTCTACAACAATGCCAATGGCCGAAATGCGGCGGGCATCGAAAACAACCCCCGTAATTTCTACCGCTACAATCAACAGGGCTACAATATCGGCGGCCCGGTTTACATCCCCAAGTTGATGGAGAAGACCAAAGACAAATTGTTCTTCTTCTGGTCACAGGAATGGCAACAACAGTTAGTGCCGCAAGGTGCGCGCAATTCACGTGTTCCCACCGCAGCAGAAGCGGCGGGCGATTTCAGCAACACTTATGATGGCAATGGCCTCAAGATTTATATCCGAGACCCAACGAAAACAGGCAATTGCACTGCCACGGATCAAACCGCATGCTTCCCCGGCAATATTATCCCGGCGGCTCGCATCAACCCGAATGGCACCAAAATCCTGAACCTCTTCCGCAAGTTCGAGAATCTCCCGTTGAACCCAACCGGTATCAATGGCTACCGCTTTAACCACAACTCACAACAGAGCGTCAGCTATCCGCGCAGCGAAAACAGTATCCGACTGGATTACAACATGTCGGAAAAAACGCGCGCGTACATTCGCTATACGCGTGACACGGATCAACAAATCATGCCGTATGGTCTGGGATGGACAGGCGGCAACAATCAGATTCCCTTTGACAATCTGATCTTCAAACAAGCTCCAGCGTGGAACGGCACGCTCAACGTCACGAACACGCTCTCGCCGACCATGACGAACGAGTTCATTTTTGGTGCGAGTCAAAATAACCTGACGCTGAATCCATCAAATGAGAATGCCGCAAGCTATTCGGGCATCGGCTTCAATTTTGCGACGCCTTTCGCCTACCCGCCCAGCCAATGGTTCAATATCACCTTCGGTGGTATCCCGAACCAGAACTTCGGTGGCGTTAATGGCTACGGCGCCTACCCCTACAAGAACTCCAACACGACCTTTGATATTTACGACAATTTCAGCAAGGTCCTGAATACGCACACCGTGAAATCGGGCTTCTATTACCAGCGCAGCCGCAAAGATCAAGCCGCTGGCACTTCAGCCAGCATGAACTTCAGCCACAACGTCAACGATCCAAACAACGCGCAGCATCCGTATGCCAACGCACTGCTTGGCAATTTCAATACCTACAGCCAGCCAAACATTGGCGTCTTCCAAGGGCAATATCGCTCGACCAACGTGGAGTTTTATTTGCAAGATAACTGGAAGGTTAACAATCGGTTGACGCTGGATTATGGTATGCGGTTCAGCCTGATCTATCCGCAGTATGACAAGCGCCAGCAGGATTATTACTTTGTGCCGGAAAAATGGAATCAGAGCCAAGCGGTGCGGCTCTATCGCCCAACTTGCGTGGCAGGCACATTCCGCGATAACAACTGGTGTACAACTTCCGCGAACCAACGCGCGATTGACCCGGCCAATCCTTCGGTATTACTGCCGTCATATCTGGTCAACCGCATCGTTCCGGGATCGGGTAACGCATTCAATGGTCAGCAAGGAACCAAGGATGGTTATCTGCCGGGCGGCATCAAGAGCCGTGGCGTACAATTCGGTCCGGCAGTCGGCTTTGCTTACGATGTCTTCGGCAACAAAAAGACGGTCGTGCGCGGTGGATATCGGATGGCGTATGACCGCGTGCAGGGCAACGAGTTAGTTTTTGCCGCCGTCGGTCAGCCACCACTGTTTATCAACCCGACTTTCAACTTTGGCAACCTTGCTAACTTAGGTGGAGGCACAGGCCCATTAGCTCTCGGTCCAGTCAGCGTAATCGGTGCGGATCCCGAAGGCAAAGTCCCCAGCATCCAGAGCTTCAGCCTTCAGGTGCAACAGGATGTAGGCAAGAGCACGGTCATCAGCGTGGGTTATGTTGGAACGCTGGGTCGTCATCAACAAGAGATTCTGAATCTCAACTACAGCCCGTATGGCGAACTGTTCACCAAAGCGGCGCAAGACCCGTCACGCTATGCCAATGGCATTGTGCCGGATGAAGAACCCGGATTGGCTCAGGTCTATAAAGACGCGGGCGTAAAATTCTCTGGGCAAAACGCGCTCCAGGCCGTCCAACTCAAGCGATATTCGGGTTATGACACCGTTGGCATGCGGACGTTTGGCGGTTCGTCGAATTATCACTCCATGCAGGTGACCTTGAGCCAACGGCTCGGCAGGTCATTCAACCTGGGCGTGGCTTACACCTGGTCAAAGGCGATGGGAACGTCCAACGGGTACACCGATGGTATCAACCCTATCTGCTCACGTTGTGCTGACTACAGGCTCCAATCATTCGACCGCACGCATCTGGCAGTCATTAACTATGACTGGCGCGTGCCTGGATTGAAGGACGCCTTTTGGTTGCTCAAGGGTGTGACCAATGGATGGCAGTTTACCGGTATTACTCAGTTCATCTCTGGTTCGCCAACACAAGCAGGTATTGGTATTCAAAATATCAACCTGAATCAACGTATTGCTGGTTCCTGGACACAAGGCGTGAGTGCGATCTTGACGGGCGATGTGAAACGTTCGTCGGATATAAACAATGCCTTTAACTGGCAGAACGTTCGGTTGCCAAGTGTGGCGGAAGCGCTGGCGCTCAAGGGAGAATTCCCCCGGAACTACCTGAGAAACCCAGGCACCAACGTCACAGACCTCTCGCTGTTCAAGAATTTCCCTCTGGGTGGCAGTGACGGGCAACGGAGCCTGCAACTCCGCGTAGAAGCCTTCAACGTCTTCAATCACGCGCAGTTCAGCAGTTTCAATAATGGCGTAACCTTCAACATCGCGCAAAACTTCTCGGATTTCCTGACGAGACAAACGGCTAATGCCGCGTACGTCCAAAACGTACGCGGCACCACGCTCCAAGGCAATCCTCGCCTAGGCGGAGGCCTCGGCGAATACAATGGTTTGAGCGGTTCCGTCTCCGGCAATCGTATCGTTCAGCTTGCGGTGAAGATTTTCTTCTAAACCAGGAGCAGAACCAAATCAACGATGGGGGTTGCAACCAGTTTGCAACCCCCGTTTTTACGAAAAGCCGTCGCCAGATTTTAGGTTGTGATGTCACCACGTTGATACCTTGAAAAGAATCTTCACTAACTGAGGCTAGCTGAATTTTTTACGGAGGACGTAATGTCCATTATGAGTAAACGAGTTTTCAATTTACCTATTGCCCGCTTGATACGGTTGGCCTTCGCCATATCTCTGTCGTCCACAATGGTGAGCGCCTTTCAATTTGGACAAGTGCAAACAGGTGGGGGCTTCACTATTTTTGGGCGAGTCAGTTTGCCCAATGGCAAGCCGGCAGCGCGTGTCAAAGTCTATCTCGAAGGAGGGCGAGGGGTAACGCGTGACACGATCAGCGACGATCAGGGACAATACGAAATTCGCAGCTTACCGGGGGGACGTTATCGCGTCCGGGCAGTTAATCCCGATGCGCCGGAACAGGTCTGCGACCCGACCGAATCGGACACGACACGTGCGTATTCCAACCGCCTACAGATTGATGTCTTTTTGAAATTTCCGTTACCTGAAGAGAAGCGAAATTTTAATGCGGGTGCAGTGAGTGTGGACGAAGCGGCGATTCCCAAACCCGCGCGTAAAGCCTATGAACAGGGACTCAAACTGCAAAAAGAAAAGCAGACACAACTAGCGTTGGCACAGCTCAATCAAGCCATCGAACTCTATCCGAGTTACGTGCAGGCATTGACCGAACGTGGCAATGTTCTGACGCAACAAAATAGGCTGGTCGAGGCCGAGGCGGATTTTGCGCAGGCGCTCAAACTGAACGGTAAATATGCCCCGGCCTGGCGCGGCATTGGTTACTGTCAGATTCAGCAGAAAAACTTTGCCGCCGCCGTACGCAATTTGGAAAACGCTTTTGCGCTTGAACCAAATGTGCCGATGACGCTATTTTTATTGGGCTATGGGAATCTTTCGCTAAACCGCTACGAAGAAGCGAAACAGTGCTTGCAACAAGCCTTACGCATTGACGAAAAGATTGCCGCCCGCGCACATGTGTACTTGGGTGAAATCTTCGCACATGAACAAAAATTCAAAGAGGCGGCGGACGAAATTCGTGCCTATTTGAAAGTAAAGCCTGATGCGACAGACGCCGCCTATCTGAAAGAATTGGAAGCCACGTGGCGTAATAAAGCCCCGCTCAAACAACCTTGATTGGCGGGTTATTGATCATTTTTGTCCCGCTAATGTTCTGTCATCATGCTGTATTTTATCCTGACATTATTGACCCTCACTGTTTTGGGTAACGCGCCCCAAACGACTGATGCATCGGCACAATTCAATCGAGGCGTCGCATTACAACAAGAGAACAAATGGACAGAAGCCGCTGAGGAATATCGTGCAGTGCTCAAACGCAAGCCTGATCATGTCGAAGCACAAGCCAATCTCGGCGTGGTGCTGGCGCGGATGGGAAAGACCGACGAAGCTATTATTGCGTATGAAACCGCACTGAAGCTGGCACCACACCTGACACCAATTTATCTCAATCTGGGAATTCTCTATTTCCGCATTAACGAATTTGAAAAGGCTATTAACACATTCGATAAGTTTCTTGAAACCAATCCATCACATTTGCAAGCGCGTCAGTTGCTGGGGCTATCGCTGGTCGAGATCAGCTATAACACTGCGGCCATTGAGCAGCTTGTGCCCACACTCGCCGTCGCTCCAAATGACCCCGCCATCCTATACAGCCTGGGGCTTGCCTATATCCGCACTAACCAGCTTAAAGAAGCAGAAGGCTTAATCCAAAAGTTAGCGGTCCTGCCAACAGGTCTTGCAGTTTCACACTTGCTCAAAGGGCAACTGCAGTTAGCACGATTTGAATTTGAGAAAGCGATCATTGATTTGAAAAAGGCTGGAGAATTAAACCCAGAGCTGCCACGACTGCATTACTCAATAGGACTTTGCTATTACAAATTAGGTCTAAACAAAGCAGGCCTTTCCGCGTTTGAGGCCGAAGTCAAGCAGCGCCCTAAAGACTTTACGACGCTGTATTATCTGGCGCTCTTACACGAAGCCGAAGGCAATCTTGATCCCGCCAAACAATACGTTGACCTGGCGCTGGCAATGCAGCCCAACTCTGTTGAAGTCATTACAATCCTTGGCAAGGTTCTTTCTCGGCAAGGCAAAAATGCGGAAGCTGCGATTGCTATCGAGAAGGCCGTCGCCCAAGATCCGAAAGACTCCCTTAAACATTACCTGCTGGGAAAAATCTACCGTGAACTGGGCCGCCGCGACGACTCGAATCGGGAGTTCAATGAAGCTCGAAGGCTGAAAGCGGAAGAGACACAAACTGATCGCAATAAACCCGCCAAACCTTGAACACAAGCTAACTTACTGAAAATACAAGCCTTAAACTCATGCCCGAAAAAGCAAAGCCATAAGCCACTTATTTTCCAATAACTTACAGCCTCCAACTTAATTTTTTACTCGAATCATCAAACGAGGCTTTATCCTTGGAGTTTCTTCTAAAAAAATTTGTGCGGGCTAACTCTTTTACGTGATTTACTTTACGCAAATTATCAACTAACAGCCACAACATACTGTGTTGACAATCCCTAGACCCTACTATAGACTGCGCCTCCGTTGCAGACAGACTTCACGCAACAGACAGTCATTAAACGACACTTACAGTCCGATTTTGATCGGGCTGAAGTCCGCTAAATCTGGCAGGAAAGAAAACGTCTCACAATTCCTTTTGCTGCTTCGTCGCAGGCCAAGCCTCTTGAAGCAGATAATGTTTACTTTTACGTTTTTCCCTCTCCTCGAAGACTGCCTTACAGGTTGTAGAGCTGTGTCTGCTCATTGTACTTTTTGCCCCACGCCCAAAAAGTCTGACAAACTGCCTGGTCTCTCGCTTTGATGAGGTATCCGGTGAAAAATTGATGACACAGGAGGAGCAAGCCTTGGAACCCTTTGACACGAACTCATTCACCTCTGACAATGGTACATCTTTCTATGCAAGCGTAAGTACAGGTGTAAGTATGGCAACCCAACGAACCGCAACCGCTCCTCCCAAGGCAAGCAAAGATGAAGGCGCAGACGCCCCAACCATGATGCGTGTCCGCAAACGCAACGGCAATTTTGAACCCGTAGACCTGAACAAAATCGTGCGGGCTGTCGGGCGAAGCTGTGCAGGACTAACACAAGTGGATGCCCTGCGCGTGGCAACCAAAACCATCAGTGGAATTTATGACGGCGCGACCACAAAAGAATTGGACAAGCTTTCGATTCAAACGGCTGCCGCATTGATTGTCGAAGAACCAGAGTACTCCAAATTGGCAGCTCGACTGCTCTCGACGTACATTGACAAAGAAGTTGCCAACCAGGAAATTCATTCGTTTTCGCAATCCATCTCTACGGGGCAACGGGTTGGACTCATCAATGAGCGCGTATCGAAATTTGTTGCGGCCAACAGTCGCAAGCTCAACGATGCCATCGAAACCGACCGCAGCCAACAATTTGAATTCTTCGGACTGCGCACTGTCTATGATCGCTATTTGCTGAAAGATCCAACCAGTCGTGACGTGATCGAAACGCCACAGTATTTCTTCATGCGCGTAGCCTGCGGCCTGTCTGAAACCGTCAGCGATGCCATTCAGCTTTATCGCCTGTTCTCATCATTTGAGTATATCCCCAGCACGCCTACACTCTTCAATGCGGGAACACATCATGAGCAGTTATCCTCGTGCTATTTGCTGGATTCGCCACAGGATGATTTGGGTGCGATTTACAAGAAATATACGGATGTTGCACTGCTTTCCAAATTCGCAGGCGGCATCGGCATTGCTTATCACCGGGTGCGTTCACAAGGGTCGCTCATCAAAGGCACAAACGGGAAATCAAATGGCATTGTCCCCTGGCTGAAAACACTCGATGCGTCTGTTGCTGCCGTGAATCAGGGCGGTAAGCGTAAAGGTGCCTGCTGCGTTTATCTCGAACCCTGGCACTCCGACATTGAAGACTTTCTCGAACTACGGGATAACACCGGAGATGATGCACGCCGCACATATAACCTGAATACGGCGAATTGGGTTCCCGATTTGTTCATGCAGCGCGTCCAGGAAGATGGTTTATGGTCATTGTTTGATCCGAAGGTGACGCCGCAATTGACTGATTTATATGGGGCGGACTTCGAGGCTGCATATATCAAAGTAGAACAGGAAAAGCTCTTTGCCAAACAGGTCAAGGCGCGTGATTTGTATGCACGAATGATGCGGACACTGGCGCAAACGGGCAATGGATGGATGACCTTCAAGGATTCGAGCAACAGGAAATGCAACCAAACTGGCACAACCGGTGAAGTTGTTCATTTGTCAAACCTCTGCACCGAAATCATTGAAGTTACATCCGAAAATGAAACTGCTGTGTGCAACCTCGGCTCAATCAACTTAGCGAGATATGTGGTTGATGGACAAATTGATTATGAGAAACTCGCGCGCAATGTGCGTCTCGCCGTGCGACAACTGGATCGCGTAATTGATTTGAACTTTTATCCAATTCCCAGCACGCAAGCCTCTAACAATCGCTGGCGGAATATTGGATTGGGGTTGATGGGCCTACAGGACGTATTTTTCATGCTGCGGTTGCCCTTTGATGCTCCGAAAGCAAGAGAGATTTCCAGGAAGATTCAGGAAGAAATTTACTATGCGGCACTGAATGCATCGTGCGAACTGGCACGGGAAAAAGGCGCACATCCCGCGTTCTCTGAAACCCGCGCTGCCCAAGGCGACCTACAATTTGATTTGTGGGGTGTTGAAGTTGAAGACAAAGATCGCTGGAACCTTTTACGCGAAAAAATCAAACAGCGAGGACTTCGCAATTCATTGATGATTGCCATTGCACCGACAGCGACCATTGCCTCAATTGTCGGCTGCTATGAGTGCATTGAGCCACAGGTCTCGAACCTCTTCAAACGCGAAACCTTGTCGGGAGACTTCCTGCAAGTCAATCGCTATCTGGTGCAAGAACTTAAGAAGCTTGGCAAATGGAACGAAGACATTCGCGCCAAGATCAAGTTGGCGGAAGGTTCGATTCAGGACATCGAAGAGTTGCCGATGGATTTGCGCGAGGTTTATCGTACAGCGTGGGAAGTTCCAATGCGCTCATTGATTGATATGGCAGCAGATCGGGGCGCATTTATTGACCAATCCCAATCGCTGAATCTGTTTGTCGAAAGCCCAAACATTGGCAAGCTATCTTCGATGTATATGTACGCTTGGCAAAAAGGCTTGAAAACGACGTATTATTTGCGCTCGCGTCCGGCAACCCGAATTGCTAAGACAGCCGCCACACCGTTAGTGGTAGAAGCGCCAAAGAAAACGTACACAGATGAAGAGGCGCTGGTCTGCTCACTCGAAAACCCCGAAGCCTGCGAAGCCTGTCAATAATTTCAACGAGTAAGCCAAGGTTTTGTGATAATTCGAGGACCTTCGTAGAGATAATAACTCCGCGCTAGAATGATCAAGGAGAGGTAAGTGGAGAGATTATGTTGTTAGACCCTGGATTTAATTTAACGTTGCGGCCCATGAAGTATCCGGCCTTTTATGAGATGTATCGCAACGGCATTAAGAATACCTGGACGGTTGAAGAAGTAGATTTCTCGACAGACGTGACCGATTTGCGGATGCGGATGAACGCAGCGGAGCGACATCTCATCAGTCGGTTGGTCGCCTTTTTTGCGACGGGCGATTCGATTGTCTCGAACAATCTGGTGTTGAATCTGTACAAGCATATCAATGCGCCCGAAGCGCGGATGTACCTGTCACGCCAGCTATACGAAGAAGCCTTGCACGTCCAGTTTTATTTGACGCTGCTGGATACGTACATCCCTGATATTCAGGAACGCGAGCAGGCATTCGCCGCGATTCATAACATTCCTTCGATTCGCAAAAAAGGCGAATTCTGCCTGAAGTGGATTGATTCGATTCAGCAACTCGACAAACTTGATTCAAAAGAAGCGCGCCGAAAATTCTTATTAAATTTGATTTGCTTTGCAGCTTGCATTGAGGGACTATTTTTCTTCGCCGCATTTGCTTATGTCTACTTCTTACGTTCACGCGGACTGTTGCATGGGTTAGCAGCAGGCACGAACTGGGTTTTCCGTGATGAAAGCGCCCACATGGCCTTTGCATTTGAGGTAGTCAATGTCGTACGCCGCGAGGAACCAAATCTCTTTGACGATGAAATGACTCTGCAACTTCTCGATATGATCGAAGAAGCTGTAGCCTGCGAGACGCAATTTGCCGAGGATATTTTGAGCGGCGGAGTTGCGGGATTATCCCTAGCGGATATGCGCCAATACCTGGAGTTTGTAGCCGATCAACGCTTGATGATGCTCGGCATTACTCCTCGCTATGGCGCGAAAAATCCGTTCGCGTTTATGGACTTGCAAGATGTCCAGGAACTGGCTAACTTCTTTGAGCGTCGCGTGTCGGCCTATCAGGTTGGCGTAGTAGGCGAGGTCGCCTTTGACGCAGATTTTTAAGTTCGAGTTGAGTTGCAAGGTGAGGTTGCAACCCAAGCCTTCGGCGCAGATTTTGCCGGAGGCTTTTTTTATTGCCTTATCGTTGACCGTGTAATGCGCTCCTGCGTCCTGGCTTGAAACAATGGGTCATTGCACCAAGCTGCGAGTCTGACCAGAGGAATCAAACAAAGGCTTCAGGT
>JAEUQN010000229.1 GCA_016789725.1 Blastocatellia bacterium | reverse complement strand
ATTCCATTGAAACGACACTACCCATATTCGG
Source organism: Blastocatellia bacterium (assembly GCA_016789725.1). GTDB lineage: Bacteria > Acidobacteriota > Blastocatellia > RBC074 > RBC074 > JAFDVL01. Next base: position 10,075 of record JAEUQN010000229.1, on the reverse strand, counting down.
CGCGATTTTGCCCACTGCGGAACTTGGGCTGCGTGAAATCTGCGCCCAGGTTTGTTGCAACGGATGCACTAAGGCCGGAGCCGTCAGATTGCGCACAATCGCCAATTTCGTCGGCAGCTTTTCGGCCAACTTTGGCATCAACCCTTGCGGGAAACTAATGCCGTTATAAGTCGTCGGATTGAAATCGCTCGGCGTCCACGTTCCAACTTTCAAATCGAAGGTGTCAACGCTGCTTGGCGCACCAGTCAACAAAATAAAAATGCAATTGCGCGCAGTGCTTTTCAGATGTAAGTCAGCGGCAGCTTTGGCTTCGGTTTTGAAAAGTGGTGACATAAATGCACCGGTCACACCTGCGCCTGCTAATTTGAAGAAGCTCCGCCGCCCAAGCGTTGGCCCGTTCTGAGGGCCGCCCAAAATTGAGATCGGATGCGCGGCGCGCTGCGGTCTGCAAACCTCACAAATATGTCCGTAGTGATGATGTTTTGCCATGCGTTCACCTCTGATGGTTGGTCTAGTAATTAAAAATAAAATCCATTTTGTTCAGCAACGCCCATTGAATCGCTTCGGCAGCCTGACGGCGTCCGAGCGTGCTGAATTGTGGCAGCAGCGCATTGATTTCATCGCTTGTTGGGTTGCGCGACAGCGTGCTCAGATACAACTGCGTGATGATGTCCTGTGACGAACGATTGGCATCTGCAAGCAGCTTAGAAACCGTCGAACCCGCGTTGGCGTTGTGAATGCGCGACATCACGAAGTTGTTATTCATCAGATTCAACGACTGCATAATCGAAGGCTCCAACGAACGTGGTTTCACATCACGATCTCCACGAATGAACGAATTGAGGAATCCAGCCACTGCGCCATTGGTACGTTGCGGTTCTTGTGTATCGGGCAATTGCATCGCCCAATTCACCGTCCAGGTGTTGTTCCCCAGGGTGTCACGCATTTGATAGGTCGCGCCAATACTCGTCGCTTTCATAATCGCGTCATGAATTTCTTCGGCATCCAGACGACGCACGTATTTGCGGGCGTAATACGGAACCATCGAAAGACTCCAACTGCCGGGATATTGCGATGAAAGCTGATAGGCGTTCGATTTCACAATCGTGCCAATTAAGGTGCGCAGATTGTAATTATTGGCAATGAAATCATTGGCCAGGCTTTCCAGCAAATCGCTGTTTGCTGGTTGCAACGACCAACCATCAGGTGGTGGATTTTTCGGATCAAGACGCGCCGGATCGAAGGTGTTCGAGGGCGAAACAAGCGCCTCAACCATCAATTTTTCCCAAATGTAATTCACCGTAGCGCGGGCAAACTGCTTGTCAGCCGTCACCATGCGCGCCAGTGCAGGGCGGCGACTTTCACCCGTTCCGGGAGCTTCACCGGTCAGGATAAATTTCGGGGAAACCGATGATTGTCCGTTATACGGCGTGCGGTCACTGCGATTTCCGGTATTGGTGTTGAGGTTGTATTCCCCAGTCGTACGCTCTGAAATGGTGTATTTGAAATAATTGGGTTGTTGCGAAATCACGGTGCGCACCTGATTCACGCGTGCATAAAACGCCGACATCCCCCAGGCGTCAAACCGCGTGCGTTGCGATCCCCAAAGATTGACGCTCTCCAAATGGCCGCGACCATTGTGGCATAACAAACAGTCCAGCGCATTGATGCCAAGAAACATCGCGGCGGTATTCACGGCACGTCCGTCCATCGTGTCTTGCGCTGGCCCCATCGGCACCACCCCGCCGACAATAAAATTCGCTTGCCCGTCCACAAAATTGTCACCATTCGCCGTCATCATTTCGGTGGCAATTTGCGCATAGCTTTTATTCGCCGTCAGCGAGCTTTTGATGTAGTTGTAAAACGCATCGCGTCCGCCGGTGAACCGTTGCACGTTGGTCGAGCGTGCGTTATTTTTGAAAAGATCGCCAAAAAACATCGTCCATTTATCAATGAATTCTGGCGTCCCAATCAGCGAATCCACCAAAGCATCGCGCTTGTTGGCACTGCTATCCGCCAGAAAAGCAGTCACAGCCTCTGCGGACGGAATGCGCCCGGTCAAATCCAGCGTCACGCGGCGAATAAATTCTTCATCCGAAGTGAGCGGTGCCGACTGGATGCTATCCTTTGCCATCTTGTCGAAGAGAATCGTGTCAATGAAGTTTTTGCGAGGGACATCCTGCGGCGCAAGCGTCTGCAAATCAGATTCAATCATTGCCTGACTGATGGTTTCAGTCGCGCGGGAAATTTCGGACCGGTGACGAGCCAGCGCCTCTTTGGGCGTTTCAGGATTGCGCAAAAACGAGCAATCCTCGCGCATCGGCGTACTGGCAAAAGGATCAGAGCGGACGGCTTGCGATGAAACCTCTCCTACTGCTGCCTGTGAGGCAAAGCGTCCGCCCCAACGATCAAGCCCACCCCAAATCGTCGCCAGCACAAATACCAAGGCGACATATCGTTTCATTTTGACGGAAGAGTCAGGGGGACCGGATTGATCCTTCACTCGAGTCATCGGCATATGGTTATCCTCCTGTAAATCACAGAATCTACGAAAATAAGGTCCAGGAATTAGTCTTGTTCGAGCAGCGGGACGGCAGATAAGACGGCGAGGGAGGCGAATTAGTCGAAATATTTTTTCTTGAGTTGAGCCGTGCGGTTCTTCCCCAATTTTCGGTCACAAATCAAAACTTCACCCCGCTCGCAGACAGATATTTTTCATAGGCTTTGGTCTCAAGAATCGCTTTGATTTCATTGATGACCGCTTCAACTTCATCGTCGGTATTGAAGAAATGCGGGCCAATGCGAATGCCTGCACCTGGACGATAATCCACCAGAACGTTACGCGCTGCGAGTTCACGAACCACTTCGCCCGCAAATGGCACATTCAAAATCACAGACCCGCCACGCTGCGCGGCGACGCGTGGCGAATTGATCGGCCAGCCCTGTTCATCGGCGAGTTCAATGAGTCGTGAGGTTTGCTGAATAGATTTCGCACGAATGCGTTCGACGCCAACTTCATTGATAAGGTCATAGCCACTCTCCGCCGCATACAAAGCGGGAATGGCAGGCGAACCGTGCAAATACCGATGAATATCGGTCGCGTAATCCATTTCTGCCTCAAAGGCAAACGGGGAGCGATGTGCGGCCCAACCAGTAACTTTGGGCTGAAATTTGGTGTGCAAATCAGGACGAACGTACAGCCATCCGGCACCCGGCCCACCGCAAAGCCATTTCACCGAACCGCCAGTCGCAAAATCTACCTGGAGATTGGTCACGCTAAACGGCACCGTCCCGGCAGATTGATACGCGTCAAGAATGACATACGCGCCAACCGCATGCGCTTTTTCAATGATGGCTTTGACGTCCTGAATGTAGGCGCTGCGAAATAAGACGTGTGAAATGGGGACAAGCAGCGTTTCGTCATCAATAGCATCGAGCATTCGCTGCGTATCAATCGTGATGCCGTCCTCGCTGGGGACGGTCACGATGCGCGCGTTAGCGGCTTTCGCGTGGGCTTCGTAGACGTACATCACCGACGGAAAGTTCATGGCTTCGTAAACAATTTTGTTACGCCTGCCTGTCAGGTCAAAGCACGACAGGATCAACGCCTGACAGACGGAAACATTCTGGTGCATGGCGACGGTCCCAGGCTGCGCACCGATGATCCGCCCCAGCTTATTGCCGATGGTAATCGGCATTTCCCACCACCCTTCTTCCCAGGCGCGGATGCCACGCGTGGCCCAGGTTTCGGCATAATCGCACATCCGGTCATACGTCCCTTTCGGCATTGCGCCGAGCGAGTGATTGATGAGGTAGTTGGTGGTTTCAAGAATGGGGAATTGTCCCCGATATGTAAGTAAATCGTTCATAGGTGTTCATCCAGGTGCGGATTAACTTTCAGTTAATAACGTGCGCGCTTCCCATAATTCAGGGAAGAATTTTTTATCGAGCGTGTGCTTGAGATACGAAGCGCCGCTGCTGCCGCCGGTCCCCAGCCGCGTGCCTATCGTCCGTTCGATCATTTGAATATGGCGCAACCGCCAACTGACCAACAACTCATCAAACTCCGTCAACCGCTCGCAAACATCAATCCAATCGCGGTACTGATGCTCTTCCTGATAGAGCTTCAAGATCGCTCTGGCGCGCGCCCGAAAGCATTCTTCTTCGCTTAATTCGGCTGAAACATCAACCATAGCTCCAATCGCCGCAATCGCGGTGAAGAACACATCTCGCAGCGAGGGTTCCCGCAAACGCCGCTCCAGCTTGGCATACATTTCAGGCGACGGCTTGTGGTGCTGCAACAACTTCTCATCTTTCAGCCCGCAGAGAAATTCAAGCTCTCGAAATTGTTCGGACTGAAACCCGCTGGCGGGCCTGAGCTTGCCACGAAACGCCAGGAAGTGCGTCGGCAGCATCGTTTCGAGAATGGTAAATTGCTCGACCAGCACGCGCATAATTTCAGTGCAACGACGCAGCAACCGCGCGGCTTCGTACACCGCATCGCGCGAATTCGGCGTCGTGGTCGCGGCCCGCAAATTTGCAATCACGGCATCCAGTTCGTGGAGCAATTGCTTGAACCACAATTCATAGGTTTGATGGATGATAATGAATAACAACTCGTCGTGATGCGGCGGTGACGATTGCGGCTGTTGCAAGCGAATCAGTTCCGGCACTTGCAAATACTCGCCATAGGTCAATTTGTTGAGTGTTTCTTCGATCATTGAGGTGGATGGTATCACATTCTCGCAGCGAACCAGGAGGCGCTCGCGCGGCTGGCGGGTTGTTAGGTCATCGCCCCGCCATAGAAAATCATCCATCATCAAACCAGTCAAATTGCGCACGCCATCAATCGTAGCTATTACGCCGATCAAATGGTCAAATCTGTGCTGAACGTATAGAATCCGGGAAAATGACTCATAGTCCGTGAGCCTACATATGAAAAAACGTTTACTGCTGTTGTGCCTCGCAGCCTTGATTTATCTGGGCAGTGCCTTTCAGCCTGCCTTGCTTGATGACGCTGATGCCGCCAATGCGGCGACAGCGCGCGAAATGATGGAGCGCAATGATTGGGTTACCATGCACATGAACGGGGTGCGCTTTCTGGAAAAAGCCCCGCTAATGTATTGGGCCATCGCAGTGTCCTACAAGGCGTTTGGCGTCTCGACCTTCACAGCCCGTCTGCCTCTAGCCATAGCCACGATTTTGTTAGTGTTGATAGTGTACGCCTTCGGCACCTGGATGAGTGGCGAACGTGCTGGCTTTTATGCAGGCCTGAGCCTCTGCGTTGGCATCGGCACATTTCTGTTCACGCGCATCCTGATCTTTGAGGTGTTCGTAACCTTATGGATCACGCTGGCGATTTTCATCTTCATGAAAGTGTTTTACGAAGAATGGAAACCACAATGGATTTACGCTTTCTATGCGTGTTTGGCGGGTGCGGTGCTATCGAAAGCCTTGATCGGCGTGTTGTTTCCGCTGGGCATTTTGTTTTTCTTTGTGCTGTTCACCAATGGCTGGAAGCAGCTTTGGCGCTTGAAGCCAATCAGCGGCACGTTATTGTTTTTGGTGTTGGCTACGCCGTGGCACGTGTTGGCAGGCCTGCGCAACGATAAGTTTTTCTGGTTCTATTTCATCAACGAACACGTGAAGCGATTTCTCGGCACGCGCTATCCGATGGATTACGACACGATGCCGCTGCTGCCGTTCTGGTTCGGGCATTTGCTATGGTTGTTTCCGTTCAGCGTGTTTCTGCCGTTGGCATTGCAGAATCTGAAATCGCTCTGGCGACCAACTGAACGGCGCGACCAATTGCGACTCCTGGCCATCCTGTGGTTCCTGGTGATTGTCGGCTTCTTTTCGTTTTCGACGCGGCAGGAATATTACACGTTTCCCGTCTTCCCGGCTTTGTCCTTGCTGCTCGGTGATGCGTTGGCCAAAGGCGAAGCAGACCATCACAAGCTGGTTACGTGGGGGCAAGGGGTGCTGTTGAGCCTTGGCTTACTTGTTGCAATCGTGCTGGGTGCAATGCTCTGGCTCTCGCGCGATGTCACGCCAACTGGAGATATTTCAGCGTTTCTCACAAGCAATCCTGAAAATTATCGGTTGTCGCTTGGACATGCCTCCGATTTGACGACAGCGGCGTTTGCAGCGTTGCGATTCCCTGCTGCTGGCGCAGCAATCATGCTGGGGGTTGGTTTCTTACTGGCGTTTGTTCTGCGTTGGCGAGGCAATCACGGGCAGGCGTCCCTTGCCACAGCATTGACCGTCGCAGGATTTCTTTACTTTGCGCATTATGCGTTTGGGCAATTCAATCCAGCGATCTCGAGTTATCCGCTGGCCAATGAAATTCAGCTTCGTTTGCAACCTGATGACATTGTTGCTTTCAATGGAGAATTTCAGAATCATTCCAGCGTAGGATTTTATTTGGCACGCCCGATGTTGTTGGTCGAGGGGCAGACGACTGTCCTGGAATTTGGTTCACATTACCCCGATTGTCCGCCTGTATTTATTGATCGAAATGAATTGGCGAAGTTATGGCAGGCAGACCAGCGCGTGTTTCTGGTGACCTATAACGATCAGTTTGAGAAGGTGCAGGGGGGGATTCGCCACGGATTTCACCTCATTGCCCAGGCAGGAGGGAAATCCGTTTATAGCAATCGGCCCTAGCTTGACGAGGGTTGAGACGTTTGCACACTGACCGGAAGTCGCCCTTACAACCACTTGATCCAGCGGAAAAAAATAATAAGCGCCAGCGCAATCACGACCATCCCTCCCAAAGCAGCGTAATACCCGTATGGCCAGGCAAGTTCCGGCATGTGCTGAAAATTCATCCCATAAATGCCGGACACCAACGCTGCTGACATCAGGATGGTTGAAAGTGCCGTCAAGCGTTTCATCACCATATTCATCCGATTGCCTTGCAGCGATAAATACACATCCATAGTCGAGCCAAGCAAATCGCGCAGGTTGTCAATCGTATCGGCGACACGGATCAAATGGTCATAAATGTCGTGGAAGTAATAAGACACTTCGCGCGTGAATAGGGGCTGTTCGCGGCGCAGCAAAATATTGAAGACATCGCGTAGGGGCGTCACTGAACGGCGCAAGTGCAACAAGTGTTTTTTGATTTGAAAGATTTCGGCGATGGTTTCGGTTTCACGGTGAGCAAACAATAAATCTTCCATCTCATCCATACGATCTGACAAAGCGTCCAGAATCGGGAAATATTTATCCACGACGGCATCAATGATTAAGTAGGCCAGCAGCCCTGATCCCTGCTCGACCAAATCCGTCCAATTGCGCCATAGACGTTCACCACTTGCAATCGCCTGAATTGGTCGGTGATGAACGGTGACAACATAATTTGATCCGAGAAAAATACTCAGCTCTCGCAGGTTAAGCTCCCCGCGTTCCGTCAATTCAGCCTCATATAACACGATGAAATAATAGCCGTGATAATCTTCAATCTTGGGGCGTTGATGCGCGTTTTGGCAATCTTCAATGGCCAGGTGATGAAACCCGAATTCTTCACGGAGGCAATCAAAATCCTGAGCAGTAGGTTGACTAACATCCACCCAAATCGTGTGGCGATGGTTCTTGCGCAATTCGCTAACCTCCTCAGGGTCGCCCACTTTGACAAAGGTTTTGTTGTCCTGCTCAAGCAGTAAAGTTGAAATCATAGGATGAAGGTCTTTTTACCTGACTTTTTTCATTGGATCGTCAAATTAGAGTTTACATAATTTACAAATCCAGGGTCTTATGCAAGACTGTCATCGGTTTGAATATTAATTCTTCTTCATATTTTTTCTTGCTGGTTGGATCGTCGTAGTCGTTCGGCTGAAATTCAAAGACGATCTATGAAGTGATACAAAATGCCCTGGAAGATACCTATCTTACGCTGCCGGGTCAGAGCGTGTGTTGACCGAAGCAGCTTAGTGGTGGTTGTCCATAATCAATGAGCCAATAGCATTTCGGCCCTAGGAAAGCTCCATGCCATTGGCTCAATCGTTAACAGATCGCTGAGCAAAATTTGCCCAAGGAATCCGTCTTGTCAAATAGTAGACGTTTGATGGATGCGATTGGTTTTCATTTTTTTGCTCGGCCCTAAAATACCGGAGTTAAACGATGATCCCCACACCAGACTCGCGGCACCCCTCGCTTTCGATCATTATTCCCTTATTCAATGAAGAAGAAAGCTTGCCAATCACAGTTACAGCGATATTCAATGAGCTTGGCAACGATCCCGACTTCCTTGAATTAGTGCTGGTGGATGATGGGAGTCAGGACAAAACCGAACAACTTGCGCGTCAATTTGCGGCATCCGACTTTCGTATTCGCCTGGTCAGCCACAAATTCAATCGCGGTCTCGGTGCAGCGATCCGCACGGGACTAGCGGCGGCGGAAGGTGATTTGGTCCTGTACACAGACGCTGATTCACCCTTCGATTTCCGATTGATCCCGGACTTATTAACCCTAGCCAGGCCGAACCAGATCGTCATTGGCTGCCGCCATAACCGGGGGGAAGGTGGTCGGCGCTGGCTGTTATCCAAAGGCTACAATTTGCTTTGTCGGTTAGTGTTTGGGGTCTGGGTCAAAGATGTCAATTTTGCGTGCAAATTACTCCCACGCAAAGCAGTGCAGATGATGAATTTGCAGGCTGAGGGTTCCTTTATTGATGCAGAGATTCTGCTGGAAAGCAGGCGTTTGGGCTACCAGATTGCTCAGATGCCAATGACTTATTATCCTCGCACCGTTGGAGAATCCACGTTGTCGCGCCCTAAAGTTGTGTGGGTGATTCTCGAAGAAATGTTCCGATATTTGTTGTGCAATGCCTTCTCAACCCATGAAATCGCCAAAGAAACTAATCATCAACGCTGATGATTATGGCGCAGACCTTGCCGTCAACGCCTCGATTGAAGACTTAGCGGCGGCCCAATTGTTGGGCGGCGTTTCGATCTTGGCAAACGGTAAATTATGGGAAGCAGCGACCGAGTTTTTGCGCGTGCATCCCCAAATCAGCGCCGGAATCCATTTGAATTTAATCGAAGGATTACCAGTTTCGCCGTCTCCTGAAATCAAAGCTTTGGTGGGAAACAATCAAACATTCCTAGCGCGCAATGCCTTATTGGCACGGTGGATTCGCTATCCCGTGCGCGTCACATACGCGGTTGAACTTGAATGGCGGGCACAGATTGAACGGCTCTTGCATTCCGGCCTTCATCTCACACATGCCGACAGCCATCAACACTTGCATGCCTTTCCAAAAGCCTTCCGGCTGGCAGTCAAGCTTTGTAAAGATTATGGCATTCCCGCGCTGCGCATTCCGCGTGAACGCAATCAAGGACGCGCGCGGAGGCTTAGCACGTGGGCATTAAATGCCAATCTCGCGCTTTCGCTTCGTCAGACGAAGACAGCACCACTCAAGCATAATGATCACTTTCTGGGCTTCAAACGAGCGGGGGGCTATGGCATTGATGAATTGCTGATGGATTTGCCAACCGTCTCGGAGGGCGTGACAGAATTGGCGCTGCATCCCAGCACGCAAAATTTTGTCCCCTATCCCACCTTACGCGGTAAAGACGAATACGACGCGCTTCGGAGCAGTGAACTCCAAGCCGAATTAGCACGACTCCAAATCACATTGATGAGCTGGAGCGACCTCTAACGATTCGCATAAAAAAAACGTCAGGAGGCTACAGTTCTGGAAAAGCCTAGCCTCCTGACGGGTTTGACTGAACGGCTCAGCGAAAAAAGCGTAACTCGCTGTCCTTCGCTTCTCCGTCGCCGTTTCTCATGACGTCGAAGCGAAGCTTTTAGTTGTAATTTTTTTCGCTGCGCCTGCTTTTTTTGAAGGAGGCTACGGTGTTTTCAAAACTCGCGGCGGCTTCGTCCCGCCTGGCGCAGCCAACTTTGCGCTTCTGGTTGGTCTTCGGCCTGACCACGCTGCTGTTATTCGCCAATTTGCAGCGCGGCGATCTGGCCGGGTACGACGATGCGGTATACGCGCACGAAGGCAAGGAGATGCTGCGGTCGGGCGATTGGTGGAATGTCTGGTTGAATGGAAAGCTGGACTTCG
>JAEUQN010000228.1 GCA_016789725.1 Blastocatellia bacterium | reverse complement strand
AACGAGGAGCGGAATGTCGGCGGCGCGTGCGCGCAACGGCGGAATGGCGAGCACTTGCCCCAACCGATAATACAAATCTTCGCGGAAGATGCCGTCTTTGACTGCCGTACTGAGGTTACGATTGGAAGCCGCGAGGACGCGCGCGGTAACCTGGATTTCGTGATTGGAGCCGACGCGCCGAATGGTATTTTCCTGCAAGACGCGCAGGAGTTTGGCCTGCATCGTAGGCGTGGCTTCGGTAATCTCGTCCAGAAAAATCGTGCCATTGGCGGCTTCCTCCCATAGGCCTTTTTTCAGCGCATAGGCTCCCGTGAACGCGCCTTTCTCGTGGCCGAAAAGCTCCGATTCCAACAGGTTTTCCACCATCGCGGCACAGTTGATGGCCCGAAACGCGCCCGGTCGGCGGCTCAGTTGATGAATCTGCCACGCGACCACCTCTTTGCCTGTGCCGGTTTCTCCATTGAGAAAGACCGGAAGTTCCGGGACCGCCGCCACTTTGACCAATTGGCGCGAGAGTTCCAGCATCGGACGTGAACCACCGATCAGCGTGCGAGGTTTGGCCTCGCTCCCGGAAGTGTTCAGGGGCGGTAGTTCTGTGGCAGGGAGCGCAGCGGGAAATTGACGGCGTACCTGTTCGGCCAGGGTCAGAATTTCGGAGGGCAACAGCGGCCAGCCACGATAATCTGCCGCGCCGTGTTGCAGGCATTGCATTGCATCCGCGCTGGTCGGTTGTGCGGCGAATACGACGAGCGCGACTGTGCCTCGTGCTATTTCGGTTTGCCATTGCGTGAGCAACTCCAGCGACAGGGCACAGCCGGCAGTTTCCAGGACTACGATGAGGATGTTGCGGGGCGAGGGCAGCGGAAACTGGAGCGGCTTCGTTGCCTCATCGTTCGTGATGATCCAGCCCGCTCGTTGCAAAATTTCCCGGAGCAACTCGCCTTGTTCTGTCTCCCTCATGAAAATCAGGGCCTGCGGTTCTGTGCTGTTGACCATATTGGGCGTATCTATCCTTTGTCATCCTTTGCGCTGTGCGTATGCGGATGGTGATGCCGATGGGAGAGGGAAAGCGGTCTATCTGATGGACGATAGGGAAGGGCAAGAATTCCACTGACGGCAAAATAATCTTCGGCGCGTAAATTTTTTCGCGGGCAGTGGAATTTTGGGATAAGCCTGTCGTCTAGGAAAAATGTCACTGGAGAAAAATTGAATCGTCAATGGGATGCGCGGGCAGCGGATTACCCAGGGAAAGCGATCATCCGAATCTGCCCCAAAGCATCCTGTTGCGGGATTGCCCGAATTCTTACTGGCCCTCAACTCTATGAGACGTAATGTGCCCCCCAAAATCAGTCTATCGGCGTTCTTCTGGCTGTGGAGTCATCTTTTTTGTTGTGCGCAAGGCAGTGCTCCATCCGAAGAAATCAAACCCAATACCAATCTGGAAGCGGTAGGGATTCCGCGTGTTCCCGCGTCTTTGGCCCAGCAGGTACAGCGGTATAGCGGCGCCTACGGCTTGCCGCTGGCAGGTTGGGATCGTGCGAAACAGGTGCCGTTGCTGAAAGGACTCTCCAGCGTTTCCTGGGTAGCACGGGTGAATGCACCGGGCGCTGCACCACAGACGTGGTTGTATTTGCGGGAAGACCATATCTACGATTTTTATTGGCAGCCGCAGGGAAAGTTGCTTGCCTACAACCGCGACGTGAATGGCAATGAGGCGTTTCAATTGTACAGCTACGATCTTGAGAAGCGCACCAGCACATTGCTCACCGATGGGAAATCCCGCAGCACCGAACCCGTCTGGTCACGGCAGGGAACGCAGATCATTTACAGCTCATCGCCGCCAGGAAAGAACGGTGTAAATTTGAATTTGGTCAGACCTTCTGATCCTACCAGCAATCGTTTGTTGGTCCCTTCGACGGGCAATTATTTGAAAGCCTACGATTGGTCGCCGGACGATGCTTCGGTGGTGTACTGCGAGTTTATCGGCAATACGCACAGTAAGCTTTGGCTGGTCGAAATTGCCACGGGCAAAACCCAGTTGCTCACGCCACCTCGGGAAGTCGCGTATTACAGCGAACCGCAATTCAGCGCCGATGGCAAAGGCCTCTTCGTGATTACGGATCGTGATGCAGAGGTGCGACGTTTAGCCTATCTCGATCTGGCAACCCGAAAATTCACGTACCTCACTGACGATTGGCAGTGGGATGTCGAGGAGTTTCGCCTCAGCCCACAGGGCCAGACACTGGCCGTGGTGCTGAATGAAGCAGGAGTTTCCCGCTTGTATCTGCTTGAGCTTGCAACCAGGCAAAAAAAAGCGCTGACCGCTGTGCCCGCCGGAATCATTGCTGACCTGCATTGGCATCCCAATGCGACTGACCTGGCCTTCAACTTCCAATCGCCCGGCACGCCAAATGATGTGTACTCCGTCGCGGTCAATGATGGTAAAGCGACACTCTGGGCACGCAGTACCAGCGCCGCCGCGCCCACCGAACCAATAGCCCCGCCGGAAGCTATTCAGTGGAAAAGTTTTGATGGGAAGGTCATGACCGGATTTCTGGCTCGTCCTCCGTCCTCTTTTCGTGGGAAACGCCCCGTCATTATTGATTTACATGGAGGGCCGACCGAGCAATATCGCCCGACCTATGAGTATGAAGAGAATTATCTCATTCATGCGCTTGGTATCGTGAAAGTGTATCCCAATGTGCGCGGCTCAACAGGATTCGGCAAAACATTTCAAGCGCTGGATGATGGAAGAAAGCGCGATGATGCGGTCAAAGATGTGGGCGCCTTGCTGGATTGGATACAAACCCAACCGCATCTGGATAAGGAGCGTGTGCTCGTGCAAGGCGCAAGCTATGGCGGCTATCTGGCGTTGAGTGTGGCCGCACAATACAGCCATCGTCTACGCGGTGTGATTTCGGATTCAGGCATGACGAATCTCGCCGCATTCCTGGCCCGCACCGAGGGGTGGCGGCGTGACATTCAACGTGCCGAGTTCGGTGATGAGCGTGATGCCAAAATGAAAGCATATCTCGAACGTATTGCGCCCTTGCAGAACGCGCCAAAAATCAACTGCCCGGTATTTATCATACAGGGCAAAAATGACCCGCGCGTGCCAATTACAGAAGCCGAAGCTCTGGTCCAGGCTCTCAAACAAAAGAAAACACCTGTTTGGTATCTGCTCGGCAAAAATGAAGGACACGGTTTTGCTGATGCCGCGAATCGCGCCTTTCAACGTTACGCCTCAATTCTCTTTGTCCAGGAGTATCTGCTGCGGTAGGTACTCAATTATTAACCCGCGCTGCTCTCTTCCGAGCAGGCCTCAACCGGAGAAGCGAAATGAAAAAATCCAAGCTTGTCTTTTCAACCTTTGTGCTGGCGCTGACTCTTCTGGGTACCAGCCTCACCTCTGCGAGTGTGTATGCAGACACGTACGCAGATAACGGCGATCCGCAGGGAGCGGTAAACTCGACGAAAGCTCCGCCGCCGCCACCGCCGCCACCGCCAACTGATACCAAAGATAATCCATTTGCAGCCTTCTGGGATTGGTTTGTCTCCACTCTCAAATAAAGGACGCCTGTTCTGACTTCACTGGGACTATTCGTGTGAGATCGCATTCTCAACTCTATCAACTGGCTGCCGGGAGAATGATTTATCTCTCCCGGCTTTGTTTGTTTTGCCTGCTATGGGGGATCGGAAGCGTCGTTCAGGCTCAAGCCCCTTCGCCCGCCCTTACATCAGGCGAGTTTTGGACCCTGTTGATGGGGCAAACGTCGGCTCCAGCCGCCGCGCAACTGTTTGAAACCCATCCGAGTTTGGTGACAGCGCAACTTTGGCAGCGATTGTTGGATCAGGCCGTAAGGGATTATTACGCGCAAAATCCGGCACAGGCCATTACTCGTTATCAAACTGCGTTGCTGGTCGCGGAACGATTGCGTGACCAGCGATCCATTGCCATTACCCATTACAATCTGGGTCGAACCTATTCCGGGTTGGGAAACCTGCACGAGGCCATTGCCGCGTATCGCGCCAGTCAAGATGCCTTTGCTGGAGCGGGTTGCCAGCGCGATGGGATCCATTTGCTCAGCGACCTGGGCGCACTGTATTTGAACCTGGAGCAATATGCGCAAGCGCAACAATGTGCTGAACAGGCTTTGGCTTTAGCCACAGCGGTGCGGCACGGCAATTTCCCCGCCGCCCTCTGGCCAGATGATTATGGTGTAGCGGGTGCGTCAGCTTTGCTGGGCGCATTGGAGCGACGCGACGGGAAATATGAACAGGCCATCACGCATCTGAAAGACGCGACGGTAATTTATCAGCGATTGGCGAGCGGAGGGCTGAAGATGGACTATCAAATCGCCGATTCATTAGCGGAGACGGGGCGTGTGTATAGGGATACAGGGGAAAACGCGACGGCCTTGACTTTCTTCCAGCAGTCATTACAGCTTGCGCAAAGACTCCCACAATCCGACCTCGCTGCTGGCACTCTGAACAGTATCGGTGTCCTGTATTTGGAACAGGAAGATTACGAGCAGGCAGCGACCTATTTTCAGCGCGCGATGCAAGGCTATCAGCACAGTGGCAATCCAACCGAAGCTGTCAATGTCGTCTTGAATTTGGGTGTGACGGCGCAACGGCAGGGCCAATTTGCGATGGCGCACGATCACTTTCAGCAGGCATTACAACAAGCGACGCGGATGCACAAACAGGATGTCATGCTGGCGGCAGGCGAAGGGCTTGGTGTCATCCAGCGTGAACAAGGCAATTATGCTGCTGCGCTGCAAACCCTGGAGCAAAGCCTCTCATTAGCCAAAGCCGTACAAAACAAAATGCGCGAGGCCGAACTCTTATGGCGGAGCGCGGAAGTCCATTGCGCGCAAGGCCAGTTCACGCACTGCATCGAACGCGCGTTACAAGCACGCCAAATTGCTCGCCAACAACGCTTGCCCAAACTGTCCTACCTCACGGCTGTTACGTTAGGGCAAGCGTATCTGCGGTTGAAAAACATACCGGAAGCGTCAGCGCTACTGGATGAGGCCGCTCGGCAATTGGAAGCGTTGCGCACGCGCGTTGCCGGGCAGGAACAGGAACAACAGCTATTCTTCCAAAATAAAGCGACGGCGTATCATTTGCAGATCGAGTTATGGCTACAGCAGGGGAAGATGTGGGAGGCACTGCAAGCCTCCGAACGTGCCAAAGCGCGGGTGCTGTTTGATGCCTTTCAGCGCGGACGGGCGCAAGGCGACGAACGCTATTTGCCCGACTGCGAGGCCCCCATTTTGCACCCCACAGAACTGCGGCGACTGGTGAAGCCGAACTCTGCGCTGTTGGTGTATGCCGTTACGCCGGAACAAACGTATCTCTTCGTTCTGCGCAACACTTCTGCCGCGCCAGCAATTCATTCCTTCACCATTGCGATCTCGGCAGAGGACTTGCGCCAACGTGCGCATCACTTTCAGCAACTGATCGCCGCCCGGCGCCCCGCCTTCGCCGCCGAAGCGCGCGCGTTGTATCGCTTGTTGCTCCAACCTGCGGCAGCAGTGTTACAGGAGGCTGAAGAGCTTTGCATCATTCCCGATGATGGCTTGTGGGAAGTTCCATTCCAGGCTTTGCAGACCGGCACCGGGCGTTATGCGTTAGAAGAGCACACGATTCGTTATGCGCCTTCATTGAGTGTTCTGACGGCATTGGCACAACATTCAGCGCTGCCACCGACAGCCTCGTTATTGGCCTTTGGTAATCCCGCAATGCCCACCGAAAAGGATCTCCCCTTCTCCCCGTTACCGGAAGCAGAAAAAGAAGTGACTGCCCTTGGCAAGCTGTTTCGCCCCGCACAAATTTTTACCAACACCGCCGCCACGGAAAGCCGCTTCAAGGCGTTGGCTGGGCGATCCAGCGTTCTGCATCTGGCCACCCACGGCGTGCTGAATAATCGCCAACCGCTGGAGTCTTATTTAGCGTTAGCCAATTCTGATAACGTGGAAACAGAAGATGGCAAATTAACGGCGCGTGAAATTATGCAAACGAAGCTCAATGCGCATCTGGTGGTGTTATCGGCGTGCGAAACGGCCCGGGGCCATATCCGTTCCGGCGAGGGCGTCGTCGGGCTTTCGTGGGCCTTCTTTCTGGCGGGCAGTCGCACTTTAGTGGTCAGTCAATGGCAGGTGCATTCGGCTAGCACGGCGGATTTGATGGTCCGCTTTTTTACGCAGCGCCAACGACAACGTCAAAATGCTTCTGCCTTGCGCGCCGCCGCTTTGCAGTTGCTGCAACAGCCGCGCTACCAGCACCCCTATTATTGGGCTAGCTTTATTACACTGGGTGCGCCATAGCTCAGCGCCAGGCTTGCACCGTGCGTAGCAGTTGGCGTGCCAGCGGTTCGTCAGGATTC
This sequence comes from Blastocatellia bacterium, assembly GCA_016789725.1. Taxonomy (GTDB): domain Bacteria; phylum Acidobacteriota; class Blastocatellia; order RBC074; family RBC074; genus JAFDVL01. Next base: position 3,867 of record JAEUQN010000228.1, on the reverse strand, counting down.
TGCTTGACGAGTAATTTTAACTCTCGTCGGGCTTCAGGCAACATTCCGGCGCGCGCATAAAATAGCCCCCGTACCAGATGGGAATTGGTTTGGGCTTGCAGGTGGGTGAGTTCGCGCGTTTCGCTGGCTCCCAATACTTTGAACCGTCCGGTGGGGAGCGTAGCAGCTGCTACTGGCTCGGCGTAGATGGCGTGTACTGTCCAGGTATACATGACGCCACGCGGGAGTGCCTGGGGTGGTTGCCAATGATGTGTGGTTTCTGCGAGTTGCGCGCTCCGTGCGACTTCGTTGCCGCGTCCATCGGCGATTTCAATTTCGTATCCCACGGCGTTCTCCACCGGTTGCCATTGCAGCCTGGGACGCGTGTCTAAGACCGTGATGCCCGCAGGCGTAAGGACCGGAGCTGCGGCCTGGCCCGTCGTTTTCCCGCGCACGGTGCCTACCTCACTGGCCAAATCCTGCAGCAGCTCCGGCGGGTTGAGTTTGCCGGTGCGTAGTGCTGCAACGATGTCACCACGGAGTTCATCTGTCACCTTGGGAAGTCCTGCAATGTTCCCCTCCTTCGTCATAGCAATGATCCCCACGCCATCATGCAGCGACGCGATGATTGTTTCCTCTGACTTTTCCGGCGGGAGCGGCGTTGCCGGAGAGGCCATAGGACTTGGTGCGAGCACCGTGGCAGTTGGGGCGGGAATTGTCGTGGCCAGGGGCGGCTGGGCGGAGCGGCGGATCTGAGACAGAATCGCTCCAATCGTCAGCAACAAACAGGCCGTTCCCAGCAACGTGGCAACCATCGGTTTCCATTCCCAGCTTCGCCACCGTCCTTGCCACGCGGCTTTGGTCGTGGGTTGGGGACCATACCGCGTGCGTAGCTCTGTGTGTAATTCGCGCTGGAATGCGAGCCAATCCTGCACTTCAGCGCGACAGCGTTGACAGGTTTGCAGATGGGCTTGCGCGATCTCCTCGTCTTCTTGGTCTAGGCTTTTGCTGACCCAGGCCTGTACTTGTTCTACGTCGAGATGTTCGTGCTGCCATTGCCAGGCGGGGGACAACGTGATGGTACTGGCCTGGTTGGCATGGGATACCTGCACCTGTGCGTGGTGGCGCTGGCGGCAAGGAAGGCATTGGGACAGATGTTCCAGGGCGGTCATCATTGCCGCCGAGGGCAAGGCGCGCGCCTGATACAGGAGGAGTTGGGAGTCAGACAGATGGTCGTTCATGAAGATAAAATTCTCTCTCTCAGCAAGTGCAGCAAAAGTTGCTTCGTTCTTATGGACGATAGTTCCGGCGTTGAATTCCTGTGGCCGTTATTTTTCTTTTTGTAAACAAGCACGCAGTTGTTGCAAGCCACGCCAGCGCCATTTATTCACGTGGGCGCGCGTCGCGCCGAGATACGCCGCGACGCCTGTGTTGTCCATCGGGAGTTGCCGGAGGAGCGCAATAAATTCTTCCGGCGAGAGGGCCAAATCCTCTGCGAGTTGCGTCCAGCGCACAGCTTCCGCTTCCAGCAAAATACTGAACAAATCATTGCCATTTTGATCCATTAGGCTCAGGCAGACTGCCATCCTTTGTTGTGCGGGTAATTGTTTAATTTCCTCCCAGAGCCGTTGGAGTGTCGCGCGTCCTTCTAAAAGCAGTTCTGCATTGGTGGCGGGATCAACGGGTTGCCAATCCGATTCTTCCTGCTCCTGCTCCAATGACTCCAGCGGATGATCCTGTGTTCCCAACAAAATAGTGAGCAGTTTCGTCAAGGCTTCCAATTCCACTGGCCCACCCGTCTGCTGCAAGACTTCGGCGACGAGTTTCGTGAATGACAACCGCTGGAGGTCTTCCTCCGCGACAGAGAAAGAGCCGGGGAAGTCTTGCCATCTCCTGATCTGCTCCATCGCAGTACGAGATTTGGCTTCGCCTTCCCACACCGTAAATCCACAAAGTTGTTCGTTTGCTTCTCCTGGCCAAATTTTGAAATCCCGATGCCGCGCGCAGAGTTCGCGCAGTTTGTTTTTGAGTCGAGCGCGGTTGGGGGCTTTGGCGCGCAGGTAATCGTGACAGGCATTGGTCGCCATCGTAATGACCAGATTGCGGTAATTGTGGATGGCATGCTTTTCCGCGTCCTCCAGCCAGTCCTGACTGCGTTGGAGCAACTTGATGAGAATGTCTTGATAGAGGTTCTCGGCCTCTGGTTGCTGCGGGTTAGCCCCCTGCTGATTGACGTATAATCCCAGCCGTTGCCGCAGCACTTTTCTAATCAATGGCGCTGCCTCATGCAACAGGAGATCGTGTAAAATCTGTTCTCGTTCAGCCTCATTGGAAGTCGTCACACGTAATGGCAAACTCGTCTCCATTGTGATTTTCCTTAACATCGCGACCACATCGCCCTCAGCGCAAGACAACTGGCGAGCGCTATTGTATTCAGCGGAGTCACAAATACTCAGTTATAACGAGGCATCGGAAGTGGTCAAAGATGTGGATTTATTGTCTCCTGCTGGGTGGGTTAAAACCCTCGCCTTTCAGGCGACGGCTTCAGCAGGTTTTGTTGCAGTACGGGTATGGGCGACTATCGACACGGCGCACATACCGTTTACTGGGGCAGCTTAGGTGGGCAAATAGTAACATAAACTGGTTTCATATAAGGTCCTTTTATTTGAAGCGGTGTTACCGTAGGCCTAGCGTCTTACAGAGGACTCATTTTTGCGAGCCGCATCCCCATTCATTCTTGAGAATAAACAAGTTACGAGAGGTAATGGCATATAACTCAAAACACGCCAGTTTTATCACCAGGAAATGATGGCAGTAGTTCGTCTCAACATTTTGCCGCATTCAAAAAAATATTTCGCCGGGCTGAACCTTTTCCCAGTTCGATTCCGCATGTGTTCAGCGAGGCAGAAAACAAACGCCTCCCCAAACTGGAATCAAACTGAAAATTTTAGGAGTAGCCCCATGAAACTGTACGTGAAAACTCTATGCCTGCTGAGCCTCGTTGCGTTGCCGCTGAGCTATGTTTGGCCCCAAAGCGGATTGATTACGCATCCGGTCAAAAAGGCTGCGAAAGCGAAGCCGAAACCTGCCGCGCCTGCGCCGAAACCTGCTCCCGCGCCATTGCCCAAAGTGGTGATGTTTGGCGAGGCCAATTACAAAGGCGAGACGTTGACCATCAACGAAAATTTGCCAGTGTTGCCCGCACCGCTTGGCACGACCGAAAGCGGTCAGCACGGCAAAGTTTCCAGCCTCAAAATCAACGCCAAAGGTTGGGTCGTTTTTTGGGAAGGCAAGAACTTCAACGAAGGCGATGACGAGTTGTGGATCGAAGGCCCGGCGGTGATTTCCGACCTTGCCAAACTGCATCGTCCGCACGGCAACAATCATTGGAATGACCGCATTTTAGCGGTGTCCTTTGCCAGCGCGCCGCCCTCCAGCAATAAGAAAAATCGCACCGTCATCACGCGCCAAACTAACGTGCGCTAAGCCCCATTCATCAGGAGGAACTATGAAACTCACAAAATCGCTCATCATCATTGCATTCTTGATCGTCACCAGTTTCGCGCAACAGAAACAACCGAACACAACGAACCAATTGCATATGCTCAGCAAACCTGCGGTCGTGCGCATTCTGTCCGGTTACGTTGGGCGATGGGTTTTCAAGGAGCGCCAATTCGACACGATGCAAGTTGGCAGCGGCTCCGGCTTCATCATCAACCCGAACGGCTACATCGTAACCAATGCGCATGTCGTGGATGAGAACGATGAGGAGACCAAAAAGAATTTTGCCCAGCAGGCCTTCCAGGAAATACTCGACAGCGACATGAAAGAATTCGAAACCAGCATGGGACGAAAACTCACCGAAGATGAAGCAAAGGCCCTCATGGA
>JAEUQN010000227.1 GCA_016789725.1 Blastocatellia bacterium | reverse complement strand
TTAAGGTTCCTGTTTTGTCCAACACCAGTGTGTTGACGTTAGCGAAGGTTTCAAGCACCGCCGCATCACGCACTAAGACACCCGCCAAAGCGCCGCGCCCGGTGCCAACCATAATGCTCATCGGCGTCGCCAGTCCAAGCGCGCACGGACACGCGATAATCAATACGGCGACCGCATTCACGAGCGCATAGACCAATCGAGGCTCTGGCCCAATCAAAGCCCAAACAATGAAGGTCAAGATCGAAACCGCCACCACCGCCGGGACAAACCAGGCCGAAACCCGGTCCGCAACACGCTGAATTGGCGCGCGGCTGCGTTGCGCGTCCGCTACCATTTGGACAATTTGCGAAAGCAACGTGTCCTGGCCTACGCGTTCAGCACGCATCACAAAACTTCCTGTCCCATTGATGGTGCCACCGGTTACTTTGCTGCCGACGGTTTTCTCAACGGGAAGCGGTTCGCCCGTAATCATCGCTTCGTCAATCGAACTCGCGCCGTCAGTCACGATGCCATCTACCGGAACCTTTTCGCCGGGTCGCACGCGCAATCTGGCATTGACCACAACAAATTCCAGCGGGATGTTTTCCTCACTTCCATTGCTGCGAATCACACGAGCCATTTTCGGCGCAAGGCCCAGCAAAGCTTTAATGGCGCTGCTGGTTTGCGCTCGCGCCCGTAGCTCCAGCACCTGGCCCAACAACACAAGCGTCGTAATGACGGCTGCCGCTTCAAAGTAAACCGCCACTTCCCCGCTATGTCCGCGAAATGAAGCTGGAAAGATGCCAGGCATCAGCGTCGCCACCAGGCTGAACAAAAATGCCGTCCCCGTGCCAATCGCAATCAGCGTGAACATATTCGGGCTACGATTTACAACTGAAGCCCAGCCGCGCTCGAAGAAAGGCCAGCCCCCCCACAGAACAACGGGCGTAGCCAACGCCAATTGAAGCCAAATCACACGCGTGTGTCCCAAGGCATGTTGCAACGGCTGCCCTGGAATCATCTCCGACATAGCCAATAAAAACACTGGAATCGTTAACGCCAGACAAATCCAGAAACGCCGCGTCATGTCCGTCAATTCTGGATTGTCTGATTCCTCCAGCGTTACCATTCGCGGCTCTAAAGCCATTCCGCATTTTGGACATGCGCCGGGTTTATCGCTGACGACTTCCGGGTCCATCGGGCAGAAATACTCCTGACTGCGGGTCTTCTTTATCACCGTGGAAGACATCATGTGCGACATGTCCATCGGCGGTTTTGAGCCAAGCCCACCGATGCTCACGAATTGAGGCTTGAGGAATTGCTGCGGCGCAATACTGAACCGCTCAAAACACATCCGGCTGCAAAAATAATAAGGCTTCCCATCATGCTCATAACGCCATTCTACAGACGCCGGGTCTACGCTCATGCCACATACGGGGTCAATTGATTGTGAAGCCCCGTTGTCGGGCCTCTTCTGGGACTTGTCGGTTGAGTGGTGTGAGTGGTCAGAGTGTTGATGTTGGTTCATTTTTTACTCCTTTCTGGACGACGTATTACGGAGTTCGTGGCGTTCAATTCCGCTGTCTCAATCAATCCGCAAAAATGCCCACCTGCCTCTTTTTTCTCATCCCATTGTTCGAGTGTTCGCGCCAAAGCGTTCCGATAGCGACGCATTTGCTTTAGCCGCTGATCCAGTTCGACCAATCGCGCACGCACGATTTCGCGGACTTCCGCGCAGGGGTATTTTCCGGCACGCCCTTCAGCGATGATCCGCTTAATTTCCTCCAGCGTAAAACCAAGCGTCTGCGCTCGTTTGATAAATTCCAGAGTTGATAGCTCTTCTGAACGATAAAGGCGATAGCCTCCTTCCGTGCGCGCCGGACGCCTCAGCAATCCGCTGCGTTCATAAAATCGAAGGGTTTCGATTCCGACTCCCATTCGTCGGGCGACTTCGCCGATTTTCAATAATTGCTCCGTATCGGCATTTAAGGTCTCATCTATTTTGCTTTTTGCTCTTGGCATAGGTCGTTCTCCTTTCTGGTTTCCTCGCAGAGCTTTTTGGTAACCAGACATAGTCTACACCCTGTAGTCGGCTACAGGGTCAAGAGCCATCAAGACATTTTTTACGCTGCCGTGGAGAACAAATACGATTAGCGTGTTTACCCTTCGTGCTTGTGATGTTGAGAGTCAGTTGCAGGCTTCGGTTTTTCGCCCTTTTGAACCATCGCCATAATCTGATTGTATTTCTCTTCTGGCAAGACGCGCACCAACGTCATCATCCCCATCATCGAAGCCGTCCAACCCGGCGCAAGGCCGAACGTTTCGGGCTTCGCTACTTCGTCATCCATAATCATCATCATATCCTGCGGGTAGCCGGGGACTTTCTTTTTGTCTTCTTCCGTCAAAGCCAGGACAGCCTTTTGTTTTTTGACCAGCTTCATATTGCATTTGGGGCAAGAGCCTTCTTTGGTCGAAACGACTTCCGGGTGCATTGGGCAGGTGTAGATTTCAGGCACTTGTTGCTTCACCAATTTCATCTGACATTTCGGACACGTGCCTTCTTTGTTGGAACGCACTTCGGGGTGCATTGGGCAAGCATACAACCCGGATGGCATTGGCGTTTGTTGCCCGATGGCATTGGAAACATTTTGCTCGGCAGTAGTCATCGCCATTCCGCGCCCCATGCCTGGACCAAAATCTTCGCTGAGCGCGTGGCCCTGTCGCAGCATCCCCATTCCTTCTTCCATCCCTAAACCGGTTTGTGAGCCACTTCCGTGTGACATCGCCATCGGGCCGACCATCGAAATCATCTGGTTCATCATGTGGTGCGGCAAGTGACAATGCAGCATCCAATCGCCTTCATACTGTGCGACAAATTCGACATCGCGGGCCTGTGCAACACCAACAAGTACTGTGTTTCCCGGATACCAGCCGGATTGCGGGATGCGCCCACCTTCAGTGCCGGTCACATAAAACTGAACGCCGTGCAAATGTATTGGGTGGTGATCCATCCCGATGTTCACCATTCGAAGACGAACCCGCTCGCCCTTTTTGACAATGAGAGGCGTCGTCGCCGGAGCGGATTTGCCATTCAGCGTCAGCCAGTTGTATTCCATCGAAAGCGTGTTCGGCACATCGTTGTTTGGCAACAACGCCCATTCCTGCAAAACGAACGCATAGTCTTTATCGCAACGCGGCGAGTGCGGGGTTTTCGGATGAATCACAAACATGCCGATCATCCCCATCATCTCCTGCATTGCGCCGTGGGAGTGGTAAAAAAATGTGCCGTTTTGATGGACTGTAAACTCGTAAATGAAGATGCCGCCAGGTTCGACCATTGGCTGGCTGATGTACGGCGTGCCGTCCATTTCAATCGGAATTTCCAAGCCATGCCAATGCACGGTTGTCGGCTCCGGCAATTTGTTTTCAAAGATCACACGGACACGGTCGCCTTCGACTACTTCAAACATCGGCCCCGGCACGCTGCCGTTGTAGCCCCACGCCTTCATCTTGCGCGCTGGCCCCATATGCGATTTCGGCATCAGTTCGCATTCAACGACTTCGGCACGCAGGTTGAAAACTTTGACGCCATTGTCGAGCGTGTACTCCAGCTTCGGCAAATCGGGCGTTTGCACCGGAACATATTTCGCCGGAGCTTGCTTGGATTGCTCCGCCAGCATCTTCGCGTGATCGTGTGGTTCTGTCTTTGGGTTCGTGGGTTTAGGCGTCGGTTTAGGTGTTGGTTGATGATGCTCGTGTTGCGCCTTTGCGTTGTTTCCCAACAACCAACTTGCACCAAGCAAACTCGACCCCTGTAAAAATTTTCTGCGCATCCAATTCAAATTTTCCATAACAATAACTCCGTAATTTTTACTCCCGGTCATCCGCATTTGATGAGTTATCGCTTTCCGAACTCATCGCAGCGGGCGCATCCAGCGCACCGTTCAGCAAATACCCTTGCAGCAACACAGCGTTTTGCCACGTATTGACCAATGCGGCGATGTAATCGGCGCGCACCTGAAACAACGTCCGCTGTGCGATCAAAACTTGTGGATAAGCGGCGGCCATTCCGCGAAAGTTTTTCAGGTACATGTCGTACGCACTTTGCGCGTTGGGCACAATTTGTTTTTCGTATTGCGACGCGACGCGCCGAGCATTCAAATAGCTGCGGTACGCCGAGGCAAACCGGGCACGCAGCAGCAACTCAACGCGCTGCACCTCACGCGTGGCAATCTCCAATTCCGCTGTTGCCGCCGCGATACCACCTTGATTGCGATTGAAAAGCGGAATCCGCACTCCGATTTCGACCTGAGCTTCTGGCCCGGTGCGTCCGGCATTAGGGATTTCTTTTTCCAACAATTCGCGGTTGTAACCATAACCACCGCGCAAAAACAGGTCTGGCATGACTTCAGCCTTGGCCCGTGCAATGACGGCTCTGGCGCGTTCGACACCAGTTTGGGCCTGCTTAATTTCCGGGCTGCTGGTAAGCATTTGGGTCAGCAGTGCCTGCTGATCCAGAACTGGCAATCCTTGCTCCAATGCGCCCGCCAAACGGGCAGGTTTAAGCGCAGGATTGCCAACGACGGAGGCAAGTTCCACCCATACCTGCTCACGTTCATTTTCTGCCATTATCAAATCAAGTTCCGCGCGTTCGGCTTCGATCCGAATTTGCGCCACGTCAGGGCGATCCGCTTGTCCGACATTGAATAATTCCCCTGTGACTTTGACAGCATCGCGCGAAAGTTTGGCAAGTTCCGTTCGTACTTCGACCAATTGCTGTGCGCCTAACGCGCGATAAAACAGCATTCGCACGCCATTCAAAATTCGCTGGCGTTGCGCGGCGGCAACCTGTTCGGTTTGCAATTTTTCCTGTGTGACGATGGCCCGGCTTTTCCTGAGCTTGCCACCGAGTGGAATGGTTTGTTCAATGAAGGCCAGATGCTCGCTCTTTTCACCAATGGCGCGAAATGCCAGCTCTTCGCCGGCATAACCGACGACCGGGTTCGGCAATAATCCGGCCTGCACGCGTCGGCCCTCTGCCGCCCGAATTGCCGCTTCAGCTTGCGCCAATGTTGGATTGGTGCTGATCGCCATTTGTTCCAGGTCTTCGAGTCGTAAGATTGTAGAAGAAGGTTGAGTCGCCTGATTTTGTTGCGCGTTACTCGCAATGACTAAAGGCGGCAAGGGAGTTTGCGCGGAAGTGACGCTCACCCCACACAACAGAACTGCGCTCAGCAAGCGGAATCGTCCCGCTCGTTCCCGGCGCGATGAGCCAATAAACATGGCTTGATCCTCCGTTTCGTTGGTATCAAAAGTTTCAGCAGACACACCGATGCCTGCGCTTTTTTCAAAAACGAACAGAGTTTCAAATTCTCAGATTGAGTCGTCGTGGAAGGCGTGGTGGCGAGCGGAGCGAGGTGATGTGAATCCGCTCCTTTGGTTGTGGTGAAAATACCAAATGAAACCAATCCGGGACAAGTTCGACTGCTTGCCAGTTCAGTTGTCCCGTCAAATCAACCGGTAATTCTGATGCCGCAAGCAAGACCGTCAAATCATGATTCTGGCACTGGTGCGAATCGTCCTGCGGTTCGGATTCCTGCGGGACTGATTCCGTGTTGTGACAATGACTTGTGGATTGCGGCGTCGGAGTGGTGACCTGTTTCTCTTGAGTGCAATTTGCAGCAATGCAGGCAACATTGCAAATTTGCGCGATGAGCAGCCCGGCACTAAGGCCAATCGAAAAGAGAATGTTAATGAAACGCTTTTGCCAACTCATCGCGCGGTAGTCTATCAGCCGTGTCAAAGCGAAGCAACTTCGCTTTCAGCCGTGTTATTTCGCCCGATCCTGATTCCACGACGCCAGCTTGCTCAGCTCGCGCCAGGTCGTCGTTTTAATATTCAACTCTTTCATCAAAGCCGCAGTTTCAGGATCAGTAAAGCTCAGGAAATCCGCGTGTCGTTGCTGCCACGAACCCGTCGTAGCTTTTAGCTCGTCATTGTCCATCCCAAGATGCACAATCAACATCGTGACGCCGGGTTTCAAATTCCGCAGCAATTCGTGGTACGCCTTTTTGCGTTCGCCAAAGGTTCGGCCCTGCACCCCTGTCACCAGATAATCCAAAACAGGAAGACCATCGGCTTCAACTTTAGCCAGCATTTCTGCGGTGATCGGCGATCCGTCTTTCTTGGCATACTCAATTGCTTCGGGCGTCGGGCGCATCGCCATAATCGGCAGTTTATATTCTTTGCCGAGTTTGGCGTACACTTCAAAGAAATCTTTGCGCGTGTACAGCGTGCCCATATGAGTATCAAGATGCGTTGGCTTAATCCCAAAGGCTAAAGCACGATCAATCTGTGCTCGCAATTCGATTTCGATTTCCAGTGGTGTAGCCTTCATCGCGGTTTGCCGTTCTGACTTCCACATAAATCCCTGTTCATCCAGCAAGCCCGGAACCTTGTCAATCGGTGCGACCGGACGCCAGCGCAGATATTTCCATTCACTCGTCAGCGTCAAATGCAATCCGAAATCCAATTCGGGATGTTGCTTGGCATAGTCCGCGATTTCCGGGAACCAGGGACATGGAACCATAATGCTGCCGGACGTAATCATGTTGTGCTTAAAGGCTTCGATGCTAGCAACATTCACTGAATGCGACATTCCAATGTCGTCAGCATGCACCATAATGATTTTGTCATTTGGGCCATAGCCTAACTTCTGCGCAGTCGTTTGGGACATCACATTGAGAGTCAACAGTGAAATGAAAAGCGACAGGGAAAATAACTTTTGGGTCATAGGTTTTCTGTTTAGCGTGGATTCTCGGTTAATTATTCATTGGATGTTTTTGAGATGTATTCAGCTAACGCATCTTTCCAATGTCGGAGCGAAGGCAATCCAATTTCTTCAGACAATAAACAGCGCATTGGTGTGTAGCGCGGGCGTGTTGCCGGGCGTTTGATCTCGGCATCACTGATGAGTTCGATCAAATCATAGATTTCTGGTTCGCTCAACCCAACCAAACGCCCGGCTTCCAACGTGAATTCAACATACGAACAAATGCCGTCATTGACCACCTGGTAAATGCCGGCTTGTTGTCGTTCGAGGATTTCACGAGTTCGCGCCACTAAATCCTCAACATACGTTGCGCTCGCCCAGCAATCGCTGACAACTTTGCTGCGCTTCCCCGCTTTCAGGTTGCGGTGAATGATGCTCAGGAAATTTGGTTTGCCCACGCCAAATACCCAGGAAGATCGAATCACGAAATGGCGGGAACAGGCGTCCGTCACCGCCTTTTCGCCGTCCAGTTTGGTTTGCCCATAGTTGTTTACGGGGTGTGCTTCATCGTGAATCGTGTAGATTTTTTCCTCTTTGCCATCGAACACATAATTCGTGCTGTAGTGAACGATAGCAGCCCCGATTTCATTGGCCGCTTCAGCCAGAAACTGCGGCCCGGCAACGTTGATCGCATAAGCCTTGGGCCTGTCCGTTTCGCACTCATCCACATTTAGCACAGCACAGTTGATGATGGCATCCGGTTGTTCGCGCTGAGCAAAGGCAAAAACAGCGTCTTTGTTGGTGATGTCGAGGTCAGCATGTTTAAGTGGCAAGAGCTGATGGTCGGCGGCCATTTGATTTGTCAGGCAGCTTCCAACCAACCCACCTGCGCCAGTGATGGCAATTTTCATTCTTCGTCCTTTTCCTGATTGAGTTTATTGACAATGCGAAATAGCGCAAGAAAGGCGCCGGTTGTCCCCAGCAGGGTTCCGACCAAAACTAGCCAGGGTTTGGTCCCCAACCAATTATCGAGAAAATACCCCAACACAATTCCGCCTACAATGGGGGCAGCAAGATTCGTCGAAACGGAAACAGCCAGTGCAAGTTTGCGATTGTTCATGGGGCGGAGGCCAGCTCACTTTTTCTTTGGGGCTGGTGACGCAGGCAGGCGTCCCTGCGCACGCAAAATCATATCGCGGGTTTCCGGCGGGAGTTTGTTGATTTCCTCCAACGACAATGGGCGCGTCATGCGTTGCCAGAGATCAGGAGGTAGCGGCTTCGGTGCGGCCTTCGCCTGCTTCCCACCATCTTTGGAATTCGACGGTACAAGTGGTGGCATAACGGCATTACCGGGTGATGGATTGGCAGGCAATGGAGCAACCGCCATCACGCTTGGGCTCACCGATGGAGTAGCCACGACAGATGGCTGCCCCGTTGCAGCAGTGGATTGCGGCGCAGCGGTTTGCTGACTGCAACCAGCGAAAGCACAAAGGAAGAAAATCAAGATCAGAACTCTATTCATGTTTGTAAAACTCCAGCTATTGATGGGGCCTCGTGGGAGCGGTGATTATGCCACGAGTGAGGTGAGATAGGGGAAGGGGAGAACATAAAAAACTGACACCTGAATTCTTAAATTTCAGATGTCAGTTTTTAAGATACAAATTTGAAGAGGCTTAGGATCGAATTTCCACCATGATCCCCAGCGAAGTTTTCAGGTCACGTAGGTCGTAATCCTCATCCAACGTGCCTTCACGGTCTACCACCAAAAATCTCGCACTATCTTTCACTGGAAACGCGCTGGTGTGCCAAGTACCTCGATGCAATTTGAAAGCACAGGAACCATCCACCAAAAACGCTGCCATTTTGTTGGGATCGGGTGATTCGCCTTCTGTCGGCATGGCCACAGCGATGATGGATTTGGACCCTCCGAGCGGAGAAAAGACTTGCTCTGTGCGGCGGTGACGCCCCAGGAAGTCAAACATCAAGGGACGCTTTTCCACGGTCTGTGCGACAAAGCCAGCCTGACCACCATCCAGATCAATTTCTATCGGCCCGCGCTCACTGATAATTTCGCCAAACGGCGCGAAGGCTTCACGAGTCATCGGCTGAACTTCGAGTGTAATGGTGCGAATCAGTTTGTCACCATCGGTAAGTTTGCGCTCCCGTACTGGAGCATAGGCAACTGCTGCTGCTGACATATTGGATACCGCCTTTCTACTTGGTTTCATCCAGAGTTAACAACTTCAGGCAATCACTTGCCTGATCCTTTCGTGTGTAGTAGTGGGTTGTTGGGGCAATGGTTTCGCCTTTACGGCTAAAGCTGCCAAGGGGGAAAAACAACAAATGCGGGGCAGGATTGGCAATATACAGGGGCTGATTGAGCATTTCTAATGAGGTGGTAAACTTTCCTTCCCCCGCTCGTTTTCATTTAAGCAAAGAGCAATTTTGGGTAAAATATAGTGTCCGTTTTTGCAGGACTTGCGAAACGGCATTTTGCAACGAAGCAAGGGTCTTGTCAAAAGGAAATCCAGCGTTGACAGCATTTCCAAAGATTCGCCAGCCTCGCAATGACCACCTGATTCTTCAAATGAAGCCAGGTAAATAGCCACTAAATCAGAAAATTTTTACAGTACACCTTCCAGCGTTTCTTTCATCAATAAATCCACGACGGCTTTCAGATCACCACCACTTTCCTGATACACCTTTAACTGCCGATCCGCGCTGGAACCTTCGGCCAGAATTTTGTGAATATGATTGAGTTCGTTACGGCTCCCCAGTTCATCCACAACGTCATCTACAAATTCAAGGAGTTCGATAATCAAATCACGAACCGGGACTTCGGCTTGTTTCCCAAAATCAATCAACTTCCCATCTAATCCATAGCGCGCCGCGCGCCATTTATTTTCCTGAATCAACGCTCGGTGATAAATCCTAAAGCCAAGATTTTGTTTGTAAAGTTTGTAGAGTTTTGCCGTCACCGCCTGGATCAATGCCGCAATCGCTATCGTATCGTCTACACGCGGGCAAATATCGCAGACACGATATTCAAGCGTCGGAAAAAATGGATGAGGACGCACATCCCACCAAATCTTTTTGCCGTTATCAATGCAACCCGTCTTGACGAGCAAATCCAGATAGCGTTGATATTCACCAGCGGAACGGAAATGGTCGGGAATTCCCGTGCGGGGAAAATGTTTGAAAACTTCAGCACGATAGCTTTTTAGCCCAGTGTTGCGTTTGATCCAGAATGGTGAACTGGTTGAGAGGGCGAGGATATGCGGAAGCATATATCGCACTTCGTTCATGATGGCGATGGCAACTTCGGGATCATTGATGCCGACATGAACGTGCATTCCAAAAATCAGTAACCCGCGCGCATGTTGCTGCATTTCTTCGATCAGCGCCTCATATCGTTCGTGTTCCGTGATGCGTTGATCCGCCCAGTGTGAAATCGGGTGTGTCGAGGCCGCCACGATAGCTAATCCTTTGCGATGCGCCAGTTCGGCAATCGTGCGGCGCAAGCGAACGACTTCGGCGCGTG
>JAEUQN010000226.1 GCA_016789725.1 Blastocatellia bacterium | reverse complement strand
CGCAATCATCGGATCAACTTTCGTTGCCCGGCGCGCGGGGATGTAACAGGCGATCAAGGCGACCAACGTCAACAGCATCGCCATCACACCGTAGGTCATCGGATCAGACGGCTTGATGCCATACAGCATGCGCGAGAGTTGCATCCAGCTTTCCAAATACTTCGTCAACACATACGCGCCTCCCAATCCAAGGGCAATACCGATCAGCGCCAGCCCCATGCCTTGCTTGATGATCATTTTCAGTACATCCGTTGACGAAGCGCCGAGCGCCATCCGAATGCCGATTTCGTGCGTGCGCGTGCTGACGGCATAGGCCAGCACACCGAACAACCCGATGGACGCGAGTTGTTGTGCAAGCAAACCGAATAACGTCACGAGCCGAGCAAACAGCCGTTCCATTTGCAACGACGCCGTAGCCCGTTCCACTTGTGTTTGGACGCTGGAGACGGGCAGGTTCTGGTCAATCTCACGCACCACCTGACGCACGGCAGCGATCATCGCGGTCGGATCGCCAGCGGTGCGCAGATAGAAATTGGCGCTCGACATCACGAGCGGCGTCTGTCGCCAGGGCAAATACGCAATAGGCCGAATTTCTTCGCGTTGGGTAGCATATTTGGTGTCTTTGACGAGGCCGATGATCTCAAATTCGTCGGGCTTCTTTGGGTCGAAGGCGAAGCGTTTGCCAAGCGGAGATTCATTGGGGAAATATTTGCTGGCGAAGGTTTGATTAACGATCACCACTTTGGGCGCGCGCTCATCATCCTGCTTATTGAACGTGCGCCCGGCGAGGAGCGGAATTTCCAACGTCTCCAGAATATTGTCACGTCCGTACAAAATATTGCTGTTGCCGGTGGCTTTGATACGACCTTCTGCATCCGGGGTGGCAGTCAAAGCACTGCGCAAATAGAAGCTTCTTGAATTGGTGCTCTGTGCCAACAACGTGACGTTGGCAAAGGTCACCTTGGGCGCGCCGGGCAAAGCTTCGAGCCGCTCAAACATACGCTCATAAAGTTGTGTCAGTCGTTCTTCTTTGTAGCCGATCAAGCTCGGTGACACGCTGAACATCAGCAGATTTTGCGTATTGAAGCCGGGATCAACTCGCTGCAAATTCAAGAGCGTTCGCACAAACAACCCGGCTCCGACGAGCAGCAACAACGACAGTGCCACTTGCATCACAACCAGGCCACGGCTGAGCAACGAACGCGACGCGACGCTCGAACTGCGCCCGCTGTCTTTCAAGGTCGGCGTCAAATCCACCCGCGTCGCGCGCCACGCCGGAGCCAGCCCGAAAATAATTCCAGTCAATAAAGACAGCGCCATTGTGAAGCCCAACACACGCCAATCCAGCTTCGGCTCTAAGGCTTTTGGCCCCCAATCGCCAACCGCGAGCAAGCCGTCTTTGATCCACATCGCAAACACCAATCCCAGCGCACCGCCAACCGCTGCCAGCAACACGCTTTCTGTCAGCAGTTGACGCATCAAGCGCCCACGACTTGCGCCCAGTGCCAGCCGCACGGCGATTTCTTTTTGTCGGGATGAAGCGCGCGACAACAGCAGATTCGCCACATTGGCGCAGGCAATCAACAAGACCATGCCCACGACGCCGAGCAATAAATACAGAGAGGGGGCGTAATACGTCCGCGAATTCATTTCGCCCTGGCCGCCGGAGATGAGCGCCAAACGTGGATAATCTTTTGGATCGAGCGGGCTGATGGCGTTGCCCCCCTGCGCCAGGGATTGTGCATTGCGCGCGGTGCGTTGCTCAACCACGGATTGCTGAAACGCGCCTTCCAATTGCGCCTGAGCCTGTTGCATCGTCGCACCTGGCTGCAAACGTCCCATCATGCGCAACCACCATTGCCCGGCCCCATACAACCGCGACTGTTTTGGATCAGCATTCAGGTGTGTCTCCATTGCAATCGGGATCGTCACATCCTGTGTCGAACCGACTTGCCCCGTGCCATCAAAGCCGGGCGGCGTAATGCCGACGACCGTGAACGCGCGATTGTTGAGGTTAATCTGTTTGCCTACAACCGAAGCATCGTCCCCGAACCGCTTTTGCCAGTACCGATAACTCAACACCGCCACCGGATTGGCCGCCGCCTGATCGTCCTCCTCCGTCAGCAAACGACCCATCAATGGCTGCACGCCTACGCCCCGATGATAATTGCCGGACACTACTTGTCCAAGCACAACATCGGCCTGCCCGTCTGCTAATATATTCAAGCTGACCGTCCCAAAAATAAAAAGGTCAGACAGCGCGCCGGATTTTTGCTCGCGCATACGTTGATAGCTGATATAGGGAAACGATGTTCCAATCGTCCCCCCTGTCGCCGGGTCGAGGCGGGTGCTGCCGCTGTAACTGCCATAGCTGAACTCTTTCGCCACAACCGATTGGAACAACACCAACCGCTCCGGCTCTTTCACCGGCAGCAATTTGAGCAACATCGCATCCACGATGCTGAACAAAGCCGTGTTCGCGCCGATGCCGAGGGCGAGCGACAGAACAGCAATCACCGTCACACTTCTTTGTTTGAGCAACATTCGCAGACCATAGCGCAGGTCTTGCAACAGGGTTTGCATAGATTCTCCTGAAGAGTAGACGGTAGACGGCAGGCGGTGGGCGGTGGCCTTCGGTGTCTACCGTCTACCGTCTACTGTCTACCGCCTACCGCCTACTGTCTACCTGAGGGCTTTGCCACAGCACGTTAATGATTTTCCATTTGCCATCGTACTTGGCGAGGTGAAAATAATCGGTTCCCCATTGCGCGACCAGCTTGGCCGAAGCGGTTTGATCCTGAACATCAAAAATGGTGATTTCTTTGGGCGCATTAGCTGGTAATTTGCCCGCCTTATTCCAGGTCTTAGCCACTTCAATCAATTTTTCATAGCTCATTCGGCCCGGCGCATACGCGGCTTTTTCGTTGGCACGATAAAAGCCAACCTTCGCCAACTCCGGGTGGACACTGCGCTCAATGCGCGATGGATCAACGTTGTAGACCCCTTCGACATAATCCAGCACAGCCTGATGAACAGCTTCTTTTTCGGCAGTGTTGGCCGAACGTGTATTCGCCAATAAAAACGGCATTGCCAATAACACCGCCGCCGCGAAGAGCAATAATTTTTTCATTGTAGTTCCCTCCAAATTGGAAATCGGATTTACGATACCCATCCCAAATACCGTGCCAAAAGCTAAATGCTGGAATGGAACCGGTTGGCTTTGAGTCAGAGCGCGGCGAAGCCCTCTCCTTTGTTCGAATTTGGGATACTGTTGTCCCACTTTTGGAACGGCAGAAACAGGCGCGAAGGACGACGAATAGAGTGTAAGGCGATTTGCCAAATCGCTGCGGTTCCCAAGAAATCCACGCGATTTAGCAAATCGTGCTACGACTCACAAATGACCGGGGAAATCACGATTGAAAATGACATGGGAAATCGGCCAGAAAATGCTATATTACGTCGCCCGCCCCACCCGACTCGACGCGAAAAAATCGCTGAACGCCCTCCTTAAAGATCAAGCCCCTTAATGCCCGTTGCTATGTATCCATCCTTTTGGCTGAAGAGTTTGTGTCTCACGGTGTTGGTGGTGTGTTGGCCCTGTTCCCTCGGCCTCGCTCAATCGTACCCCTCGGACCTTCCACCGCATCAGTCTTCACAATTCGTTCGAGATGGATGGACTGAGCAGCACGGACTGCCGAGTAATTCCGTCCAGAAAATTCTTAAAACCAGTGATGGCTATTTGTGGATGGGAACGCAGGAAGGACTCGCCCGCTTCGATGGCGTCAAATTCACGCAATGGACAGACCGGCAACAATACGCCAATCGCAACCTGACGGTCATTGCGCTCTGTGAATCGAGAGACGGCAGCATCTGGTTTGGCACGAAAGGCGGGTTGAATCGCTGGAAAGACGGTCACATCACCAGCTTTACCGAAAAAGACGGACTCCCCAGCGAATATATCAAAGACCTTCGTGAAGACCTGCGCGGAGTCTTGTGGATCGCCACCGACAAAGGGTTGTGCAGCTATTCCAATGGTCAATTCAAGGCCCGCTCATTGGGATTGGAACGCGTCAACAACGACGCCAACGACGCCAACGTGCTGCTACCACGGCGTGACGGCAGCCTGTGGATTGGAACCAGGCATGGCGTTCTCAATCTCAACAACGAACGATTGATTTCACTGACGAAAAAAGATGGATTGCTATCAGAGGACATCACGCATTTGTACGAAGATAGTCAAGGCCAATTGTGGATCGGCAGCAAGGGCGGCATCAACCTATACGCCAATGGGCAACAGGTTAAATCGTATACGACCACCGATGGACTCTTAAGTAATGACATTCGCAGCATCACCGAGGATTCCAGCGGACGGCTTTGGGTGGCGACGTGGAAGGGCGTAAATTATCGAGAGAACGACCAGTGGCAAAGCTATACGACACAGGAGGGATTACCGTCGAATGAGATCTGGGCCATTCAGGCCGATGCCGAAGGCAGCGTTTGGATCGGAACTGACACTGATGGATTGACACGTTTGCGCATCGTACGCATCAATCTTTTGCGCGCGCACAAAGAGATGCTGGGTCATCGCCTTCTGGCGCTTCAGCAGTCGCGTGACGGAGGGCTATGGATCGGACTGGGTGACGAGCATGGATTGGGATATTTCAAGGATGGGGTCCTGACAAGTTACACCACACAAAATGGATTGCCCGACAATTCGATAATCGCGTTACACGAAGCCAAAGATGGCAGTTTATGGATTGGCACGCGATTGGGTTTGAGCGTCCTGCGCAACGGAAAGATCCAGTCCTGGGAAAAGCTCGACGCACCGCGCGGAGATTGGTTGCTGGACGATCAGATTTTTTCAATTACAGAAGATCGCCAGGGCGGCATCTGGATTGGGACGGGCTATGGGCTAACTCATTTCCAGCAGGGGCAATTCAAAACCTATCTGATGTCTGATGGATTACCCCACAATAATATCCGCTCGGTCCTTGGTACGCGTGACGGTAGTGTCTGGATTGCGACGCAACGTGGTGGTCTTAGCCATTTCCGCGACGGCAGATTTACCAACTACACCACCGCACAAGGACTATCGGTGAACTACCTGCGCACGTTGTATGAAGACAAGGAAGGGACGCTGTGGGTGGGGACCAATGGGGGCGGCCTCAATCGGATCAAAAATGGTCGAATTGTGGCGTATACCACACAACATGGATTAGCCGACGAACAAGTCATACAAATTCTGGAAGATCACGAGGGATTCCTTTGGATAGTTTCATTACGCGGCGTCACCCGCTATGCCAAAAAGCAGTTTGAAGAACTGCTACAAGGCAAAATCAAAACGCTTACCCCTATCTTTAGCGGCGTGGCGGAAGGGCTACCACCAGGCGGGATTCCCAATAGCGCACAACCGGTCAGCGTTCTTGCGCCGGATGGCAAATTGTGGTTTTCCTCGGCCAAGGGTTTAAGCTGGCTGAATACGCGAAAATTCACGACCAACACGCTGATTCCTTCGGTCTACGTTGAGCAGTTGATGGTAGACAAAAAAGCCATTCGTCCCGACACCAATCTCAGCATCGGCCCCGGCATTCACGATCTGGAATTTCACTTTACGTGCCTGAGTTTGTTGGTTCCCGGCAATGTCCGATTCAAATATAAATTGATCGGGTTCGATCAGGATTGGGTAGACGCCGGGACTCGGCGCATTGCCTATTACACCAATTTGCCGCCCGGCAGTTATCAATTCAAAGTGATTGCCTGCAATAACGACGGTGGTTGGAACCTGACGGGGGCCACAGTTGATTTCCGTCTCAAACCCCTGTTTTATCAAACCACCTGGTTTTATTTTCTGTGCGGAATGGTGGCTCTTGTTTTTGGTTACAGCAGCTATAAATGGCGAGTACAGCAATTAGAGCTACGCGAGAAATCCCTGACGAAACGGATCGAAGAGCGGACGGCAGAACTTCAGACCGAAATCAGCGAGCGCCAGCAGACTTTGGCGGCGCTCAAGGAAAGTGAAAGCAAATATCGCGCGCTTTTCAATCAGGTAGCAGACCCCGTCTTCATTTTCGATCAAATCACCCACCGGTTTCTGGATTTCAATGAAAGCGCTTTACACGTGTACGGCTACACGGCAGAAGAGATGCGCACGCTGACTCCGTTTGCGTTGCATCCGCCGGAAGATTTTGAGCTGGTCCAGCAAAACATTGATGTGCCGGATGACGACCATCTTCACACCTACATTCACATCACCAAAGATCAGCGGAAAATGGTGGTGGAAATTCTCTCGAACCAGATTGAATATCAGGGCCACCCTGCCTGGATTAGCATTGTGCGCGATATTACCGAACGCAAACAGGCGGAGATCGAGTTACAACGCGCCAAAGAAACCGCCGAACAGGCCAGCCGCGCCAAGAGCGAATTCCTCGCCAACATGAGCCACGAAATTCGCACGCCGATGAATGCCGTGATCGGCATGACGTCACTCTTGCTGGACACTCCGCTGGCCGCCGAACAAAAGGAATTTGTCGAAACCGTCCGCAGCAGCGGCGAAACCTTGCTGACGATCATCAATGACATTCTGGACTTTTCCAAAATCGAAAGCCGCAAACTCGACATCGAACAACAGCCGTTTGATTTGCGCTCCTGCATTGAAGATGCTCTGGATTTGTTTGGGCTGAAAGTAGCCGAAAAAGAACTTGATCTAGGGGCGGATATTCCACCGAATGTGCCGCCCGTCATTCGCGGCGATGTCACACGGTTACGCCAAATCATCGTCAATCTGGTGGGCAATGCGGTGAAGTTCACCGCAGCAGGCGAAGTGCTGGTATCGGTGCAAGCAACGCGGCAACCAGAACCACACCAGTATGAATTACAGTTTGCCGTCCGCGACACAGGCATCGGTATTCCGGCGGATAAAGTGGGACGGCTGTTTCAATCCTTCAGCCAGGCCGATTCATCCACGACACGCAAGTTCGGAGGGACTGGCCTCGGCTTAGCCATCAGCAAACAGTTGTGCGAATTGATGGGCGGGCAAATGTGGGTGGAAAGCGTAGAGGGAAAAGGAACCACGTTCTTTTTCACAATTCTGACGGAAGCCACTGCACTGCCACACCTGTCCCCCATCACCCCAAACAACGACGAACCATTGGCGGGTAAACGATTGTTAGTGGCCGAAGATAATCCAGCTCATCAAAAAATCTTCGCGCAACTGCTTACTTCGTGGGGCGCACAATTTGTGATGACAAGTTCTGGAACAGAAGCTCTGGAAAGGCTACAACAAGGTGAGTCTTTTGATGCGGTTCTGGTTGACGTTCGGATGCCTGAGATGGACGGCCTGACCCTGGCGCGCACGATGTTTCAATCACCCGCGTTGCGTAAGCTTCCAATTATCATTGCCTCAGGTCTGGGGCGGCAAAATGTCAGTCGCTTACAAAAAGAAATCCATTTGGCCGCCTGGCTCAATAAACCGCTCAAGGCCTCCTCGTTATACAACGCCTTACTCGGCGTGTTTTCGCCGCTTTCATCGGTCAGCGATACGACAGCCCATCAATTACTTGAAGCTGAGCCGGCTCCGCTTCCCGCTCATCCGCCGCTAAGTCTGCTTTTAGCCGAAGACAATGTGGTCAATCAAAAGGTTGCACTGCGGCAATTAGAGAAACTCGGCTACCGCGCCGATGTCGTCGCCAATGGCAAAGAGTTGCTGGAATCGCTGCGCCGACAGGCTTATGACGTTGTTCTGACCGATATTCAAATGCCGGAAATGGACGGCCTCGAAGCGGCCAAGGTGATCTGTCAGGAGTGGGAACCAGAGCAACGCCCGTACCTGATTGCGATGACAGCCAATGCCATGAAAGAGGACCGCGATGAATGTTTCGCTGCCGGGTTGGACGATTATGTTTCCAAACCGGTTCGCGTGCCTGAATTAGAAGCGGCCTTAGCCCGTGGAATGCAATACATCTTGCAACGTTCCAGCGCACTTGCAGTTTGAGACATTGCGCCATCAGCCTGAGGCATTCACGATTCCGCCGTCGGAAGCAGCGTTCCCTTTCCCATTTTTGAGAATCCGTCATCCCGAATCCGAACACTTACTGAGCCACCCGGCATCTGCCCCCCCGCCAGTCTTGCAGTGTTCTCAAGACTTAGCCTCCGGCACGACTCTGGCACATCAATTGACCTTGGCACACTCGCGTTATTCTCGTTGTGATGTGAACAATTCTGAGGTCGAGCATGATTACACTGCGAAATATTGAACGATCTTTTGATTACGGTAGAGAAAAAAATCCGGTGCTGCGTGGTGTCAATCTGGACATCGAAGAGGGTGATTTCATCACTATTATGGGGCCTTCTGGATCAGGTAAATCCACGCTCCTCCACATCGTTGGCATGCATGATTCGACGTGGGCAGGCGAATATTATTTTTACGATCAGGCGGTACATAAATTGAAGCCCAAAGAGCGGGCCGAATTGCGCAACAAAAATATCGGCTTCGTGTTTCAGAGCTATCACCTGCTGGATCAAATGACCGTCCAGGAAAACTTGGAAGTGCCGCTGTCGTACCGTAATTATGGGCGCGCCGAACGCGAACAACTGGTTAATGAAACGCTCGAACGCTTTCAACTCACTGACAAGCGCAAGCAATATCCGAGTCGTTTGTCGGGTGGTTTGCAACAATTAATCGGCGTCGCGCGTGCGATGATTGCCCGTCCAAAATTGATTTTAGCGGACGAACCGACCGGCAATCTGCATTCCGCCCAGGCGCGAGAAATTATGGAAATGTTCGTGAAGCTAAATGCACAAGGCACAACTATCGTGCAGGTCACACACTCCGAAGAAAATGCTGCTTATAGTCGCCACATCATTCGCCTCTTTGACGGCAGGATCGTTGGCGAAACCGACTAGGCAGACGGCGGGTTGAAGGAGAGATAATTCTTCTCAACAGCGAACGATGCGATCCCAAAAACGAACACTGCGGCGCGTCAGGCCAATCCGGCAGCTTCCTCAACTCCCACAGTTCACGCGATTTAATCCCCCACCATCAGCGGCACGCTAATTGACAAGACCTCAGGTGAAGCGGCGCAACCAACCGCGCGGCAATGTTTGGAGGAAATATGAACGAAGCTGTTGTACCACGTGCTTTAATTGCAGATGACCAATCGGATGTGCTGATCGCTTTGCAATTGCTGCTGAAAAGTGAAGGCTATCAGATCGAAGCGGCCAGTTCGCCGACTGCGGTGTTGGAAAAAGTCACGGCCCATAAATACGACGTGTTGTTAATGGATATGAATTACGCGCGCGACACGACATCGGGGCGCGAGGGGCTGGATTTGCTGACCCGCGTACGGGCGCTGGATCAAACGCTGCCCGTGATTGCGATGACCGCGTGGGGCAGCATTGAATTAGCCGTCGAAGCGATGCAACGCGGCCTCAGCGACTTTGTGCAAAAACCCTGGAACAATGCGCGCTTGCTGGAAGTGCTGCGCGAACAACTGGTCATCGGACGTCGCAAACGCGCGGCCAAAAATGAACTCGTCGAAGCGCGCGCGATTCAACAACGATTGATTCCGCGCGAATCGTTGCAGGTCGGCAATTTTGATTTCGCCTGCTCCTGGCAACCGGCGGGCGAAGTCAGTGGTGATTACTGCGACATCACGCCGCTCAACGAGCAGCAAGTAGCCTTGTGCATCGGCGATGTCTCCGGCAAAGGCTTACCCGCTGCGTTGTTGATGTCAAACTTACAAGCAGCCGTCAAAGCTCACGAAGAAGCGCATCTGACACCCAGCCAGCTTGTCACCAACGTCAACCGCGTCATCAGCCAAAACGTTTCGGAAAACAAATTCATCACGTTTTTTTACGGTGTCGTAGATGCACTCAGCAATCGCCTGACCTACACCAACGCGGGACACAATGCGCCATTATTGGTGCGACGCGATGGCAGCATTTTTTGCCTATCGAATGGCGGTGTAATCCTCGGCGTCCTGCCGGGCTATCAATATTCGCAAGGCTCGATTGAACTCCAACCTGGCGATCAATTGTTGCTTTACACCGACGGTATTTCAGAGGCAATGGACGCAAGCGGCGAAGAGTTTGGCGAAGCACGATTGCAGCAATTACTCAGAACCCGTCCCTCGCACTCGGCGTTAACCCTCTTGCAGGAAATCAATCAAGCGGTGAACGGCTTTCACGCAGCGCCCGAACGCGATGATCGAACGATGATTGCGATGACGATAGGTTGTTAACACTCCTGTTTTCGGTGACGTCTTTCTGGCAACTATAGGTACGCCGAGAGCGGCAAC
>JAEUQN010000225.1 GCA_016789725.1 Blastocatellia bacterium | reverse complement strand
ACAACATTTTGTCCCCAGAACTTTTCTGACTTGCCGAAACTTCCCCAGACTTTCCTGCACTTTTCTCGACTTACTTAAGCGTCTTCGACAACGGATTTATGCGGATCAACAAACAGCCACATCACAACACCGAAGGCGAAGACGCCCGCCGCGATGTAAAACGGTAAGGTCCACGATTGCAGGCGATCTACGGCCTGGCCCACGACAATGGGTGAAAGCGTCCCGCCGAGGTTGCCGATCATATTCATAAACCCCGTCACCACTCCCGCATTTTTACGACCGACATCCAGACACACCGACCACGACGCGCTGAGCGTCATCATTTGAAAGCACGCCGCTACTGCCAATAACAACGCGGCGACCACGCGATTCGGCGTCAAGGCAACGGCCACCAATGCCAAGCCGCTGACAGCATAACCGACCATCCCAACACCGCGCCGCGCCAGCTTCAAATCACGTTTCGCCAAGGTGTCCGTCAACCATCCGCCCAACAAAAATGCCAGGCCGCTGACGACCCACGGCAAGGCGGAAAACCATTTGGCATACTCGTTGGAAAAGCCGCGCGCTTTGATTAAATACGTCGGCAACCACGTGATGTAAAAAAAGATGCCGTAACCAAAGGCGAAGTACATCGCACCAATCGCCAATAAATTCGGGCTGGTGAATAACATCTTCCACGGCACGCGGTGTGACGCGGTGGCGAGTTCACCTTTGTTGGCCTGAATCAATTCGAGTTCGGCGTCGTTCACTGCCGAATGATTTTGCGGGTCATCCCGAAACCACCAATACCAAACGGCGCACCAGACAAAACCGACCAATCCCACCAACACAAACGTCCAGCGCCAGCCGAAGCGTTCGACCAGCGGGAAAACTATCGGTACAGAAATCGCCGAACCAACGGCAAGGCCGAAAAACGCCACGCTGATACCGCGTCCCTGTTCCGCGATGGGAAACCAACGCGAGACGGTGCGCGCGATGTTCGGGAACGCGCCCGCTTCGCCCGCGCCAAATAAAAAGCGAATCGTGAGCAACGACCAAAATCCCAACGCCGCGCCCGTCAGCATCGTAAAAATCGTCCAGCAAATCACGATGCGCGTTAACGCTTTGCGCGTGCCGAGCGTATCCCCCAACCACCCACTCGGAATTTCAAAAATCGCGTAAGCAAACGTAAACGCGCTGAAAATCCAGCCCATTTGCGAAGCCGTAAAGCCAAACTCTTTGGTGATCGCAGGCGCGGCGGCGGAAATACACAAGCGATCAAAATAGGTAATGACAGCCAAAAAGAAAATCAGCCAGAGAACGTTGCGGCGGGCGTGAGTTGGGGGCATAGGGCAGATGTCAGGTTTCAGGTGTTGGGGTCAGGTAAATTGTAACAACAACGGCTCCCACTTGTTTTGTGCTTTCAAAATGAATTCGACAGCTTCGCGGAACGCGCCGCGACCACCGTTGGATTGCGTCACGAAATGTGCGGCGGCTTTAACTTCGGTGACGGCGTCTGCCACTGCGATGGCCAAACCGACACGATGCAGCAGTTCCAGATCGTGCAGGTCATCGCCAAGATATGCGATTTGTTCGTCGTGCAGATTTTCAGCGGCGCGGATTTCCTGATAAGCAGCGAGCTTGGCATCGTTGCCGTGATACAGGTAATCCACCTGAAGCTCGCGGGCGCGCAATTCCAAGGCTGCCGACTTGCGCCCGCTGATGATGCCGGTTTTGAAGCCTGCCTGCCGCGCCAATTTGAAACCTAAACCATCGTGAAGGTGAAAGACTTTGGCGGCTTCACCATTCGCGGTGTAGTACAAACAACCATCGGTCAACACGCCATCACAATCGGTCAGGATCAGCCTGATTTGACAGGCGCGAAGTGTAATTTCAGCGGAAGGCACAGAGATCACCTCACGTCAAAAATCGGCACATCGCTGAGCTTCCAATTGCTGCCCACACGGCTCAGGATATACACCGCACGGCCTGCGCCTTCGCGTCCGATGATTTTGACTTTGACGTTAGCGTCTACGGCTATGCGGTCGGCATCCCAGGCTTCCGCGCGAAGAACTTCAGTCGTCCAGGTGGAAGGCTTGCTGCCCGTCACGCGTTTGACAAACTCGCGCAGATTGCCTTGCTCCACCAATGGGTTGACCGCTTCTGCGTTACCTGTCAACAACGCATCATCAAGTTGTTTGAGAAAGGCTTTGACATCATCAGGAACTTTGATGGCGTTCGCGCTTTGTTCCGCTTTGGTCGCACCATCGCGGGCCGAAAGCGTCGTCGCTTGATCCAAATCGGAAGCAGAGGCAAGGCGGAAATGCGTTGCAGATTCAGCGAATTTGTTACTCTGTAAGGCGAGTTGCCCTAAGCCAAGTTGCGCCCAGGCAAAAGCCTGCAAAGGCACGAGCTGGCTTTTGAGCGTTTCGGCAAAGACCTTCGAGGCTTCGTCGGCTTTATTTGTCGCCAGTAACACACGGCCTAACAGCGACTGCAAAATTGGTGAATTCGGCTCGGCATTCAAGGCTTCTTTCAATTTTGCTTCTGCCGTTGCGTAGTCTTTTTTCGCAAAGGCCAGTGATGCTTGCCCGTAAGCTTCATTCGGTGAAGCGCGACGCGGGAAGGCGTCGTTGCTGTAATCTTTTTGCGGGTAAAGCTTGTCGGGATCAACTTCAATACGTGCGATCTTTGTTCCGGCAGGAAAATTCACTGCGCCATACTCGCCCCCTTTTACCAAAACACTCCGATTGAGCTTCTCACCGGTTTCAGTGACGGCGAGGATGTCCACAGAAATATCGCCGCTGCCAAAATTCACGAGCGTGGATTCCAGGCCATTCGCGCCTGCCTGCGGTTGCCCAATCGCAAAATCGGGAACGATGACGCTTTCGACCCACTGCGTGAAAACTTCCTGAAGGTCGGCTTGCTGTGCGCCAGCGACAGCCAGAAGATCTGCTTTGACGCTGGTGCAACGCGCGGCGCGACAGAGCGGCGCACGCCATTCCGTCAACGACAGAACATCTACGCGCTGACGATCCAGCATGCCGCGCACCAATTTATCGAAGGCAGCTTTGCCAATTTTCTTTTCGATCAAACGCCAAATCAATGCACCTTTGTTGTAAACGACGGTCGTGTAGCTGCGGTCGTATGGACTTTGTTGCAGTAAGGGGGCATCGGTGCCACGCGCGACGGGTTCATACGCACGACGATAGCGATCAAAGGCAGCGGTCTGCTGTGCTTCGCCGTAGCGCGCGCCGAGATATTGCGCCACCAGATAAATCGGCAAGCCATCGCGCATCATTCCTGCGCCGCGTCCACGCATCAGCACCCGCCCATCAATAAAGGATTTCGCGGCAGCGGCGGTCAGCAATTCAATGGTCCCCAGGTCAAGCACATTGCGGCGAAAATAGCTGTCATCAATGGCGACGGCACCCGGTTCAGAAAAGGTCAGTCCTTGCGTGCTGGTCGCAATGATGCGAAAGGCGCTTTGTTGCGGGACCCCAAAATAGTCGGTGTAAAAATTGACGATGTTCGTGGCCTCGTCGGCAAGGCGTTTAATTTGCTGTTTTCCGTTTTCGTCCAAACCGCGCGGCGCATAAATTTCAATCTTTGCGCCCTTCGCGCCGGTCGCGGTGGTCACGTCGTGATTGCTGACAAAAAAGAAGGGCTGTGCGGCCAACGCCTGCTCGTACACGTTATCGCTGGTACGCACGCCGGAAGAGATAACTTTGCTGCCCGGCGCGTTCACCGTGAGCGTGAATGGCGCGGTGTCTACGCCGTGATCGGCATACGGATTGTGATTGATCGGAACCCAAAATCCATTGGGCAACGCGTAACTTTCCGCCGTCGAAATATGCAGCGTCTGGCTGCGGTCGGTGGAGGGAATCGAATAGGTCAATTCGACATCAAATTCTGGCGCAGCCGCAAAGCCTGTCGTAATGTCGGTGGCAACCGTAATCAGCGGCAAACGGGGCGGCTCGCCCGTTCTGAATTGCACGCTCGCGCCGTTCACACTCATGGCCGTGACTTTGGCTTTGTTGTGCAGATAAAACGACAGACGCGGTCTGTTCGTGGTCGAAAGCAAAACCTTGTCCGCCAATTCGCGGCCTGACAAATTCACGAGGCGTAACTTGGCTTGCACCTCGACGGCATACGCAGCCTGGTTAACGGTAGCGTTGACCTGATAGTTTTTGATTTCAAATTCCTGGGCCAGAGTTGGCACCAGCAAAACCCACAGAGCAGAAACGAACAGGAGTAGTTTTTTCATAGCGGCAAAAATAATCTAGCAATCTTGGACTGAGAGCAAGTCTACCAAAACAATCCGTCCCGTACGAATGACTGAAGCAGAGTTGATCAAACTCTCTCAGTCACTCGCACGGGACGGCTATCTGCACTCATCACCTTTCCGGCAATGAAGCTTTATTATTTGCCCTTGGCCGCGCCAGCCTTTTTGCTGGTCACCGTGCTGGCTTTTGCGGTTGCCCCCTTCGCCGCTTCTGGTGCGGCAGCCGGCACCGCCGCGACAGGTCGCTCAACATTCGGCGGCAGCGGTTTGCGCGGCAACTTTTCATCCCGCATCGCAGCGTTATAAACGAATGCGGCCATAATCACAGACGCCTGTTTCATATCGTCCGCTTGCAATCGCTCGTACACGTCCATGTTCGAGTGATGGGTGCGCGTGTCGTATTCAACTTCGTCCTGAATGAATTGGAAACCGGGCAAGCCGACGCCATCAAACGCCTGGTGATCAGTGCCGCCCGTGTTGCTGATGGTCAAGGTTGCCGCGCCAAGATCGCGGAACGGTTCCAACCACGTGCGGAAAATCGGGCGCACCGCTTCGTTGCCTTGCATATAAACGCCGCGAATTTTGCCCGTGCCGTTGTCGAGGTTGAAGTACACCGAGAACTTATCGTGCTCCGGTTTCAGCACTAATGGCCCTTGCGGTCCGCGCATTCCGGCGAACAGATCATTCGATTGCGCTGGTTGACCGGAGACGGGTTTTCGCTCAGCGAAATGTTGGTTCACATACGCGCGCGAGCCAAGCAACCCTTGCTCTTCGCCGCTCCACAACGCAATGCGAATGGTGCGGCGCGGTTTGACACCGAGCGTTTTCAGGATGCGTACCGCTTCCATCCCTACCGCACAACCAGCGGCGTTGTCCGTCGCACCAGTGCCGCCGTGCCACGAATCCAAATGCCCACCGAGCATCACGACTTCATCCTTCAAATCGGTGCCGGGAATTTCGGCAATTGTGTTGTAGGACATCACATCGTCATCGTGAAATTGGGCTTTGATGTCCACTTCCATTTTGACCTTTGCGCCTTTTTCCAAGGCGCGCACCATCCGCCCGTAATGCTCGACTGTGACTGTAATCGAAGGCAAAGCTTGCGGCGCATTTTTATCGCGCGGGCCACCACTGGAAACGAAAATCGTGCCACCGTCACCAATGCGACCAATGTCTACCAACACAGCCGCGCCCTCTGTTCGTAAGAATTCGGCGCGTTTTTGTCCGATAGCCTGTTGCTCACGAATACGCCGAATTTGTTCTTCGCTTGGCATTCCGGCGGCAGCACCTTGACGCGGCCCGCCGCCACCAGGAGGCGCAGCGTTTGCCATCGCCAGCAATTCGGCATCTGTGAAGCGGCTCCCCGGTGCCTCGAACAACGCTTTGACTTCGCGCATCGGCACGCTCAGCACAATCGCACCTTTAAGCTTGCCGCGATACTTTTCAAAATCGGCTTCGGTTTTGACGTCAAGGTAAACCACGTCGCCAACGATGGTGCCGTTCGTGCCGGGTGTCCAGGCCTTCGGGTAACCGATGATCGGAAAGGCGACAGGTTCAATCACATTGGCGGAAAACTTATTGAGTGACCAACCACGACCAAATGGTCCCCATTGTTCGAGGTGCGCATTTTCCAGGCCCCATTCGGCGAGCTTGGTTTTCGTCCACTCATTCGCGTGTTTCATTTGCGGCGAACCAGTCAAACGTGGCCCAACCACATCGGTCATCCAACTGAGCGTGTCCATGACTTGTGAACGTTGCAGGCCTTCTTCGCGGATTTTTTTCATCATCTCCAGGTCTACTTTTTCTGCGGTAGCCGGAGCGGGAACTTGGGCGGGAACGGCGAGGCTGAACACCAACAGCGCAATCAGCAGGGCCGTCATTCTTCGACGTAACATAAGGACTATCCTCCTAAGAGTTTAATTGTGTGACACTTGTTTGAAGTACAGAGCCTGAGTCTAAAGCGCCTGATGCGTGATGGCAAGGATCAGCAGGGGTTGAAAAGCTGGAGAGTTTTGAAATCACACGACCGGTGCATTGGCACGACAAGTTGGTCGAAAGGCGACTCAGTAAAGATGCAGAAGATTTTCAGCAGTGTGTTCAGGCGTTGGCGGAGGAAATCGAGAGTGCAAAAAGTGAAGGGCGAATTGTTCATTCGCCCTTCCATTGGAGATAAGGGAGAGAACCACTGGGAGCACGAAGCGCACGGGACAACTCAAGCTTAACAGGCTTCTTTTCCCCGTGTGCCCCGTGTCCCCGTGGTTTATTTCCTCCTCTGAAAACGGATTAAAGCACCGGACACGAAGGAGCAAACACCGGAATCGTC
Organism: Blastocatellia bacterium; assembly: GCA_016789725.1. Taxonomy (GTDB): domain Bacteria; phylum Acidobacteriota; class Blastocatellia; order RBC074; family RBC074; genus JAFDVL01. Next base: position 3,730 of record JAEUQN010000225.1, on the reverse strand, counting down.
ATCGTAGTCGCAACTGTTGCGGTTTTGTGCAACGTCCGAATGCCGCCCCACGTTGCCATTCGTGGCGTTAACAAAAGGCCAACGGCACCACCGACTTTGAACTTCACCGTTCCAGCCATCCCAGTCTTAATCAGATTGGTGATCCCACCGGCCACGCGCAGAGTCGAGTTAATATTCCCGATTCCCTGGCAGCCGCCCGTGACAATGTTACTGACGCTTCTGAAATCCTCGTTTTCATTGATGATCTGTCCCACCAAAGTCTGTGCAGCACCACTCATCGTCCCGGCAGACAAATCACCGATCAAACCTGCCGTGACAATTTTTTGAAACGGCGCACCAACATCTACCGGGCTTTGGATTTCTACTGTAAATTCTTTGGGAACGGCGTCATAACCGATCCCATCAAAAAATAAGGTCGCGGTCGTACCATTATCTGCGAACAGATTCGTTGAATTCGCGGCAAAGCTTTCCGCCCCGTAATTGCCAAAATAATCCACCGTGTTGACGAACGCATTCCCGATCAAAACATTGTTTTGGACAGGTAGCCCGGTCATACCATTTACGGCGATGGCTATGACATATCCTGTTACCTCAGGGTCGTAGCTTTGCGCTGTGAAAGTCAGGGTGGCACCAGGCGTCAGGCAAGCAAAGAAATCCGTTTGCAAACACGAAGTCCCATCAATCAGAAATACGTGAACAAACGCCTGGTAGGCTTTTGGCGTAGCTGGCGAACTGACGTTGGTCATGGAAATCCGCGTATCATCGGTTCCCGCCATGTTTGAGGTGTAGTATGGATACACCAGAATTGATCCCGGTTTTTGATCCGAAACGCGAGCATTAGGAACAACCGCCGCCAAGCAGCCGATAAACAGGTTACTGGTCGCCGGGAAAGTCAGGCCGGCGGTAGCGGCATTATTGATCGCTACGGTGGAGCCGTTCGCCGTCGTGGCTGCAACCTGAACGCGATAGGTAATAGTTAGAGTTTGGTTATTGAGAATGGTGCCGTTCCAGGTAACCGATTGTCCATCGGGCGCAATCGTGCATGCACCCGCCGGAGCGCCATCAATCGTGGCGGTACAGAAATTGGGGACGATGGTATGACCAGCCCCATTCGGAAGGGTCGCCGTAAAAGTCTGAGGCGGTCCACCACCCGGTCCTGCCGGATTAATCAGGTTGACAGCGACAACGCCGATGCCACCGGGATTAATGCAATCCACCTGTGCCATTAGTGAGGGACTGAGCACGCCCAACAGCAGTAAACAAATACCGAAAATGTGAAGAGATTGAAGAAATTTTGTGGCCTTGGATGAAACCACGTGAAGACGATTGTGTGTTGGTGAAAACGACAATGTGCGCAATTGAAGATTTGTAATCTTTCGCATCTGGATTATCTCCTAGTCGAGTTGTTACAAGTGGAGAAAAATCTGACACTTTGGCCGGAAGCCCCCAGGAAAGCATCAGCCGAACAAATGGCACAACCATCCCACCACGGATGAAAACGCGTCGCCTTATCCGTTACGCAAAAATTTGCAAGGGCAGTGGGAATTGCACCGGGTTGTGGGGTTGTCTCGTGCGAAGCAAATGATCCAGGCCAAGACGAACTTCGCTGACGATGGTTAGTGGGATTGAATCGCTCTTTAGTAGGGTAGGGTGGGCATAACCTTCTGCGCTGAGACGCAATCAAATCACGTGTAGAGGATTTGCGAGTTATGCAATTGGGAGAGCTTACTTGCCGGTATAGCAGCCCAATCAGAGCCGTCAGTCTACGAGTGTTAATCACCCATGTCAATCACAAAAATTTGCACCTATTGACCTTCCAGGAAATTCCATTCTCATTCAAACTCCGACAAATCAATCCCCGGCAAGCGGCGTAATTTCAGGTACAAACCTTTGCGGGTAATGCCCAACTCTTCGCTCACCAATTCGCGGTGGCCGTGATGTCGCCGCATCGCATCAAGGATGACCTGCGCCTCCACTTCATCCACAATCTCGCCGAGTTTACGCCCGTTGGCTTTGTAACGAACAGACAAGGTAGAATCGCCCGACAAGCTCGACGGCGGTGGTTCGGCGGAGGGCGTTTGGATGGTCGTCGAGTGCAACAAGGCGGCGGTCACTGAAGTCAAATCCTTACCATCCATTTCCTGACCCTTGCGATTTTGATAAATCAGCGACGACAGATCGCGTTCGGTAATGACTTCGCCAGAATCCTTGTACGCCACGAGCCGTTGCACCTCATTCGCTAATTGACGCACATTCCCCGGCCAGTCATACACCATCAACAAATCCATGGTATGCGGTGAAATTGTAAGGTTTTCCTTGAGTGATTGTTTGCTGTAAAGCTTCAGAAAATGATCCAGGAACAAAGGAATTTCTTCACGCCGCTCCCGCAACGGCGGCAGGTGCAAACGGATAATATTCAAGCGGTAATACAAATCTTCGCGGAATCGGCCTTCAGCAACCATCGTTTCCAAATCTGCATTCGTGGCGGCCACCACGCGCACATCCACCTTGGTCGGGATGGTTTCGCCGAGGCGATGGACTTCGCCGTCCTGCAAAAACCGGAGCAACTTCGGCTGGACATCCAGGGCCAGATCGCCAATCTCATCCAAAAATAAGGTGCCGCCGTTGGCACTTTGAATCACGCCCGTCGTATCGGAAACTGCGCCCGTAAAAGAGCCTTTCTTGTGGCCGAAGAGTTGGGAGTTCACCACCTCAGGCGCAGCAATCGTGCAGTTAAAGGCGACGAAGGGTTTGTCACGGCGGTCGCTGAAGTTGTGAATGGTACGTGCCACAACTTCTTTGCCGGTCCCCGATTCGCCGGTAATCAAAGCGGTCACACGACTGCTGCGAATTTTGTGAATATCCGACAGCAACGCGCGCATCGGCGGGCTGGCAAAAACGAAGCCATCCTCGGTGATCTGTAAATCGTTGTTGGGGGCATCGGCATCGGCATCGCCCTGGGTACGCTCACTTTTCTCCTTTAACTCCAGCCCCATCTCAACTAGCCGAAGAATTGGCTCAAGTCGCTCACGTGATAACGGGCTGACCGTACCAAGATACAGCACCAGGCGAGAATGATTGACGCGCAACTTATACAAGGCCGCACCAGGTTGGGCGGATTGCAACATCGCTCCCCAATCCGAAGTAGCCGCGCGCAATGGTTCATCCCATCGCAAACGAATCGTTTCAGCTTCGCTCCAATCCCCGTTTTTGAGGACCAATGGAAACCATTGCCCCTGACGTTCTTCAAACACGATGATGGGTGCACAATGAGTGATTTCTGCTAATAGAACGGTGAGTTCCTGAAGCAGAAGTTCGCGTGAAAAAGAGGCTCGAATCAGCCGCAGCACCACTGCATTGCTGAGCGTTCCGGCCTCCAGTCGAACCGGCGCAGGAACGCTCGGCAGTGCTTTTTCCTGCATACTCAGAGCAACTCCGGCGGCGTCAATTTTCTGGAGCAATGGCGTTGCTCCTAATCGCTCGCTAACCGCACGCGCCACCCGCAATTCCGCTCTCGCGGCGACACCCTCACCACGTGCCGCCAATGTTTGCCCAAGATAAAAATGGGCGACAGCTTCGCGGTAGCGATCCGCTACCATAAAGAAAATCGTAATGGCCTGACCAAATTCGTGTCGGGCCTCTTCGTAGCTGCCGAGTTGATGTTGCAAGCGACCATGGACCGCACGGAAATGCCCCAGCAAAGAAATATTCGCGGAGCTGTCTATTTCTT
>JAEUQN010000224.1 GCA_016789725.1 Blastocatellia bacterium | reverse complement strand
TCCTCTTGGTACGGCGACCAACAATGGCGTCAATTCGACTGTGAACGCATTAGTGATGAGTGGGTCTGATATTTATGAAGGATTGGTTGGCCTTGCCTTCATTGCCGTCCTCGGCTTCAGCGTGATCATCAGCCAGGCGCGTCGCGGTGACGCAGTGTCGGTGGCGATTGTGCCGCCGAATGTCCCTGCGGAAGAATCACAATCCATTAAGCACATTCTCAATTCTGATGGGACTCTGAAGCTGGGAGCGGGATTGAAGGGGAGCTTTGAGACGAAAGGCTACCGCATGGAATTGGCGGCGAATGGTGCGCCCCGCTTTGTGGCTGCTGCGCCGCCGCCGCCCGGATGCGATGGCTGGGATTCGCAATTTTCTTTGCCGAATGGAACGAATGGAAGCATCAATGTGGTTACGGTAGGTGGATATGAAATCATCGTCGGTGGAACATTCACCTCTGTGGGAAACATCACGGCAAACAATGTAGCGAGGTTCGGTGTTTTGACCAACACCTGGGTTCCTCTTGGTACGGCGACCAACAATGGCGTCAATTCGACTGTGAACGCATTAGTGATGAGTGGGTCTGATATTTATGTCGGAGGAGCGTTCACGACCGCCGATGTGGGTGGCACAAATATTTCTGCCAACCGAGTGGCCAAATATTCTCTTGGCACGGGATGGAGCGCACTAGGAACAGGTGGCGGCAATGGCGTGGATAATGTCGTTCGGGCGTTGGCCTTAAGCGGCACGAATCTTTATGTCGGCGGCCTCTTCACGACCACGAATGTTGGCGGCACAACTGTTTCGGCCAACCGCGTGGCGAAGGTCGTGACGACCACGGGCGTTTGGACATCGCTGGGGAGCGGAGGCGGAAATGGCGTAGACAATCAAGTCAATGCTTTAGCTTTGAATGCAACTGACTTGTATATCGGCGGCACCTTCCTGAACGCCAATGTTGGAGGCACGACGGTTCCAGCAAACCGAGTCGCACGATTCAACCTCGCTGGGAATAACTGGTTCGCTCTTGGTACAACTGGCAACGGAGTCAACAATCAAGTTTTTGCGCTGGCCCTGAATACAACTGATTTATATATCGGAGGACAGTTCACCACTGCGGATGTTGGTGGAACAGCAGTGGCTGCCAGTCGAATCGCCAGATTCAACCTTGCGGGCAATAGCTGGCTGCACTTGGGAGCGGGGCCAACAGCGATGTTCAGGCACTGGCTCTGAGCGCAACGGATTTATATGTTGGGGGCATTTTTTCCAGTGCGGGCAGTGCCGCCAATCGAGTAGCAAAGTTTACTCTCGCCACCAGCACCTGGAGCACGCTTGGTACAGGCGGAGGCAACGGCGTAGATAATTCCGTGTTTACCTTGGCGCTCAGTGGCAGCGAACTTTATCTTGGCGGACAATTCACCACAGCGAATGTCGGTGGTACAGCCGTCATTACGAATCGGCTGGCAAGGGTAAATACCACGACTGGTGCGTGGAGCGCCTTAACTGACCCGCCTATTCCTAACTCTGGTAATGGCGTCAATAACACTGTCAACGCGATGGTCGTAGATGGAACCAACGTTTACATCGGGGGTGGCTTCACCGCCGTCGGGGGCATCATTGCCAATCGCGTCGCCAAATTCGACACGCTGGCGAACACGTGGAGCGTATTGGGTGCCGGTGGTGGTAATGGCGTGAATAGCACGGTGAATGCGCTCGTACTTAATGGAACCGATTTATTCGTGGGCGGAGCTTTTACGAGTGCGAACGTGGGCGGCACAACTGTGACTGTCAACCGGGTAGCGAAATTCAATCTCGCCACGAGCACCTGGAGCGCGCTGGGATCGGGTGGCGGCAATGGCATAAATAATCCTGCCACGGCGCTGGCGTTGAGCGGAAATGACCTGTTCGTCGGTGGACAATTTACGTCGGCGAATGTTGGTGGCGCGACCATTTCTACGAATAATGTGGCGAAGGTGAATATTTCTACGGGTCAATGGAGCGCATTGGGATCGGGTGGTGGCAATGGCGTGAATAATGGCGTGGGCGCATTGTTGGCAAAGGACGGGATTCTCTATGTCGGCGGTAATTTCGCCACTGCTAACGTAGGCGGGACGATTGTTGCCGTAAATCGTATTGCCCGTTTTGACACGGCCAGCAACGTTTGGGCGGCGCTTGGCAATGGCGGGGGCAATGGCGTGAACCTTGGAGTGTCTGCTCTGGCGATGAATGGCAGCGATCTGTATCTGGGTGGCTCCTTCACGCAAGCCAACGTGGGTGGGGCGGTTCTTTCCGTCAATGGCCTGGTGAAATTTGATACGCTCACCAGCAATTGGTCTGCACTTGGATCAGGCGGCGGGAATGGCGTGACTTCTCTGGCAACAGTACGAACGCTGGCGCTGAATGGCACTGACCTTTACGTGGGCGGATCGTTTACGACAGTCAATGTCGGCGGCACGGTGGTTCCGGCCAATCGGATTGCGAAGGTCAATACAACCAATGGTGAATGGCAATCCTTGATGGACACGGGTGGCGGGAATGGCGTGGATGGTGGTGTTTTCGCTTTAGCCGTGAGCGGAAGCAATCTCTATCTCGGCGGATTCTTCAGCGTTGCCGCTGGCACGAAGCTCTCAGCCAACTTTGCGCACTATTGCCTCAGTGCAACGAATACTGCACCGACGATCACGACAAATCTGCCCTTCACTGCGCGGGGAGATGGCGGCAGCATTTTTAATATTGCTGATGTCAATGATGCGGAGACTCCGGCGGGCGATTTGATTGTCACGGTGACATCCGTTCCGGCGGGCATCACCATTACCAATATCACCAACACGAATGGTGCCATCAACGCGCAAGTGGTGGCAGATTGTACGGCTCCGCTGGGCAATAACAATATCGGCTTGCAGGTGTCCGACGGCTCGCTCACTGCGACGGCAACACTGGTCTTGCATGTAGCCGCCGCATTTCCCGTGACCATTACAACGAACCCGACTTCACAAACTGTTTTAGCCGGACAACCGGTAACGTTTGCGTCAGATGCGACGGGTGGCAATGTGGTGCAATGGCAGGTGAGCACGGATAACGGTGCAACCTTCGTGGATATTCCGGGAGCAACGGCAACCTTTGTCCTTAACCTGATCGCAACACCGGGCATGAATGGCTATCGGTATCGCGCCGTGATTACGGGAACCTGTGACTCTGTGCCTACCAATGCGGCGACGCTAAACGTAGCGGGAACTGCTGTCGTCATCAGCGAGTTTCGCTTTGGCGGCACGGGCGGGACTGCGCCGGAAAATGCCAGCAAGGATGAGTATGTGGAAATTGCCAATAACACCGATGAGCCGCTGACGGTCAGCGCCAGTGACGGCTCGGAGGGATGGTCTGTGGTTGCGGCACAACCGGATGGCCCGCCAGTGGTACTGTTTACGATTCAGAACGGCACCGTCCTGTCACGCACGGGGCATTTTCTGGGCGTGAACAGCGATGGTTACAGCCTGTCAAACTATGGAGGCGCATCGGCGGCAGTGGGTGATGCGTTCTGGAATCATTTCGACATCCCCAGCAATAGTGGTGTTGCACTATTCGCCACCACCAATCCAGCCAACTTCAACGCCGTGACGCGCCTGGATGCCGTGGGCTTCGGAAACGTGAGCAATGCACTTTTCCGGGAAGGATCAGGTTTGCTTCCTGCTGATGGCATCACGAACACCGGGGAGTATGCGTTTGTGCGCAAACAGCCTTCCAGTACCGGGTTTTCTACGGACAGTGACAACAACCAAATTGACTTTTTCTTTGTCGCTGTGAACCCTGTGAGTTACAGCGGACGACTGGCGATCTTCGGTTCGCCGGGACCAGAGAATCTGTCGTCGCCGCTGAACTATCATCCAGGCAACGGGCGCGGGCAGTACATAAACGTAGCGTTGCTTGAGCCATTGCAACCGGCGACCAAGCCGCCCAATCAAGTGCCGTCAGTAGCGCCCGCAGACAAAGACCCGATTCACGGCCCGATAGGTTCTCTGTACTTGCAACGGAGCTATGTCAATCGAACGGGCCAAACGCTCACGAAGCTGCGCATCCGCATTGTGGATCTAACGACGGACAATCGCGGGACGCTTGTGACGCCTCAAGGCATACAACGCCTTATTACATCAGTGGATACTACGGTTGCCTCAGTAACCGTAAAAGGAACGGCGTTAGAACCAGTCAGCAGCGGGCAAGGAGCTGGCGGGATCAACTCCACAGTGGATGCGCCTCTGCCACCCGGTGGCTTGCCGCCCAATGCCACAGTGCATTTGCGGTTGCGCCTGGGGATCAAGGGAACAGGACAGTTTTATGTACGATGGACGGTTGAGGCGTTACCGCAATGAGGAAATAAATATGGACAACACAAATCACAACACACAATCCAGCACGGAAAATGAAACGGCGAGCGAGTCCGCAAGACAATCTGAGCCGACAGACAAACGCAAAGCATTCATCGCACCTGATGTTTCGGCTCCCATTACAGTAGGGAGTCTGACGCTGGCAAATAGCACAACGGAGGTAGGGCCTGGAGGAGGTGATGAAGGAGGTGGAGCGGGGCTGGACTTATTTCTGGATTGAGACGATCAGACTATGACGTGGCTGTGTGCAACAAAGAAGGTGTCGCCATCTTCCAACTGGAGTCTTGGCGGTGTTTCATTTCAAATTGAAGCCGCAGATCAACGTGCTGCACGGCTGACGCAGTCCGCCTGCACAGGTTTCCGTTTGGAACGTGTCTGGTCAGTCACCGCATCGCCTGGCATCGGGACTCTTTCGGTGCGATGTGCCGAGCCATCGTTCAATGTGTCGGCGGGGCGGTTCATTCGCGCTGCGCCGGGCTGGCGTTGTCTGAGTGACACACAGAAAGCGTGGTTTGTGTTTGCCGGCGCGGTGGTGGTGATTCCTCGTTCTCAACCGTTGGTTGAAATTTTGCTCTCGTCGCATCGTCGTCCTTGGCCTCCTGAATTGCTGAGTCAAATTTTTGGTTGCGCCCTTCACGCCTTATTACAACCACGCGGACTTCACTTCCTGCACGGCGCGGGCTTGATTGCGCCGAACAGTGAAGAGGGCGTGTTAATTGTCGGCGCTTCCGGCAGCGGCAAATCTACGTTGTCTTTACGATTGGTGACGAGTTGCTGGCGCTATTTGACGGATGATTTGTTGTTAGTTGGAGCCACTCCACACGGTTCGATCCTTGCGCATGCGTTTCGGCGCAACTTTGCGGTCTCCGCCGAAATCTTGCGGCGCTGCGGTGTGCAGAGTGGTGAAGAGCCGTTACCAGAAAAACGCGGTGGTGAGAAACGCAAACGCTGGTTAGACCCGGATACGATTTTTATTGATCGCTACGCCGCGCAGTGCGTTCCGCAAATACTGATTTTTCCACGGTTGACGGGAGCGCCAGAAAGCCGTGTTGAAGCGATGACGTCAGCAGACGCGTTGCTGGCTTTGCTTCAGGAAACGCCGCTTGTCAGTTACGATCCGACCATCACGCGCGCGCAGGTACAGACCCTAACGCGGCTTGTTGCCCAAACCCGCGCGTGGCGGCTACACGCCGGGCGCGATCTGCTCGAAGACCCTGACCGCGCCGCACAATTACTCTCAAGCCTGTTGTAGATTTAAAGGGGAACCCAACATGAATACCATCCCAGTTTTGCCCGATCACGTGATTTTTACCGACTTCAAGGGGGCCGAGGGCGTTTTGCTCGACCTCAATACGCATCAATATTTCAAGCTCAATGAAACCGGCACGCTGGTGTGGCGCACGCTGGAAACGGGGTGTTCATTGGCCGAAGTCGTAGCCGCTCTGACGCACGAATATCAGGTTACAGAGGAAGATGCGGCCACCAGTATTCAGACGTTGTGTGAAAAGCTGGCATCACACGGATTGTTGGAGATGGCATGACTTTCGCTCAAGCCTCACTCGCCTCACAACACAAACCAGAATCCGCTTTGGCCTCGTTGCTTGCGCCTGTGACGACGGATGAGTTTTTGACGCAGCATTGGGAACAGGCGGTGCTGCGCATTCACCGCCAGGATCGGGATTACTTTCGTCGGCTACTTAGCCCTGAGGCGATTGAAAATGTGCTGACGACAGCTTGTTTGAGTCACAGCGACGCGGTCGAATTACTGGGTGAAATGGCCCGGACGGAGACGAACTGCAAACGTGATTCAGTTTCTTCGATAGCGTCTGCTTTTGATCGCGGTGCGACGGTGCGAATCCGCAATACACAACGATTCCATCCACCGCTGTTGAAGTTGACGCGCGATTTAGAAAGAACGTTTAGCGCACCTGTCAGGATTAATTTGTATTGGACGCCAGGGAGGCAACAGGGCCTCAGTCGTCATTGGGACACGCACGACGTGTTGGTCTTACAGGTGGCAGGACGCAAACATTGGCGGGTGTTTGAAGCGCCAGTGAAGTTGCCTTTGCAAGCGCCGCCGCCGCTGCCGTTTGAAGATCATCGCACGTTGTATCGTACACGCGGTGCAGTGCGTTCGGAGGAATTGATGCGCGAATTGGCCGGAGCCTCAGCGCTGCGTGAAGAGTTTATTTTGGAACAGGGCGATGTGTTGTACCTGCCGCGCGGTGTTCCCCACGAAGCGTGGACGAGCGCGCCATCGTCGGTGCATCTGACAGTTGGGTTGCATGTGTTGACGTGGACAGATTTGCTGGCCGTCGCGCTGGGCCAGGTCGCCAATCAAGATGAGCGATTCAGGCGAGCTTTACCGCTCGGCTTTGCCGCAGAAACGCTGGGCGGTGAGGCCGGACAACAACAAGCGCAGGAACTGTTACGATCATTTGTGCAGCACCTCAATGTTACCCCTGCCTTTGAAGAATTGGCTGAAGTGTTTATTCACACACGCCCCAGCATCAGTGGCAATCTGCAAGCCGGTACTGAAAATATTGCGGCGTTAGACCCGCAGACGTGCGTGGGACCAAGAAGCGGATTGCTCTGTCGTCTGATTATCAAGACCGAGACGGTTGCCCTCTATTTTGGACACGGGGAATTTGAGGCGCCGCGCGCGATGGAAGACGCCTTACGGTTTATCGCCACCACTGAACGCTTCCGCGTAGATGAGGTTCCCGGTGGCTTGAGCCGGCGCAATCAACTCGCTTTGGTGCGCCACCTGATTGCACAACGCTTTTTGTGCATCGTGCCTGACAGGGCTGACTTGGTGAAATAACGTTTTGAGAACGAGGAGAACTCCGATGCCGTTGAATTATCGCAACCTTACTCTCCTGCTTTTGCTGTTGCTGTCAGCAATGGCGACAGGACAAACGCGACGCGAGGATAAGGCCCAACCGCCGTCGGAAAAGAAACTTCAGATTGAGGTCAAAGAGGTTCCCCTCCTTGCTATTTCTATCACCGGAGATGACATCCCGTTACCTGCAATCACGACCGCGCTGGCGCAGAAATTACGTGTTGCCGTCACCGTCAGTCCACAATTGAAAGAGCAGCGCGTAACGCTTGATACAATTGGCTATTCGTTGGAGCAAACGTTGCGCTTGTTGGCTCCGCAACCGGTCGTGGATTACATCGTCAGCGGTGATGCTGCTGTCTCGCCGAAGTATTTGGCGATTCATCTGCAAAACTTCAATGAAGTGCCGCCCGAACCTAAACGCTCTGCGGATGCCGGATTGAGCGGGGCCGAAGGCAGCTTCGATCTGAATGAAGAAAGAGAAAACCCGCGCGAAAAATCAGAGCGCGAAACCAGAGACGCGTCCTTACACGTGCATCAGGCTGGCGGATTGCTCAGCGTGCGGGCGCGCCATCAACCGTTGCTGGTGGTGCTGACGGAGTTGGCTGAAAAATTGAAAGTGATCTGCGAAATTCAAGGTAGCGCGGATGAAATGTTAGAGGTTGATTTTTCCGATTACTCGCTTTCCTCGGCTGTCCGGGCCTTGTCGCCTCGTTTGCAATTTTATCTGCGGACCAATTTGCAAACCAACGAAACCACGCTTTGGCGGATTGTGCTGACCTCTAAAACGGAACCATAGCCAGAGTCAGCGAATATGAATCAGGAGCGCATTCTTCCTTACTTTCTCGCCAGTCTTCACCCTGAAGTCGTCTCTGAATTTTTCTCTGGTTTGGAACCATTGACGGCAGAAGATTGGGATGATTTGGCTCGACTGGCTCTCCGGCAACGCGTCGCACCATTATTGGGCTGGCAATTCAAAACGCATCAACTGCCGCCAGAGCTTCCCGCTTTTGTGTCCGAACAGTTAGAGCATCAGTACTGCAAAAATGCGATACGCAATCAGTGTCTGATGCGTGAATTGGGTATGTTATTGCACGCGCTCCACGCCGCTGAAATTCCGGTGATCGTTTTGAAGGGCGCGTATCTTGCGGCGGCAATTTATGACGATCCGGCACAACGCGTGATGACAGACATTGATTTGCTTGTGCCGGAAACGCGGATTGCCGAGGCGCAGGAATGCCTGCGTGTTTTGGGGTATGCCACCGATGTCCCTTTCAAACCGGAGCCATACCTGGCGAGCAAGCATCATTTGCCCGCATTTCACAAAGTAGGAGCGGTCGGGGCCATTGAATTGCACTGGAATATCACGCCCCCTGGCCGTTCGTGGAGCATCCACGTGGATGAATTGTGGGGACGTGCCGTACCGTTTCAGATCGCCGGAACACAGGCGTTGAGTTTGTGCCCGGAAGATGGCTTGCTGTACCTCTGCTATCACGCAACCTACCATCATTTGCTGGAGTTGTTTTGGCACGGGATTGGGCCAGTCTGTGATGTGGACCGAATGATCCGCCGGTTCGCATCGGAACTGGATTGGAAAGCGATTGTTGAGCGAGCACGGGTTTGGCAGTGGAGTCGAGGCGGGTATTTGCAATTATCGTTGGCGGTAGAACTGCTCAAGACACCTGTGCCTCCAGATGTGCTGCGGCAACTTCAACCAGCAGGCAGCAATCCGCAGGTCTTTCGTGCTGCCACCACGCATTTGTTCGTTCCCAAAGGCACAGCGCAGCGTGTTTCCAGTCACATGGTTAGCTTTTGGCAGGAAGAACGTGTGGTTGATAAAGTAAAAGGTTTATTGAAAAGCCTCTTTCCTTCTCCGGCAGAGATGTCCATTCGGTATCATGTTGCTCTCTACTCTCCCGCACTGTGGTTTTACTATCCGGCTTATCTGGTCTATTTGGCCCGCCGTTGGAGCCGCAAAGCCTGGGGATTGTGGCGAGGCGAGCAGGTGATTCCCCGGCTTAGTCCCGATCAGTACCTTGTGATGAAGTGGTTGGAACAGCCGTAAGCTTCTGAGCGTTTGGCGCGAGTTTAGACATTAGCCCTATCAGTCAAAGACGACGGAGTCGCCACCCGCAGGCACCGCCAAACACCGGAGCGGGAAAAATCTGCTGGACAACTCTGTCCTTCGCTAGGTACACTCCGGCCTGCGAGTTTTTCCTCATCCCGGCAAATGGTGATTCCCGAAAGATAAATACTCTGCCAAGTCTTTCGCGCTCGCAGCTCTATCGAATTCAAGAAACCAAAACCACGAAGTTCACGAAGATCACGAAGGAAAAGATCAAAGACGGGAACCAGCAAGAATCAGGGCAAGCTGTTTCTTTCGCTCGCTCGGCTGTCCCTTTTTGACCTCTTTTCTGGTTGTGTGCTTCGTGTGTTTCGCGGCGGCTTGAATTCCATAGCCATACGAATTCTGGATCGGACAGATGGAGCCTTATTTACCTGAGCCTGGCTGTCTGCTCTCAAGTTACAACACAGAAAAGGCTGGTACCGAAAAAGCAAAGCGGGCTGGTCTTTGGATTGGAAAGGCGTTGCTATGTTGCCCTACCTCACGACGCGTGTCGTCAAATCCTCATTTGCCTCGGCACGATTTCGACGGAGTTTTCTTTCAATTTTGACCCTGATGGGATTGGGTTTAGCCCTTACTATTTTCCTGTTTCCGCGCTCCGCACAAGGTCTTTCGTCAGGCCTTGTCATCAGCCAGGTTTACGGCGGCGGTGGCAATAGCGGCAGCACCTTCAAGAATGACTTCATTGAGTTATTCAATCGTGGCAGCGCGCCCATCACGATGACCAATTGGTCGGTGCAATACGCCACCGCAACGGGTTCCACTTGGACCGTCATCGGGCCGCTCAATGGCACTTTGCAGCCCGGACAATATTGGCTGATTGAATTAGGAGCGGGTGGCGGGGGGACCACCAATTTACCGCCGCCGGATTTTTCCAACACCTCGCTGAATATGGCGGCAACCGCTGGGAAGATTGCTTTGGTCAACGACACGACCGCGCTGAGCGGCACTTGTCCAGTGGGCGCGAATATTATTGATTTTGTAGGTTACGGCTCAACCGCGAATTGCTCGGAAACTGCGCCGGCCGCAGCACCGAGCGCGACGAATGCTGTGCTGCGCAAAACGAATGGCTGTACGGAAACTGACAACAACTCTGC
>JAEUQN010000223.1 GCA_016789725.1 Blastocatellia bacterium | reverse complement strand
AAGGCTGCAATCGAAGCCGTATTGATAATCACACCCCGTTCACCACTTGCGTTCGGCTCTTGTGACGCCATCTGCGCCGCTGCCAATCGGATCACATTGAACGTGCCAATCAAATTGACTTTGATCACGCGCTCAAACGAAGCCAGCGAATGCGGGCCTTCTTTGCCGACAGTTTTTTCCGCCGTGCCAATGCCTGCGCAATTGATCGCGCCGTGCAGCGCGCCAAAGCTGCCGACGGCAGCAGCGACAGCGGCTTGCACTTGCGCTTCGTCTGCTACGTTGCATTCGACAAACTTCGCGCCAATCTCGTTTGCGGTTGCTTCCCCGGTTTCGCGGCGAATGTCAGCGATAACGACTTTGCCTCCATTGGCGGCCAATAATCGCGCGGTAGCTCCGCCTAAGCCTGACCCACCGCCTGCGACTAAAAATGTTTTCCCTTGAATTTCCACGTTGGATTTCGTCCTTTCTCAAATCAAATCTTTTTTGAGGAAATGCCACGTTTGGTTTTCGCCAATGTTGTTCAGCACGGCGAATTCTTCGTAGCCATTCTTTTTGTACAAATCGGGTGCTTGAAAGCTGAACGAATCCAGCGTCGCGTATTTACAACCACGTCGAATCCCTTCTGCTTCGGCGGCGTTCAGCAATTGCTTGCCGAAGCCACGCCCGCGCAAATCTGCTTGCACCCACAACACATCAATGCGCAACCACCCGAACGCCGTCCATCCATACGCACCACCAGCAACAGCACCGTTTTCATCACGCAGAAACAATGACAACGTTTGCGCCTCGCCTGCGCCCGAATGCCGCGTGTTGTGATCGTGAATGCCGTTCATCAACACCGCGACATCAACGGCATCGGGATTGGCTTCGGATGTGACTTCGTATCTCATCGGTGACACCCTGCATACAATGAAAATGGGCCAGGGACAAAGCACAATGCTTGAGCACTTAGCTCGGACAGCGTTCGATGATTGTGCAAGTCGCCATCCCGTGTCCGGCGCACATCACTTGCAAGCCGAATTGCCCGTTGATGGAATCCAGTCCCGTTAACAATTTCGCCATCAGGATCGAGCCTGTCGCGCCGACGGGATGCCCGTGTGCAACCGCGCCGCCCCACGGATTAACCTTCGCCATATCGGGTTTTAATTCACGTTCCCACGACAACACAACTGTCGCAAATGCTTCGTTGATTTCGATCCAGTCAATATCACTGAGTGACAACCCCGCCTTTTTTAGGGCGATCTGTGTCGCCGGAATCACGCCGGTCAATTGCAATTTCGGATCACTGCCGATGGCGACGCGCGCTCGGAATTTGGCGCGCGGTTTGAAACCTTCTGCCTCCGCAACCTCACGATTGGCGACCAGCACCGCCGCCGCTCCATCAGAAATCTGGCTCGAATTTGCTGCCGTCACGACGCCGTTGCCATCGGGACGAAATACGGTCGGCAAGGTCGCCATCTTTTCCAAATTGATCGTCGCCCGTACCCCTTCGTCATGGCTCAACGTAATGTTTTTGCCTTCAGCATCAATCCCCGTCGCGGGTTCGATTTCTTTGTGAACGCCTGCCTGAATGGCAGCATAAGCACGGGCGTGCGATTCGGCGGAATATTGATCTACGTCTTGCCGCGTGATGCCCCATTGCTCGGCGATCAACTCGGCGCTGATGCCCTGATGCGCGAGGTCGTAATGTTCGAGCATCGGTTTGTAAATCAGGTTCACAAAATCCGCGCAATCGCTGCCCATCACGACGCGCGTCATATTTTCGATGCCACCTGCGATGATGTAATTCGCATCTTCGGCAGCGATGGCTTGTGCGGCGAAGTGAATGGATTGTTGCGCCGAACTGCAAAAGCGATTGAGCGCGACGCCGGGAGTTTCAATGGGAAAGCCTGCAAGCAAAGCCGTACGACGCGCAATGTTGACGCCCTGTTCATTGACTTGCGTGACGCAGCCGACGATCACATCTTCGACTTTGGCTTTGTCAATGCCCGTGCGTTTGGTGAGCGATTCCAGTGCGTGAGCGAGCAATTGATCGGGGCGTGTTTCACGGAAAGCGCCTTTGAAACGGCCAATCGGAGTACGGACGGCGTCAATAATTACGGGTTCAGCCATGATAAAAAACTCCTTGTGATGGACTGTGCTTGATGACTTACCTACCGGTCGGAAGGTGTAAGACTATGCTGAATAAAAACCATCGTCAAGGCTTGTGGCTCTATTGACACCTCACCTGACATCGCTATGCTGATGGCACATCCCAAACTTCTTGAATTTAGCGAGGAAGACTATGAAAAAACGGCTTTTGTTTTCTATCTTACCTGGATTGTTGATCCTGATCCTGGCCTTCAACGTCCTGGCACAAGCTCCCGCGCCTGCGCTTAAACCCGAAGTGCAAGCGATCACGATGCGCGATGGCGTGAAGCTGGCAACGGATATTTACCTGCCCGCAGGAAAAGGCCCCTGGCCCGTGATTCTCACGCGGACTCCCTACAACAAATCCTCGGCGTTAGGTGCGGGCAGGCCATCATTTTGGACCACCAAAGGCTATGCGATTGTGGTGCAGGATTGTCGCGGACGCTTTGCCAGCGAAGGGAAATATATGCCGTTTATGGACGATCATTTTGATGGCTACGACACGGTCGAATGGATTGCGAGCCAACCCTGGTCCAATGGAAAAGTTGGGATGACCGGAGCCTCGGCAATGGGCATTACCGCGAATCAGGCTTCGATTACGGCTCCGCCGCATTTGACTGCGATGTTTGTGATGGTGGCACCGGCGAGCGCGTATCAACACGCAATTTACACGGGCGGCATCTTTCGCAAAGAGATGAACGAGGCGTGGCTCAAGGCGCAAAAAGCGGACGATATTCTAAAGATGACGCTTGAGCATGCTAAAGACGACGGCTTTTTGAACATCCGCGAAGGCAAGCTGCATTGGGAGAAAGTGCAGGTTCCTGTCTATAACCAGGGTGGTTGGTACGATATTTTTGTGCAGGGCAACATTGATAACTTTGCGGGCCTGCAAAATCGTGGCGGCGGGTTAGCAGCAGGGAATCAAAAACTGATGGTGGGGCCGTGGGGACATGGCAGCATTGAAGAAGTGAAATATCCTGCAAACGCCGGTTCAATGCTGGAACTGACGGAGCAACAACGATGGTTCGATTATTGGCTCAAAGGCATCAATAACGGTGTGATGGATGACCCGCCCATTAAATACTATGTGATGGGCGATACGACCGACCCGAAAGCCCCTGGCAATGAATGGCGCACCGCACAATCCTGGCCTGTACCTGCGAAAACCACTTCCTACTTTTTGTCATCTGGTGGATTGTTAAGCGAGAAACTGTTAGCTGAGAAACCATCTTCGAGCGTCTATCAATACGATCCTAAAAATCCGGTGCCAACGATAGGTGGTGCGAATCTCTTTTCCAAAAAAGGGCCGTTGGATCAACGCGCCATTGGTGAGCGCAAGGACGTGCTGAAGTTTATGACCGCGCCGCTCGATGCACCCCTGGAAGTTACTGGCCCATTAACCGTAGAGTTGTGGGTTTCCTCAGATTGCCCCGATACGGATTTCATCGCCAAGCTGATTGATGTTTATCCCGATGGCACCGAACGATTGGTGCAGGATAATGGCCTGCGCGCGCGCTTCCGCGAAGGTTTCGACCGCGAAGTATTCATGAAAAAGGGCGAAGTCTACAAACTCAAACTTGATTTGTGGTCAACGAGCATCGTCTTCAACAAAGGCCATCGCATAGCGGTTCACGTCACCAGCTCGAACGATCCGCGCTTTGATCCGAATCCAAATACGGGCAAACCGCTGCGCGCCGACAGTGAAACGCGGGTGGCTACGAACGCGATTCATCACGATCAAAAATACCCTTCGCGCATCCTGTTGCCCGTGGTCAAGGTCTATGACAACAAGGCGGTGAGCGCCAAGTAAGTCGGCGGGGAATGCGTGATCGCCAGGCGCATTCCTCTTTTTCCCCGCCAGCATTGACAATCAAACGAAATCGCTTAGGATTCTTCTGCGGTATAAAAATAATCATAAAATTTGACTGACAAAATTGCCGTAGTGATAACCTCGGAAGTGCGATGCTGCTTAATCAAGTAGCAGTCATAATAGGCCGATCACGTTCGTTTCGCGTCTGACACCCCTGTAGATTTTTCTAGTCAACAACCTTGCGCTGCGTTGCTCTTTGTAAACAGAGCAAGCAGCGCGTCTAACCCCACTCGGAGGATGACGGGGCTACGTCTCGTCATCGGAAAAGGAGAATCGCGCTATGCTGAATAAGCTCTTGATCGTCGCTTCGATCTTGCTCTTTTTGTTGTTGTGTTGGGTTTGTATATCCAGCCATTCCTCAACGGTGAATACGGCGGCTGTAGCTCCGACTGCTACGCTGGCGGACCCTACTTTCGCGGCCAATGTGGCAAATGGAAAAGTTACCTTGAATGGTGTTTTGCCTGATGCCGCTTCCAAGGCGGCAGTGGTGGATCGTGCCAAACAACTCTATGGTGATGGCAATTTTATTGACCAATTACAAATCGCAGATCGGGCTAAACCTGTCTGGGTTGCCTCGTTGCCCGCGTTGTTGCCGGCGCTGAAATTGAAAGACCGTGTCAATGGGGGAGTCGCTGTGGATGGTGGCGCAATCAACCTTATGGGACAGGTGGCCTCGGCTGATCTGAAAAACTCCATCTTCTCGGAGGTGTCCAAATCGCTGCCCGCGAATTTCAAGATCAATGATTTAATGAGCGTCAATGCTGGCCCCGCGCTATCCGAAACAGGTTTGGAAGCACAGACTGCCGTCAACAAAGAACTGGTTGGCAAAATTATCGAATTTGACACTGGCAAAGCAACGATTCGACCGGGGGCGAATGGTACTGACATTCTGGATCAGGTGGTCGCGGTGCTGAGTCAGGATAAGTACAAATCTTTATCGTTTGAAGTTGCTGGGCATACAGATAATCGTGGCAACGCGAGCGCGAATCAGAAACTCAGCCAGACGCGCGCCGCTGCCGTCATGAAATATTTGACCGACAAAGGCCTGGCCGCTGCACGGCTGACCGCTGTTGGCTATGGCGACACAAAGTCGCTCGTGCCAAATGACACGCCTGAAAATATGCAGCGCAATCGCCGCATTGAATTCGGTGTCAAAGAAACCAAGGCCGCTGGTGCCGCGACGGGTAATGCTGGGAAATAGATTTTAAGAGGAATTGGAGGAATATTTTTATGTCACTTTTTTCATCAATTTTACCGTGCTTATTGGCGGCCTTCGGATTAGGCGCGTTATTAGGTTGGGCGCTGAAATCATTGTTTGGAGATCGCCGCGTTAGTGATCTGGAAGAATCCTGGGCGGCGCGTTTGCGTGGCAAGGAAAGCGAATGGGAGATGGGCAATGCCCAGTTGCGTTCGCAGGTGAACACGCTGCAAACCAACTTTAATTCGGCCTCAGATACTGTTCGCGCACACGAAGCTTCGTTGACCGAATGGAATACGAAATATGGTTTGCTCGAAGCTGCGTTAACGACCCGGACTGCTGAACTGGAAAAGCTCAAAGCTGACGCAGATGCGAAGTACTCATTATTGGAGGCCGATTTGTCAGCAAAAAGTGCCGGGATCGAAAAAGCGAATAACGAATGGCAAGGAAAATATGCGGCGTTGGAAGCGGCGCTCGCTGCCAAGACGGCGGCTTTTGACAACCTGAACGATGACTGGAAAGCAAGGTTTCAGACGACGGAAACTCGATTGGCTGAGAAAAACTTTGCGCTGGATCGTGCGAACGCAGATTGGACCGCGAAGTATAAATTGCTGGAAGACAGTGTCGCCGCCAAAAGTGCTGATCTCGAAACGGTAAATTCCAATTGGCTTGGAAAATACGGTTTGCTCGAAGCGACACTGGCTGCCAAGGCCTTGGATTTTGATCAAGCAGATACTGACTGGAAGGCGAAATTCAGTGCGCTCGAAAATGATTTGAAGGCGCGCAACAGCGAGCTGGAGTTGAGCCGACAAGAGCTGGCGAAATTACAGGCGCGGATTGCTGAATTGGAACCGCTCACCTCGAAGGCCAAAGACTGGGAAATGAAATTTCTTCAGATTTCCGGCGACAAAGAAACGGAGATCAAAGAACTTCAGCAACAACTCAGTGAACTCGAACCACTCCGCGCGCAAGCCAAAGATTGGGAATTGAAGTACACCGCAATCTGGCAAGAACGCGAAACGGAAACGGCCAATTTGCGGGGCCGCATCTCTGAACTCGAACCATTATCACTACAGGTGAACGATTGGCAGTCGAAGTTTCAGACCACGGTTGCTGAGAAGGACGAGACGATCAACTCGCTACGCGATCAGCTCAGCGCGGCGGGCGCAGCGGCGACAATTACCTCGGTCGCTTCTCTCGCCTCAACCAGCAGTTCTGCGCCGAAAGGCGACCTGTTGCTGATCGAAGGGATTGGCGAGCATTATCGAGACAAGCTGAATGCGATTGACGTATTTTCGCAAGCGCAACTGCTCGAACGTGGTGCGACTGCCAAAGGTCGTAAAGAATTGGCAGAGCTTTCAGGCATTCCCGAAAAGCTGATCCTGCGGTGGGTCAACCACGTGGATTTGATCCGTATCAAAGGCATCGGGCCGGAATTTGCGGAACTGCTCGAAGCCGCAGGCGTGGACAGCGTGCCAGAGCTGGCGCAACGCAACGCCGAAAACTTACAGGCGAAATTGGGCGAGGTGAACGATGCGCGCAATTTGGTCGGACGCGTACCTTCGGTCGGTGAAGTCGCGGATTGGATTCAACAGGCGAAAGAACTCCCTCGTGTCGTAACGCATTAACGACAAGTGTTGGTCTCCCTGTGGGCAGGAACTTCGGCGCGCTAATCACGCGTTGAAGTTCCTGCCTGTTTTTTTGATGTGGTTGCTACGATTGATTAGCTGTGGTAAGAGAGCGTTGTAAGTTCTGAAGAGTGTCCAATTCATTTTTTGCCTGTACCATGTGGGCGCAACCATTATTTCAGGAGCATCTACGCGATTACGAGCGCTTGTGAAAAACGGCGGCTGCGTTGCACACCGGTGCGTAATCAACTCGTCAAAGAGATTCATTCAGATGGGCGCGCGTGCCTCCGTCTCTGCGGGCAGACTCTCAGCAGTGATCCCTTTCTCGGCAACCACGGATGGCCTGCGCTTGAAGTCGGCGCACGACACGAGACGCACACGCTTGAAAACCACTGGATGGAGTTGAGCATTGAGGCGATTGGATGGCTCTTCGAGAGAGTTTGGTGCAACCGGAATGATGACGTTGAAGCTTGCAACGGAAGGAAATGAAACAATGATTATTCGTTTGAGATATTCAAATTTTGCGGGAGTCGCGCTCCTTTTCTGTATGTTTTCACCTGTCTTCGCACAACCTGCGCCGCCTCCTGAAATTGCCAAAGCGCAGCTGCTTTTCCAGGCCCGTGATTACGATGGCGTCATCAAAACGCTGGAAGGCTATGTTCAGAATAACCCCGCGACGCAGTTGGGTTGGATCTTGTTTGGCAATGCCCATCGTCAAAAAGGCAATCTCGACAAAGCCCTTGAGATGTACCTGAAAGCTGCAAGTTTTCGCCCGACTCGTTGGCCGGGAATGTTCAATGCTGCGGCGATTGCTGCGCTCAAAAATGACAAGGAAAAGTCATTTGAATTGCTGACCGCGCTACGCAACAGCGGTAGCTTCGATATGGATTTAGTGAGAACGAATCCTGATCTCGCTATATTGCGCACCGATCCGCGCTTTGAAAAGCTGATGCCGAAACCGGAAGAGTTTATGAATCCGTTTGTGGAGAAAGTAAAAGTCATTCATGAATGGAAGGGGGAAAACAAAAACGATCAATTCGGGTGGATCGCGCGCAGTATTGGTGATGTGGATGGTGACAAAGTCAAAGACCTGGTGACTTCTGCACCAACCTTTCAGCTCAACAATCAACCTGCGGGGCGAGTTTATGTTTATTCGGGCAAGCACGGTCAATTGCTTTGGATGCAAACGGGGCAGCCCGGTGAGAATATCGGGCTGGTGGTTGAGGGAGCAGGCGATGTGAATGGTGATCGTATCCCGGATGTGATTACCTGTTCGCCCAACAGTCGCAAGGCCTATGTTTATTCAGGCAAAGACGGCAAAATTTTATTGACGCTGACGGGCAAAGACGCCGCCGAAGCTTTTGGCAGCACGGTGAATCACGCTGGCGATCAAAATGGTGATGGATATGCCGATGTTTTGGTTGGCGCGCCTGGCACTGCACAAACGGTTGGCAAAGCGTATGTCTATTCAGGAAAAACGGGGTCGTTATTGTGGGCCTTTGAAGGCGAACGTGCAGGCGATGGTTTTGGCAGCACGGTGGCTGGTACTAAAAAAGGAACCCACACGTTGCTCAGCATTGGTGCTCCCACCGCAGGACCGCGCAACACGGGAAAAGTTTATGTGTACGCAGGGCTAACCCGTACACCGAAATTTGTGATGGATTCGGATGACACCGGCGCACGATTGGGAATGATGTTTCTTTCAGTGGTTGGGGATGTCAATAAAGACAAGGTCCCTGACATTTATGCCTCCGATTGGTCGAACACCGCAAAAGGTCCTTCCACCGGGAGAGTTTATGTGCAGTCAGGAGCGGATGGGAAAAGGCTTTATTCATTTACGGGCGAAACTGCTGGTGATGGCTTCGGCATCGGTACGGCAGATGTCGGCGATGTCAACAAAGATGGCTACGACGATTTATTGATTGGTGCATGGCAACATGCGAGCGCCGCGCCGTCTGGTGGCAAAGTCTATTTGTATTCCGGCAAAGACGGCACTCTGTTGCGAACCATCACGTGCCGGATGCCCGGCGATACATTTGGTTTTGATGCCACAGGGGTTGGCGATGTCAATGGAGATGGCGTGATTGATTTTCTTATTACCTCCGCGTGGAGTAACGTTAACGGCTATCGCTCCGGTCGTGTATTTGTGATCTCCGGCAAAGCCGAACAGAGACCGTAATGCCTACTTGAACCTTGGCGTCGGCGCGGCCCCTTTTCGTGCCGCGCCGATTTCAATCCTCATTTCAAATCCGAAATCAAAATCACATCGCTAATGGGAAGCCCTCGCTCAACGGCCAACATCGTCCCATCTTTTGACCAGGCATAGCGGAATATCAAATCACTTTTGAAGTTTGTTATCGGGCTGAGAGAACCTCCCTCCAGCGGGAGTTGGTAGATGTTGGAGATGCCATTTTGGACCCCAGCTAACGTCAATGCAGCGCTGTCGGTTGACCAACGTAGATAGCTCCAACGCTGTAATGGGATTGCCTCAAACGATTTCACGGGCGCACCGCCGTTCGCCGGGATGATAACGACTTTTCGCGTGCTTGTTTCTGGCACATAAACCAGGCAGGCTAACCATTTTCCGTCTGGCGAATATTCGGATCGTAAATAATTTGTGTCCGTAATTTGGATTGGTGTGCCACCTTCTATTGGAACGCGAAAAATTCGCTGACTGGTTCCATCGTAGGCGGTATATGCGACCCATTGCCCGTCAGGGCTGATCGTTGGTGCAATTTCGCCCAAACCATTCGTTATTTGTTTCGGGTTACTGCCGTCTAAATCTATGCGAATGATGTGCGGGGTTTTCCCTTGGAAACTGATGACCACGAGGTATTTTCCATCCGGCGAAACGACAGGTGTCATGTCTTTATCAGGATTGGTCGTGAGTTGTTTTTGGTTTTTTCCGTCACGATCCATGATCCAGATATCGGCATTGCCGCTGGCATTAGAGCCATAAACGATTCGACCATCTCTGGTCCAATCAATGCCTAGAAATTCACTATAGTTTTCACCGAATCCGGCGGTAATAGGCATCGCTTCTTTCTCGTTGTCTTTGGGCATCACCCAGAGGCGCGAAACCTGAGCCGATTGCACTGTGACTACTGCCCCGGTTTTGGCTGCGACGCTGAGTCCTTTGTAGGAATTGACATCATTGGTGACGCGCGTAGTGACACCACTCGGATAGGCAATATGCCAGATTTGATCCGAGACTGTGGTTGTGCCCTGTTCCCAGGCATTAGCAACCAATCCTTTTCCATCTGGTAACCAGGCGACTTGCCCGGCCCAATGCCAGTTTTGGGCAGTGATTGGTTTGGTGGATTTATCTTTGACATTTACGGCGATCACTTGATAAGCCACTGCCCCATTATTTTCTTTGAGAACTGAACAGGCAATTATTTCACCATCAGGCGACCAGGATGGAGCGTAGTGGCCTAGTGAATCCTGAGAGAAAATAGTGGGAGATTTACGTGTCAGCAGGATGGACTGGTTGGCCCCCTCTGCATCGGCTACGACCAAGCTGCTTTCCTTGGCCTTTGGATCGTGGCGCAAATAGGCGAGGCGTTTGCCGTCCGGTGCGAAGGTGATTGGACTATCCACATCTTCGATTAGTTTGCGGGGCGTACCGCCGAGTGCTGGCACCTGATAGAGCGAGCCGACCGCACCCTCATAAGTCACGTAATAAATAAACGTGCCATCCGGCGAATAGGTTGGGCTTAAAAATCGGACCGGTGCGGGCGGCACAATTTGCACATTGCTGGTTGTAC
>JAEUQN010000222.1 GCA_016789725.1 Blastocatellia bacterium | reverse complement strand
CAACGCATGCGTCTGGGTCGGTCCGCCATTGTTGGCCAGCGGCGCAAGCTGCGGATTGATGGGACTGGCGGACGTGCCGATTTGATCGCCGTCCGCCGCGTTAATCGTGGCGTTGGCGTTGTTGCCAATCAGGTTGAAGCCCTGCGAGGTGAGTGGGCCATAAACATCCGGGCCTTGCGTTGTCGCAGTGTTGCCCGCAATGATCGTATTGCGGACGTTGAAGGTGCCACTGTTAATGATGCCGCCAGCATATTTGCCCGAATTGTTGGTGATCGTACAGTTGGTCATATTCACCGTGGCACTATAATCCAGGGCAGTCTGACTGAGAATGGCACCGCCGATGGGGGCGGAATTACCAGAAAAGGTACAGTTGGTCAGGTTCAACGTACCAAAGCTCCAAATACCGCCGCCTGCCCCGCTCCTGGTGTTGCCGACGAAATTGTTGGTGAGCGTACAGTTGGTCATATTCACTGTGCCCAAAACTCCATTCGCAATGGCGCCGCCATTGTCGTACTCTCTCTCGCCGCCGCTGACGCCATTGTTGGTGAACGTGCAATTGGTCAGATTCAACGTCAAACCGTTGAAAATAGCGCCACCGATGTTGCACGCACCGCCCGTGGCGGAATGGCCGGAGATCGTGCAGTCGTTCATCGTCACCGTGGCATACGGGTTAAAAATGGCACCTCCAAAGTTGCAGGAGTGAAAGTTATCCCGGACATTCCCCTTTTCAATCGTCAGGTGGTTGAACGTGACATCTGTGCCGGGGCTGACATTGTAAGGGTTGATATTGAACACTCGCATTGCATTGTTGCCTGAAATGATCGTCTGACTCGCGCCGTTGCCCTGAATCGTCAGCTTGCCAGTGCCAGCGACGGTCAACTCGCCGCTCGTCAGCGTGATCGTGCCATTGACCCAAAAGGTAATCACATCGTCTTCGGGTGAATTGTTCGCCGCCTCAATCGCCGCGCGCAAACTCCCCGGCCCGCTGTCCTCCAAGGTGAACACCACGGTCGCGGGAATAGTGTCAATTGGCGTATAAACGCACTGCCCGTTCACGCAGCGATCAAAGGTGTCCGCGTTGTTGTCGTTACAGATAGGGCAAGGCACTGGCGATGCAGCGGATGCCGCCCGCACGGTCGCGCCCGGCCCGAACAAGGATTGAATCCCAAGCCCCGCACTCAGCACCACCGCCAGCGCAAGCAGTAAACGGAAGCCAACATTTCGGTATGTCATAAAAAATCTCCTCTGATTGGGTTGAAAATTCGGTTGCCGCGAGCGGGTCGTGACCCGCGTCCTTCCTCCAGCGCCAGACACCGTTTTTCAGCGTCTCACTGGGGCATGTGCCATTCGTCGGAAAAAGTGTTCAGGGAAAACAAAAAAAATTGCGAGCGCCCCCAAGTTTTCAGCGGAGACGATTTTCTTTTCGGGAGATTCTATGGAAAGGAGAGAAAATTGATGCTGTACTTTACAGGGCGAAGTGCAGCGGGCGACGGCGTCGTCCCGGCAAAAGTTGGCGAGCCGTCTTTTGGCTGCGGTACGACGCCTGTGGTACAGTAGCGACGCGGCACGCACCCCAGAAATCACAATCTTTATGGAATCGCCCCTTCCTCCCAACATCACGCAATTGCTCATTGCGTGGCATCAGGGCAATGAGGACGCTCTGACGCAATTGATCCCCCTCGTTCACCGGGAACTGCATCGGCTGGCGCATCACTATCTGGCAGGCGAACGGCAAGGGCATTTGTTGCAGACGACGGCGCTGGTGAACGAGGCGTATTTGCGATTGGTGGATGCGCAACAAGTCGAATGGCAAAATCGCGCGCATTTCTTCGGCATCTCGGCGCATTTAATGCGGCAGATTCTGGTGCAATTCGCGCGCGACCAGCAACGGCTCAAACGCGGCGGCAAAGGCATTCAGGTTTCGCTTTCAGAAGTTGCGGGTATTAGTGCCGAACGAAGTCCCGATCTGGTCGCGTTGGACGATGCGTTATTGCGATTGGAGCAATTGGACCCGCGGCAATCCCGCATTGTCGAGTTGCGTTTCTTCGGCGGATTGAGTTTGGAAGAAGCCGCCGAAGTTCTGAAAGTTTCCGTCAGTACCGTGCGACGCGATTGGCGCATTGCCCAGATTTGGCTCCATCAACAATTGACGATCTAACTACTACGATGACCCCCGAACGCTATCAGCGCATTTGCCAGCTCTTTGATGAAGCGTTGGAAGTCGCCCCCGAACAACGCGCCGCGTGGCTGGACGAAGCGTGCGGCGCGGACAGCGAATTACGCGCCGAAGTCGAGAAGTTTTTAGCAGGGATGGAACCCGCCGCAGATTACCTTGCGCGTCCGGCGATGGACGTGGCTGCCGAGATGCTGGCGCAGCAACAGAAACATCCTTCCGCTCTCGGTCTACAAATCAGTCATTACCAAATCATTTCCCTGCTCGGCGCGGGCGGGATGGGGCGTGTGTATCTGGCGCGTGACACGCGATTGGGGCGACAGGTTGCGCTCAAGCTGTTGCCGACGCAGTACACACAGGATGCTGAGCGCGTGCGTCGCTTTCAAATCGAAGCGAAAGCCGCGTCGGCGCTGAACCATCCGAACATCCTGACGATTCACGACGTGGGCGAAGCGGCGACTGACCGGAGCGTCACGCAGTTCATCGCCACCGAATATGTCGAAGGCCAAACCCTGCGCGAACTATTACAAGCGGGAGCCGTCGCGCCCGATCAAGTCCTCGACATCGCCCTGCAATTGGCCGATGCCTTAAGTGCCGCGCACGAGGCTGGCATCGTCCACCGCGACATCAAACCCGAAAACATCATGCTCAGGCCGGACGGTTACGTGAAGGTGTTGGATTTTGGGTTGGCGAAATTGACGGAAACACGGAAGTCTGAACGCGGAAAGCGGAATGAAGAAGAAAATAATTCTTCTGAAATTCATCGTTTATCGTTCCGCGATCATCATTCCACAATGCCCGGCAGAGTGATGGGGACGATCAGTTATATGTCGCCCGAACAGGCGCTCGGACAGCCGCTGGATGCGCGCACGGATATTTTCAGCCTGGGCGTGGTGCTGTATGAATTGCTGACGGGCGTACAGCCGTTTCGTGGCAACAGCGATGCTGCGACCTACAATGCGATTCTGAATCTGAAGCCGCCTGCGTTGACCAAAACAATTGACACGCTGCCGCTCGAATTTGCCGCGATCATCGAACGCGCGTTGGAAAAAGAGCCGAGCGCGCGCTATCAAACCGCTGCCGAATTGCGGGCCGCACTCAAGCAATTGCGGCAGGATTCGACTTCGCAGGAACGTGCCGTTGCCGTGCGCCGTCCCATCGCCTCTTACAGGCGTTGGGCGGCGCTGGGGGCGGTGGTGCTGTTGCTCGTGGGGGCGGGCTATTTCTGGCAGGCGAGACGCGCGCCGATCTTGTCCGATGCTTCCCCTGCACCCTTGCCCGCCTTGCCCGCCAACGTGTCCTTTACCCAACAAACCGAGCAATCGGGCGTCGAATATTTCCCGACGCTTGCGCCCGATGGAAAAACGTTGGTGTATGCCAGTCGTGCGGCGGGCAATTGGGATTTGTGGCTGCAAACCATCGGTCAGCGCGAGCGGGTGAACCTGACGACAGAAACCAAAGCCGACGATACGCAACCCTGCTTTTCGTCCGATGGCAAACAACTGGCTTTTCGCTCGGAACGCGAAGGCGGTGGCTTGTTTGTGATGGAACTGGCAAGTCTCAAAGTGCGCAAGATCAACAGCGAAGGCTTCAACCCGACGTGGTCAGCCGATGGCGCAGAAATCGCATACGGCACGGCCAGCATTACCCAAATCGAAGCGCGCCCGAACAGTCAGCTTTGGGTTGTGCGCGTGGATACGGGCGAAAAACGATTGGTGACGCAACAGGACGCGGCGCAACCTGCGTGGTCGCCAACGGGCGAACGCATTGCTTTTTATGGCCTGCAAGCCAACGGAAACCTCGATCTGATGACGATTCCGGCGCGGGGCGGCACACCTGTCAAAATCACCAGCGATGCGCCGACTGACTGGAATCCCTGTTGGTCGGCTGACAGCAGGTATCTCTATTTCACGAGTGACCGTAGCGGCAACATGAGCCTGTGGCGCGTGGCGATTGACGAAGCGACCGGACAAGCGCGCGGTGCACCGGAACCCGCGACGACGCCGACGACCGACACGGCTCATCTGAGCTTTTCGCGCGATGGCAAACATCTGGCCTATGTGCAGCGGAACAAGCGGCGCAGCGTGCAAGCGCTCGGCTTTGACCCGGTTAGCGGAACGGTGCGCGGCACGCCGGTCGCATTGACACGCGGCACTGGCTCCGCCACCCATCCCGACATTTCGCCCGACGGACAATGGCTGGCCTATAGCTCTGCGGGCAGCCCGCAACCCGACATTTACGTGATGCGTTTGGACGGCTCTGAAGTCCGTCAATTAACCAATGACATTTACAAAGATCATATCCCGCGCTGGTCGCCGGACGGCAAGCGCATTGCCTTTTTCTCTGACCGCGAAGGGAAAAACGAAATCTGGACGGTCGCACCAGATGGCAAGAGCGCGCCGCAACAACTGACGTTTGCAGGCACAGGCCGCGCGGTGTTGGAGGATTGGTCGCCCGATGGGAATTTCCTGGTGTACACCATGCTCCGGCAAGGCCTGTATCTGCTTGATCTGCGCAAACCCTGGGAGCAGCAAACGCCGCAACCGCTCCTGCTCGGTGGTCGCCTGGACACCACGTTGAGCGCCGGGCGATGGTCGCCCGATGGAAAAAAGATCGTGTGCATGCAATACGGAGCCGATTCGCAGCACCCAACGACCGTCGTGTATTGGCTGCCGACGCCGGACGCCGAAGCGCGTCTGGAAACCATCGCCGCCGACACGGAATACGCCGCGTGGCTGAGCGATAGTCAACGAATGATTGTGATTACCGCAGGCAAGTTATGTGTGGTGGATATTCGCACCAAAACCTCGCGCCCGTTATTGGCGTTCGGCGACAACGAAATTGCCGAATACACTTCCATCGCACGCGACAATCGCACAATTTATTTCAGCCTCGCCAGCCTCGAAGCCGACATCTGGCTGGCGTCGTGGACTACCCCCAAATAAAGATGGCCATGCCTAAACCAGCACCGCCGCCACCTCCTGCTGCGCCATCCCCATAGCTGGTCACGATCAACACGCGCGCCGCCGGGCATGCTTGCAACAACTTGCGCGTCGCTGCGACGCCATCATGTCCCGGCAATGCAATGTCCATCAGCACCTAATCTGGCTGCTGCCGTCCGTAACTGGCACAGACTTCTGCGCCGTTGTCACACTCGCAGATGAACTCGGCCAGATCCGAGAGCCACAACCGCAAAGTGGCTCGCGTTGGAGGATGATCTTCAACCAACAATATTCTTGGCATACGATTGACCGTGTTTTCCTCGGATTCGGGCACAGGCGACAGGCTAAGACAAGTGCTGAGGCTTGGGTATAGAGGAACCTTCACAAACTGGTTCGGCGGTGTGATAGCGGCTGGAAAGTTCTGCCACGGCGTGGCAGTTGCTGTTCTGCTGGTGACTGGAATGTGACTTCATCGCGGGAGCCGTTGCTGTTCTGCGGCCCACCAGTCGGATGTGATTGTTCCGTCTTTGTAACAGCCCACAAGGGGAAGGACCTCCTGAGTCCTTCCCCCTGTCCTGCCTATCACCAAATCGTGATGGTGTAAGTGTGGATGGCCTCACAGGTGTTGCCCGTGTTTTTCGCCAACAAGGTGAAGGTGTACGTCCCGCGCGTCGTCGGTGCCCCCTGCAAGGTGTATTGCCCGAAACTGTTCATGATGGACAAGCCCGGCGGCAAGGTTCCCGCAAACAGACTGAACGTATAGATTCCGAGCGGAGAGGCCGAGAGCGGTTGGTAGTAGAGCCAGTAGCCTCCGACCGCTCCCTGGGTGGCAAAGAAGGGGACGGGACCGATGCCGCAGCTATTGAAGACCTTGAGTGTCCCTCCGGGGTTCGTCACCTGATAATTGCCGAGGCGATTGTTCGGATCGTTGAGTGTGGCGGTGATCGGGTAATTCCCCGGCGCGCTGCCAAAGGTGGCGGTCGTGCTGTAGCTGGCGGTGATGTTATCGCCGTTCTTCAATCCGGTAATCGTGCCGGAGAAAGGCGGATTGGCTGCGCCCTGATTGCGGAAGGCATTGTTGACCGTCACGGTCAGCGGGGCTTTGGCCACACCGAGTGGGAAGCTGACATCTCTGAAACCACAGGCATCGCTGATGCGAATGGTGACGGTGTAGTTGTTAGCCGGGACAGTACTCGCCACGCTGACGACGCCACTGTTATTGACAGTGATGCCGCTCACATTCGGCGTGACGCTTTGCAACGCAATGCCGGTGACTGCGACATCATCGCTCGGCCCGGTCAGTGGCGTGATGGTGAGAGCCGTCCCATATTGCGTGCCGGGATTGCTCGGATAACTGAGTGTCGGCAGTTGATTGGTCGTAACCGTGACGTCGAGTGCTGCCTGCGTAAATAAATTGCCGCTGTCGGTGACTTGTAGGGTGAAGGTGGAAGTCGTGGCCGTGCAGGTGGTCGAGACATTGGCCGTGACATTGCCACTCGCGTCCACGCTGATGTCGCTGAGGGTAACGCCGGAACCGCTCAGCGGGGTCGAGGTGACGCTCAGGGTGTTTTCGGCGTCCTCGGCATCGTTGACAGTGGCAATTTGCACGCCACTTTGCGATGTTCCTGCGATACGGCTTGTAAGACTGACAGGCTGAATCGTCGGTGCCGCATTGCAATTGCTGGTCGTATTACCATACACATCGGTCGTGTCTGTCCCGCTGCCTGCGGCATCCGCTGCCGTGTTATTGCTGTAAGTGGTCGTGCAGATATTCGCGGTCGCGTTGCAGGTGGGATCATCCGTGGCAGAACAAACAAAGATTGCGCCTCCTTTGGCCTGTCCAGAACCGCCGTTGGGTCGGCCTGGTGAGCCGCCGACGCTGCCGCCAGTCGCGGCGTTACCCGTGAAGCCGCTGTTGGTAAGATTGAGTGACCCTGCGCGAATAAAGATAGCTCCGCCTAAACCAGCACCGCCGCCACCTCCCGCCGAGCCATCCCCGTTGCCACCTTTTCCTCCAAATTTAC
This sequence comes from Blastocatellia bacterium, assembly GCA_016789725.1. Lineage (GTDB taxonomy): Bacteria > Acidobacteriota > Blastocatellia > RBC074 > RBC074 > JAFDVL01. The sequence goes on along the minus strand of JAEUQN010000222.1, from coordinate 3,628 downwards.
CGCCCTGACCACCTTTATCCGCAATATGACTCCCACCACCACCACCACCGAATCCCCCGTTCCCAGCGACAGTGTCGTAACATAATGTGCCGCCGCCACCGCCGCCAAAACCGCCTTTGCCACCACCACAAAAGCCTGCGCCACCTGCGCCATCTCCGCCGGGATTACCAACTCTTGCATTGCCACCGGAACCGCCGCCGCCGCCGAGCGAACCGCCTGACCCACCATTTCCTAGAGTGCCAGTACCGCCATTACCACCGATGCCGCCGCCGCCGCCGAGGCCATCGCTAAATGTATTCGCCCCCCCATGACCACCTGTCGCTGAATTTTGGGCAAACTGGACATTGTTGATGACAACACTCGCGCCATTAATAAAAATGCCTCCTCCCATTCCTGCTGCGCCGCCCCCTGAACCCTTATAAGAATATTTGTGCGCCCATTCGCCATTGCCGCCATTCGCCAGGCCATTAGCAATTTTCAAATTGGAAATATTGACCGTCGGGCTGGTCGCAGGCGGCCCCGTCGTCGCGCCTGACGCTCCAGGGTTGATGAAAAACACACGCGAAGTATTGCCGCCACTGATGGTCAACTGACTCGTGCCAGGGCCAGTGATGGTCAGATTTTTGTTGATGACCAATTCGCCCGACGTCAGCGTGATTGTGCAGGGGCAATTGCTCAGATTGAACGTGATCGTGTCGCCGCTGGCCGCATCAGCAATGGCTTGTCGCAGTGAGCCTGCACCGCTGTCATCCGTGTTGGTCACGGTAAGTATCGCAAAGGGCAAGGCCGCTGCTTTCGCTTTTACATTGCGTTCCTGTTGCCATAGCACAAGGCCAAGCAGCAGGCTCAGCGTAAAAAGAGGGATTGTCATTCGTCGGTTCATCGTTTTTTTCCTTTCTCTGCCGCTGGCAGATGGGTTGAATTGGTAGTTTCGATTGTGTTTATGACCTGGAACCAATGCCGTAGTTCCTGAAGGTTTTCTTTCAAGACATAACCGCGCGCGCCTGCCGCTGTGGCGGCGTTGCGCATGTCTACATCGTCATAGCCGGTTACCATCAACACCTGCGCCGTTGGATTCGCTGTCAGCAACTGGTGTGTCGTCGTGATGCCGTCCTGCCCCGGCAAATCAATGTCCATCAACACCCAGTCGGGCTGATGGCGCGCATAGCAGGCACAGACCTCTGCGCCGTTGTCGCACTCGGTAATTGGGGCAGCCAGATCGGCCAGCCACATTCGCAAGGTGGCGCGCATCGGGGGATGATCCTCAACTAACAAAATACTCGGCATACAACCTATCCTTCTGTTTTTGGGATGAGTGAACGGCTGACAGGCTAAGACAGACGGCACGCCTTGGGTATAGAGGAACCCTCACAAAATGCGTGAGTGGAAACACTCATTTTACTAGGTGTTTCCACTTAGGCGGATTGCACGTGTACAGCGCAGGCTACAGTTCGGATTTGTGATCAAAGGCAAATTTGAGGAGCGAGTGGCTGCCTTTCAGACTGAGCTTCTGGCAGATGTTGGCGCGATGATTTTCGACTGTGCGGTAGCTGATGAACAGTTCCGCCCCAATCTCTTTGCTTGTCTTGTTGTCAGCAATCATTTTCAGCACACGCCGTTCGGTGGGAGTCAGGTCATTGAGCGGGGGAATCTGTTGCACCAGCGTTGTTGCGCGCGTGGCGCGATTGAACAAATATGTTGCGATGGCAGAGCTGATGTAGGGTTGTCCACTGGCAGCGGCGCGAATCGCTCCTGTGATGTCGGTCGTTGCACTGTCCTTCAGCACATAGCCCAATGCGCCCAGATCAAGGGCTTCATTGAACATCTCTTCATCGCTATACATCGTCAGGAAAACGACCGCAGTCTTGAGTCGCTGCGCTCGCAGTTCGCGCAACAGGGCAAAGCCCGTCAACTGTGGCATCTCAATGTCGAGCACCGCCACTTCAGGCTGATGCGTGGCCAGCAATTGCAGGGCGGTTGCGCCGTCTGCTGCTTCGGCAATAATCTGCAACCGCGGATCAGTCGCAATTACCTGGCGCAGTCCGGCGCGTAATAGCGGGTGGTCATCAGCAATCAATAATCGAATCGGGGTCGTCATAGTTTAAGATTCCGTGTCCTCGTGAGGGAAAGCCATTGTCAACGTGATCCGGGTTCCATTGCCCGGTGTAGAGTCAATATTCAGTGTGCCACCCAGCAACCGTGCGCGTTCGGCCAATCCGGTTAATCCGAAACTGCCTTTGCCCGCACTCGTGCTATGTACCACCGCGGGCACAAAGCCGCGCCCGTTGTCCTGAATCGTTAATTTCAGACTGCTTGGCAGGCGTCGCAATTGCACGCTCGCTTCGGTGGCGGCGGCATGCTTGACGATATTATTCAGACATTCCTGCACAATTCGGTAGAGATTGATTTCAGCAGTTGGTGGCAAGATGCCATCCAGTTTATCCAGCGAGCAGGCGATTTCCAGTTGTGTTGCCCCGCTGACTTTTCGCACCATCGCTGTCAGAGCCTTGGTGAGTCCGAGCCGGTCAAGCTGATAGGGATGCAGATTCGCCGCGATCTGTCGCACTTCGTCAATCGCCTGTGAAACGGTCGTGGAAATATCGGTCAATTGTGCCGTCGCGCGCGACACATCGTCGGATGGCATCAGCCCGAACAGCGCCCGGTTTTTGATGACGAGCAGGTTTTGCCCCAACCCATCATGCAATTCCCCGGCAATTCGTTTGCGCTCCGCTTCCTGCGATTCGATCAACTGCTGCGAGAACGCCTGCTGTGCGGCCTGCCGTTGTTCCAGTTGATTGACGCGGTATTTGAACGCTGCCAGGATTACACCCGACACCGACAACACCGCCAGCGCCAAAAACCATCCGGTGCGATAAAACGGTGGCAACACGACGACACGCAGGGATGCACCTTCTGTGTTCCACAGGCCTTCGCCATTGTCTGCGATGACCTTGAACGTGTAATCCCCCGGCGGCAGGTTTGAAAAATACGCCGTGCGCCGCGTTCCGGCCTCCACCCAGTCCTGATTAAATCCGGCCAGTTGGTACTTGAATCTGATCTGTTGTGGGCGACGCCAGTTGATACCCGTGTATTCGATTTCCAGATTTTCCTGATCTGGTTTAATTTGCACTGCCTGACCTGTGGAAAGTGGCGCGCGATCCAGGGTGACGCGTTCAATGAGAACCAGCGAGAGCTGGGTGTTGTGCTGCCGTGGATCAATGGCGACCACCCCTTTGACGGTTGGAAACCAAAGCCGTCCGTCGTGTGTTTTCCAGCCTGCCGGACTGGCCCCGTTGCATTCGCGGTTGATCATCCCATCGGCTGCGCCATACACAAACGAAGTCACTGACTTGAGTCGGCCCTCGGCAAAATCATTCAATTCGCGCAGGCTGGCACGATAGATGCCACGATTGCAACTCATCCATAAATCCCCGCTGTCGTCCTCGGTATCAGAAAGGATTTGGAATGCGCGGTTGTCATATAATCCATTCGCCGCCGTGATCGTAGCGAACTTGCCATCTTTGAAACGGCAGAGGCCGCCGTTTGTGCCCATCCACAAACTCCCGGCACAATCTTCGTAAAACGACAGCACTTGATTGCTGGCCAGCCCGTCCTTCGCTGTCCAGGT
>JAEUQN010000221.1 GCA_016789725.1 Blastocatellia bacterium | reverse complement strand
CTGCATTCGGGACTTCGGCGCTGAGCGGTTCCGGCACCTTGCTCAAACTCACGTTCAATGTCATCGGCGCAGGCACGACAGCGACCTTAACGTGGCAGAAGTTTGCGCTCAACGAAGACACCTTGCCGCCAGCCTCGCTCACGAATGGCAACGTCGTTGTGCCGCCTGCCGCCACCACCGTTTCCGGGGCCACGTATCTCGGCCCGCAACTCGCGGCGGAATCCATCGTCTCTGCGTTTGGCGTTGATCTGGCAACAAGTTCGATGGGCGCGGAAAGTCAGCCTTTGCCAACGATGCTCGCCGGCACCACGGTGCGCGTCAAAGACAGCGCAGGCGTCGAACGGCTCGCGCCGCTGTTTTACGTGTCGCCGTTGCAGGTGAATTATTTGATTCCTGACGGAACCGCACCGGGCTTGGCAACCGTCACCATCACGAGCGGCGCAGGCAAAGTTTCTGCCGGAACCGCCGAAATCATCGCCGTCGCGCCTGGTTTCTTCACCGCCAATCAGGACGGCGCGGGTGCGCCGACAGGCTTTGCCATTCGCGTCAAACCAAACGGCGAGCAAACCCGTGAACCGCTGTCTCGTCTCGATATGGCAACCGGCAAACAAGTTCCTGCGCCGATTGATCTCGGTCCCGAAGGCGAAGCGGTTATTCTCGAACTCTACGGCACAGGCATTCGCGGGCGCAGTTCGCAAGCCGCTGTGACGGCTACGATTGGCGGTGTCGCCGCACCGATTGAATACGCCGACCGACAACCGGGCTTCGTCGGATTGGATCAGGTCAACATCCGTGTGCCGCGCAGTTTGATTGGGCGCGGCGAAGTAGAGTTGGTGCTGACGGTCGAAGGGAAACTTGCCAACGTGGTCAGGATCAACGTGCGCTGAGCACTCACAAATTTAGGGCTTGCTGAAAGTTGCGAGTAGGAGGATGATGATGGCTCCACGTACTTCCCCTCTCAGGGAATTCTGCTTGAGGCAATGAACTACTTCCGAAAAACTCACGAAATGTTTTCCGCGCTCGCCATTAGGCAAGTGAAGGCAAATATCGGGAGCCTCATTCCCGCTCATCAGGAGAAACGTCATGTTCAGAACCATTCTTTCCTTCCTTTTGTTGTTTGTGACCGCAGAATTCACTTTCGCACAAACCTCACTCAGCACGCTTGAGCAGCAAATTCAGCAAGCCCGCGCGCAAGGACTTCAGTTTTTGCAGACGCAAGACGACCGCGCCAAAAAGGCCGCGAAGAAAACATTGGACGATGCGGAAAAAATCCTGAAGGACGAACTCAAGCGTTCTGCCGGATGCGAGAAATGCTCCGAATTGCTGGTGTCCACGTATTTCTATCAAACCTACTTCGGCTTCTCGCGCAATTACGACGAATGCCTCAAGCTCGCCGAACAAGCCGCACGGCAGTTTCCGACGAACGGGCGCATCGCGTATTTTCAGGGCTATGCCTTTTACAATAGCTTCCAGTTTGCCGAAGCCAACAAGTCGTTCAAGAAAGCTCTATTGAGTGTTGACCCCACCACCGCCGCGCAGATCACGCAAATTCTGCAAGCGAGCCAGCAGCAATTCCTGACCAATTGGAATCGGCAGGCGAATTACTATCAGTCGAAAGAATCACGTATCGAAGTCGCGCAAGGCTTTCAGATGGTCACGGCCTTTCAAGTCACGCCCGAATGGGAGATGCAATTAGGCGGACAAGGCTTTGCCGCGCTCACCGCGAACGCGCCGAAAGTCGCGGATGCCGAAATTCAAACCTACTTGCAAAACCTGACGACGCGCTTGCTGAGCAAATCACCCGGCTCGCCGTTCAATTATCAAATCACGCTCGTCAACTCGCCTGAAGTCAATGCCGTTACGCCGCCCGGTCACATCATCGTGTACACCGGCTTGCTCGCCTTTGCCGACAACGAAGCGCAACTCGCGGGCGTCCTTGCGCACGAACTCGCGCACAACTACGGTCATCATCAGGCGCGCGCAGTCATCAAAAATTACCACATGCAAAGCATCGCCAATGCCGCGTTGCGCGCGATCAATCCGCAAAATGCGACCGCGCAAATCTTCGCCTCGCTCGGCGCGAACATTGGCCTGACGTTGTTCAGCCGCGCCTACAGCCGCTTTGAAGAAAAAGAGGCCGATCAGTACGGCGCACACTTGATGTTCAATGCGGGCTATTCGCCGCTCGATGCGTCGTCGTTTTTCCTGAAGATGAGCAAAGCCAGCGGCAAGCAGCCACCGAAATTCCTGAGCACACATCCGCCGCTGATGGATCGTGCGGATTACCTGATGGACTACCTCGAAAGCTTCCCGGCGGACGGACGCGAATTCCGCGTGGACAGCGAGGAATTCAAGAAGATCAAAGCGCGACTTGTGCCAGCGCAACAGCCACAACGCACGCCGGGACGTGGTGTGTTGCCGCCGCAGTGAGGTGGCAGATGAGAAACCAGATAAAAACGTAACGCTCGTTGCAGGAGAGTACTATGTTTGCACAACCTCCATTTTCCAGGTCGTCCTTCCGCTCCCGATGGCGGCAATTCATGTTATGGCTGTTGCTGTCGCTCTTGATCGCAAGCGCACTACCGCTCCAAGCCTGGGCTTACGAAGGAGATCACTATTCGTGGACGTATTACCTCGCGCTGCACGTTGGTTACACAAAGCGTCAGGCGTTTCAAATCGCCAGCGGCGCTTACGCGATTGACTGGGACCCGGATACGGGGCCGATGGAAGCCACTCCTGGCGATGCAATTTATGGGGCTGGGCATCCAGGGTTGACTGGCACGTCGCATCCGCAGATTGCTGGCATCTGGACAAAATTTCATGCCTTTGCGGAAACCAATTATGTTGGAGTTGGGAATGAGGTCGAGAAGGCGCGACAACAGCAGAAGGACATTCTGTGGGCATTGGCAAGAGCGCAGCGCAATCCCGGCCCGCTCGTTCACTTCACGCAGGATTACTATTCCCATTTTGAGTTCGACAATGTACGGGGCCACGCCGTGCTTGGGCATAAGCCTGATTTCATTAGCAATGATCCGCACTACAAGGCACGCAGCATGACCAAAGACACCATCACCGTGCTACAACGCTTCCTGCGCGAAGTCCTTGGCGGCACACCGAAAGAGCCGGACTACGCGCGACTTTGGGAAGTGCTGGATCGCGTGGCAGCCGCCGACCCCGTGCCGAATGTCCTTTATCCCGGCAATTTCAATCCCAACGGCGGCACGGGATCGCCTTCGCTGTCCCGGTCAATGGGCGTCGTGAATCGTGCGATTGAGGAAGACGAAGCGGCGGGAAAGCTCCCAAAATTTCCTGAAATCTGGTTCGGCCATGCCTTGCCCGCCAAGTGGTATCAATACGGCTACGATACCCAAGGCAAAGTCAATGATACTTTATATGCGGTCGAGAAAGCGCGCTTTGAACCGGGCAAAGAGCAGGTTGAAATCACTCCCATCAACGAAAACAACTTTCGCATCAAATTGCGTTTTACCTACAAACTCACAGGGTTGCTTGATTTGAAAGATGGCAGCGGGTCGCCGTTTTTATCGCCGCTTCCTGTTTATGAAAAACATGTCTTGAGCAATTTCGTGACCGACCCGAAAGTCTTCCGACAAGATCGCCGAGACGGCGAATACACGAGCGAAATCGAAATCCAGCGCGGGCGCAGTGAGTTGGAACAGGGCGTCACCTGGATTTGCACGATTCACGCTTACGGCTTTGAGCCAGTCACGCGACAAGTCAAAATTCCTGTGCCTGCCGACACGAAGGCTGCGCAGGATTGCAAAGCGCTGCTGGCACAGGCGCAACAATTACTGACATCGGGTGATGCCGAACAAGCGGCGCGCTTGCTGGCACAGGCGCAACAGAAATGCGGGAGCATCAATCAGAACCTGACCGATCAGCTCAACCAAACGCAGAAGCAACTGGAAGAGCAAGTGCAGAAACTCAGCGAAGACGCGCAGCAAAACATCAACAAATGTGAGTATGAAGAAGCGCTCCGGCAGGCTGAACGCTTGCGCCAAATCAATCCCAATCATCCCTGGCTCGTCAACGCCTTGCCGCAATTACAACCGCAGGCTGAGGCTCAGCACAAGGCACGTGAGCTTCTGCGCATCGGTTTGGAAGCGATCCAGCGCAAAGATATTGATGGTGCGATTGCATCACTGCGCCAGGCGCGCGGCGTGGCTGGCGTGCCGCAATGTCTGCTCAATCAAATAAACAAGCTGCTGGCTGAACTCGAACTGCGCAAACGCTTCATCGTGCAAACTGAACAAGTCGAGCAAGCCACGATCAAATGTGATTACAAAGAAGCCGTGCGCCTGGTTGGCGACATCGCCCGCATCACGCCCCGCGAGCAGTACATCACCGACTGGATGAATGTGAATGTGCCAAAGCTGGGAGAATTGCAAAACCGCGAGCGCCGCGCCCTGCAACTCATCAATCAGGCGGATGCTCTGGCTACGCAGGCGGAAGCGGAAGCAACGAAAGACCCGTTGGACGCGAATCGAGTGGCGGCGCTGGCGCAACAAACGATGCAACTCCTCACGCAAGCCGATCAGGAAGCGCCGAAATGCATGTCGGAGCGCAAGCGAATGGAGGAAATCCGCCGCCGGTTGGCTGCTCTCGCTAATCGCAAAAAAACTGAAATCGCCGCGTCCATCGCGCTGCTGATTGATACGTCCGGGAGCATGGGCGACAACAACAAAATCAATCAGGCGAAAGATGCTGCGCGTCGTGCGGCACGGCAAGCCAGCAAAACGACGGAAATCGCCGTATTGAATTTTGATGGTGGCTGCGGTGCAGGGGCAATGCGCGTTGCTGCTGGTTTCACGAGCGACGTGAATGCCTTGCTCGCGGCGATTGACAAATTGCAGCCCGGCGGCGGGACGCCGATGTACATTGCGACGGCGGCAGCGGTTAAATACGCGCAGGACAACGGACGCGGCAAACAACGAACGGTCGTGTTGATGAGCGATGGCGGCGATTCGTGCCGCGACCAACAGGCGCAGGCTGCTGCCGCGATTCGCTCCAGCAATATTCCCGTCAGCACGATTGGCTTCGATGTTGGCAACAATCAACAGGCGCAGGGCGATCTGGGCAACCTGGCGACGATGACGGGCGGGCGCACATTTTCGGCTTCGGCGGCTGACCCGCGTGAAATCATTCGCGCCTTCAATCTGGCGATGCTGCCGAGCCTGCTGAAAGATTTTGATTTTGGGAATGCCGCAAGCAACGTTGCCGGGTATTTTTCGCAAGCCAAAGCAATGGTGCAGCAACAAAACGTCAGCGGTGCGTTGATGCTGCTGCAACAAGCGAATCAACTCGCGCCGAATTCACCGAATCTGAATTTTAACCTCTCATTGCTGTATGAATCAGAAGACCAATTGATCCCGGCGATGAATCATGCAAACAACTATTTGCGGCTTGCTCCGGGGGCGGTAGATCGTGCTGACGTCGAAAATCGGATCGGGCAAATTCAGAAAGAATTGCAGGCCAATCCGCGCGTTGTGATGGATTCAAGCGGCTGTCGTGATGTATCAGCCTGGGCGCAGGCAGAACAGGATGTTGCAAAACGCGGGCGCGATGTGGCGCGACGGCAGGCAGTGCTGGAAGTATTGATTGCGGCGCAGCGCGGCGATTGTGAGAACGCGCGGAAATTACAAACGGGATACAAACAACGCTTTGGCGGGCAGTAATTGTTGGGTGCGCCTGCGCCCCCCGCAGGCGTACCATCATTGCTTCGTTCGCGCCACGGTTTCGTAGGCGTACACATAATCGCGCGCCGCCCGTTCCCACGAATAATCGGCCAGCATCCCGTTGCGCTGAATTTGCGCCCACGCGTCTTTGTCGTCATAGAGCAGAAAGGCTTCGTAGAATTTTTCAACCAGTCGGTCGGCGGAGTAATCGTAAAACTTGAAGCCGTTGCCTTGCTTCGTCGCGCGCTCATAATTCGTGATCGTGTCATCCAAACCGCCCACGCCGCGCACAATCGGGACTGTGCCATATTTCAAGCTGTACATCTGGTTCAGGCCACAAGGCTCATAGGCCGACGGCATCACGTACATATCGGCTCCGGCTTCGATTTGATGGGCGAGCGCCGTGTTGTATCCAAAGTACACGCCGACCTGATTGGGCCGTGAATCCCGCACGTGCTGAAAATAATCCTCGTAACTCTCCGCACCCGAACCGAGCAGCACAAACATTGCGCCCGTGTCTAAAATCCGCCAGATTGCATTCGCCAGTAAGTCAATCCCTTTTTGGGTGGTGAGCCGTGTGATAATCCCTACCAACGGGCGATCTATCTCTTCCGGCAAATGATATTGCCGCAACAACGCGCGTTTGCATTCGCGTTTGCCTGCCATGTGATCGGGCGAAAAATGGGCAGCCAGATGTGGGTCGTGTGCCGGGTTCCATTCGTAATAATCTACGCCGTTCAGAATGCCGATTAAATCGCCGCGTCGCCGCCGCAACAATCCATCCAACTGATTGCCGTATTCCGGCGTTTGAATCTCGTCGGCATATTTGCGACTCACTGTGGAAAGCGCCGTCGAATAGAACAAGCCTGATTTTAGCGAATTGGCAACGCCATTAAATTCCAGCCCGTACTGAAAAACATCAAAACCGAGGCCGATGTGCGGCAACATTGCGGGATTGAAAATGCCTTGATAGGCGAGATTGTGAATGCTGAAAAACGTTGCGGTGCGAGCAAAGTACGGATCGCCACGATAGACCGATTCCAAATAGGCGGGCAGCAAACCCGTTTGCCAATCGTTGCAATGAATCACATCCGGCGGCTCCCCTAATCGTTTGGTCAATTCCAGGGCCGCTCGACTGAAGAAAGCAAACCGCTCGACATCCGCATCGCCCGACCCGTAAATATAGCCGCGCGCGAAATATTCCGGGCTGTCAATAAAGTAAAACGGCGTATCGTCCAGCCAATCTTCATAGACGCTGGCATATTTAATGCCGCCCGCAAAGGGTACGGCTAAGTCGTTGAAGATTTGGTAGCCGTTGGCCTGGCTTACGACATCACCGTGCCGAAATGACATCCCGGTGTAACGCGGCAAAATCACGCGAATATCTACGCCAATGCGTTTGAGTGCTTTGGGCAATGCGCCGCAGACATCGGCCAGCCCTCCGGTTTTGGAGTACGGCACAGCTTCGGAAGAAACGAGGACGGTTTTCATCGGGTAGCAGTCTCGACTTTTTGGGGAAATTGGTATTGCGTAACTTCGTAATTGCAAACAAGAGGGGCGATACTACGTGCCGCAAGGAAATGTTGTCAAGCCATCCGCCCCTTGTTATCGTACGCCGGACCAGATCATTGAGCAGCGAATTCCTGAGCTTTAAAGTTTATGATGATTTGAATCGGCGGGCTGCCGATGGCCCATTGTTATTTATGTGGAAATACGGCTTTTCTTCAGCGATTGGAACTGCACATGCGCGGGCGTCTGTCCCGGTGCAGGATGCCAGCCGCGCGACCGTTCTCATGGATTCAAACGGCGCAGAAATTCTGGTGGCGGTCGTTTCGGATGGCGCGGGCAGCGCGGCGCTGTCGCACATTGGGGCGCAACAGGCATGTGAATTATGGCTCGAAGCTGTCCGCACTTATGTGGCGGCAGGCGGACGCGTCGCACCATTGGCGCAGGATTTTTTGCCTCGCTGGATTGAGGCGTTTCAGCAGCAGATCGAAAGCACCGCGCGGGCCTCCGGCCTTGAGATCGAAGAGTATGCCTGTACCTTTTTGTCGGCGGTTATTGCGCCGGATTGCGCGGCGTATTTTCAACTCGGTGATGGCGCGATGATTGAAGCGGTCGGCCCTGATTGGAATGTCGTGTGCTGGCCACAACAAGGGGAATATGCCAACACTACTCATTTTTTGACGGAGGCTGATGCGGCGCAAAAATGCTTTGTTGAATTGCGAAATCACTCGGTAGATGAAGTCGCGTTGTTCACGGACGGGATTCAAAATTTAGTCCTGGATTATCGAACGCGAACGGCACACGCTCCATTCTTTGAGCCATTGTTCGCGTGGGTGCGACCGCGTGCGACGGGCTATTCGGCGGAACTTTCGGAGGCGTTATCCGTTTATCTAAACTCAGCGAAAATGAACGCGCGCACCGATGATGACAAGACGTTGGTCCTCGCCACTCGAAGATGACTACGAAGCAGAAAAATCGGGCATCTCTTCCCGTTGAATTGCCGACGGCCACCTCTACGTCTGCGCCATTTGTCAATCCTGAATTCGTTGACCCGTTTCCGCCCGGCATTTACAACTCGCAGCGCCAGACCATCATCCTCGGCGAAAAGATTGGCGGCGGCGGCGAAGGGAACGTGTACCACATCGAAGACCACACCGATCTTGTCGCCAAGATTTACCACGAGCCACCCGCTGCGGAAAAAGCCGAAAAGCTGATTGCGCTCGCCAGTATAAGCCACGAACGTTTATTCAAAATGGCGGCGTGGCCGGTGGACGTATTGCGCGACCGACCTGATGGCAACGTCATTGGTTTTGTGATGAAAAAGATCGGGCAGGCTGCCGAGGTTCACACGTTGCACAGCCCGAAAAGCCGACTGAAGAAATTTCCTGAAGCCTCGTGGGGCTTCCTGTTGCACGTGGCGACCAACATCGTGCGCGCCGTGGCGACAATGCACGAACACGGCTTTGTGATTGGCGATGTGAACCCGAAAAACATTTTGGTCACGCGACAGGCGACCGTGTTTTTGCTGGATTGCGACAGTTTTCAATTTGCAGCGGATGGCAAAACGTATCGGTGTGAAGGCGGGTTCCCTGAATACACGCCGCCCGAATTGCAGGGCATCCCGTTTGCTGAAATTGATCGCACGCCGGAACACGATTGTTTCGGTTTGGCAGTCGTGATTTTCCAGTTGCTGTTTTTGGGGCGGCATCCGTTTTCCGGCAGGTTTTTGGGCGCAGGCGAAATGCCGCTGGAACAGGCGATTCGTGAGCTGCGCTTTGCGTATGGCGACGATGCGGTGACGCGCGAAATGCAACCGCCGCCCGGTACGTTGCCGCTGGCTGCGATTCCGGCGGAGTTGATGGCGTTATTTCGTCGTGCGTTTTTGGAATCGGATCGCCCAAATCCATCGGAGTGGTTATCGCCACTGGAGCAATTGGGGCAAGCTTTACAGGTGTGCAATTTGCACAATGGGCATCAATACTTTACGGAATTAACGGCCTGTCCCTGGTGCGAATTGGAATCGCGCGTGAACATTCGATTGTTCAATCTCAAGCTGGGGACGCGCAGCCAGTCCCAATTTATTCTCGAAGATTTGTGGGCGGAAATTGAAGATTTAGGGCAACTGAATCTGTTGCCAAAACGGCTGAATCTTCCCGCGTCGAAACCGTCTCCAACTGCGCGCAATTTTGCCCTGGTCCGCGACTTGCGCTATCGGCTGGCGATTGGGTTTTCGGTCTTGACTGGTGGCCTAATCGGTTGGTTTTCCGATTTTCCCACTGCCTTCTGGTTCCTCGTTTTTGCTGGCTTTGCGGCCCGATTTCTGGCGATTGTGAATGATGGTGAGGAGATTAAATGGGAGGGCTTTTTCCCGCCGGGATTGCGTGTGCCAGATGTGGCGCTGGTGGCGAAAACTCAAAGGGCAAAGAAAAAAGCTGAAAAACGGCTGCAACAATTGGAATTGCAATTTTGGAATAAGAAAAACGGCGAGCGGGAATTCATTGATCAATTCAATGACCTGCAAAAACAACTGCACGAATACGAGGCGCTCGATCAGCAACGGGCCTTGAAATATAAAAGGGCCAGCGCCAAGGCTCGCGCTGCTGCGCTCAAAAAATATCTGCAAACTTTTTCGATTCAGGAGGCGGGCATTGTCAGCGCCAGTCTGACCAATTGGTTACATGCGAAAGGAGTGGTATCGGCGGCTGAAATTACTGAGCAGCGAATCAAAGATATTGGGGCGGTCAAGGAGTCGCAATTGCAACGCTTGCTCAAATGGAGACGCGAATTAGAAGCCCAGTTCAATTTCAATCCGTCTGTGCAGGTTGCGCCCCAGGCACGTGTGCAAATCGAAGCGGAACTGGACACGCAACGCCAGCAATTGGAATCCGATTTGCTCATTCAAACCCGTCAATTACAAGTTGTGAAGCAGCAGCTTACAGTGCGCCACGATCAATTGCTTCCGTCCTGGATCGAAAGCCATCAGGCGGTGGCACAAGCCGAAACCGATTTAGAAGAAGTGACCAAGGTCAATCGCCTCTCGCCAGTCATTGCCGCCTTGGTCGTTTCTTTTCTCGTCATATCATTTTTTGAGTTTCTTTCTTCCCCTCCTTTTCCGCCCCTGTCTTCCAGGCAGGAAACTTCAGGAACAGTCAATTTGCCGAAGGGAAATACAGCTCCGTCTATCATTAGTTCGCCGGAATGTCGTCGTTATTTTGAGGATGGCGAGCGGCACTTTCAGGTGCGAGAATATCGTGCGGCAAAAGAAGCTTATCAACAGGCGATTACCGCCCTGAGTCGCTCACCCTGGGAGCAGGGATTCACTCAGGTGATTTACAAATATTGTCTCTCCGTCGAGATGTTGAATGAAGTCACTCAGGAAACAGCTTTGTTGGCAGCACAAGTTGATACAACCCTGAAGGACGAAGATCGTGCAAAGCTGATGATTTTTTATTGGATGAAAAGCAAAGACGAGTTGGCCCGGATTCAATATTCAGTGTTGCAGCAACGCCACCCTGCGATGGCGGAAGCGATTCGCCAGTTTGTCGCGGGCTTTGGCGTAAATCTGGGCCGCTCTGCCACAAACTAATTGAAGAGATTGCGTTGCTCTTAGAGTGTGTTTGGAAATTAGCTTGCGAAGCAAGCGGCAGCATAAAGCCTGGGGCGTGTAGCCCCAGGTGGACGTGAAAAGAA
>JAEUQN010000220.1:3674-10899 GCA_016789725.1 Blastocatellia bacterium | reverse complement strand
CCTCCTTCAATATAGAGCCGAACTTCGCTTACCACCGTGTGCCTCCAATTTCACCCATTGTCCAAAGTTCTCCCAGTGAATATTTGTCGAGCCATTTTTTGAGTCGTACGGAATCAAGTCGCTTCAGTTGCGTGCCGTTTGGATGACGCTCACAAACCACTACAGAATCAACTGCCCCGGCATTCGCTAGCGCAGAAATCAGCCGATCCGAATGGGTCGTGACGATAAGTTGCGTTTTCTCGGAAGCTGCAACTAACATTTGGGCGAGCGAATCAATCACATCAGGATGCAAGCCAATTTCCGGTTCTTCCAAACAAATCAAAGGCGGTGGTGTAGGAGAAAGAAGCGATACTAACAAACATAAATAGCGTAACGTACCCTCAGAAAGGCGTAAGGCAGAAATGGGGGCTGATAACCCTTTTTCTTGGATGAACACGCCGACCTGACCGCCTTGAATTCGCGTCTGAATTTCTTCACTCGGCTCGTAAACTTCCTTGAGCTTTTCGACAACGAGATGTTTGATGCGTTGAGGAAAGTTGTTCAGGATCAAACCCAAATTGCTGGCATTTTCCCACAAAATATCCGTCGGCAGATTTGTGCTTTGTGGCCGACGAATTGAACTATTCCGGTTAAATTCCAGCCCTTGATAAAATTGTATATTGGCAAAGACATTTTCCAATTGAGCTAATTCGGGATGTCTATCAGGATTTCTAATTAAATACAAAATGGATTTATTGCCACTGCCTCCCTGATTAACTTCTTGGAAAAGGTATTTCTTGTCTGGGGAGTCCTCATTGGGATTATATTGTGGGTTAATTGAATAAAGACTCCCACGTTCACCATAACGATAGTGATAGATTTCAGGGAGTAAGTCTTCCCCCTGCGAATTGATTTGGGCAATAGATTCTTGCGTAATAGTAAAATTAGGAAGTTGTGCCCACTGGCGATTCGTAAATTCCAAGGTATAGCGGAGACTGCTGAGTTGTGCAGGCCAGTTCACTTCCACTTCTATCTTTGCAGTCGAGGTTGCTGCGGTGCCTTTCCATAAATATTCTACGATGCCACCACCTGCCTCAATTGCATTGGCAACTTCAGTCGGGGTTGTACTCAGGACTCGCAGTGCTTCAATGAGATTCGATTTTCCCGACGCATTAGGGCCAATCATCACATTTAATGGATGCAACTCTAGCGACTCCCCTTTACTCCCAAAAGAAAGAAAGTTTTCCAAATGAAGAGAGCGAATTGTTCGATTACTTTCCATCGTCCTTATTTCGGAAACAGTTTCGGGTTCATCCCCGGAATCAATTTCAAGGCATTTTTGTAATACACCTTCTTCAGCACTTCATCCGGCAATTGAAAGCCATAGATGCGCCAGAAAGCGTGTCGTTTGCGATAGTATTCGATGTACTCGTCGCGTGTTTCGTAAACGCGAAAGTACGCGTGATATTCGCTGACCTCGTAAATGTCTTTGCCGAACAAAATGCGGTCTTGATATTTGACGTGAAAATCGTAGGCGGCATACGGCTGACGGCCTAATTCCGCGAGGATTGCCGCGTTGTCTACATACACATTCGGATAGGTATCAAAGAGCTTGCCGAGCCGAGCCAAATCGTTGCCGTGATAGCCGAGATGCGCGAGAATGAAATTCGTCTTCGGGTTCTTTTTGATCATATTGTTGCGCTCAGTCATCAGCGTCTCGAACGTCGGATATTTTTCCGGTGGACGCGCACGACCGGGAAATTGATTCAACTCCAGCCAGCGTTCGTTAAAGCGATCAATCGGATCAAAGAACACGTTCGGCTCGGCAATGTGAATCAGCACGGGAATCTTCAGCTTCGCACACATCTGCCAAACGGGGTCCCAGTTCGGATCGTCCACTTTGACGCGCTCGCCGTTCTTGTATTTCATATCCATCCCGAAGTTCTTGAAAACCTTCAGCCCTTGCGCGCCATTCTTCACATCTTCTTCGAGCCGCTTGGCCTGGCGTTCGCCGTAGCCCGGTTCGTTGATGTCATTGAACGTCATATTGGCAAACACGATGAAGCGATCCGGGTGACGGCCTTTCATCGCGGCGATCAATTGTTTCAGCCGGTCGCCCGTGCCGCCGCTCAAATTCACCATCACCTTCATATTCATCCCATCCATATCGCTGACGAGCTTGTCCACATATTCGGGCGATTGATTGCCGTGATGACTGTGGACGTCTACAAAGGGAAATTTTGAGCGCGTGACTTTGGTTTCTTTGGTGACGAGCGAAGATTTCGGTTCGTACTCTTCGGTCGTGAGCGTTTTGGTGGGCTGCTGGCCACGCGGTTGGGCAAGTGTTGGCAACGCCAGCAAGAGCGAGAATAGTGCAAATAAAAATAAGTTTTTCATCGGTTCGTTTTGACTCCTGAAGTTGTGAAAGCGCCCTGATTTTTACACGGCGCGAAAATTTATGCGAGAGCCGCGCAACCTTAATTAAGGTTCAGAGTTCACGCTTCAGCGTGTTCGCTGCGCCAGCAGCACGCTGAAGCGTGAACTCTGAGCGCTGCAAAATAATCTCAGCCCTCGTGATGGGGTTTTCCCACCGTTCTCGCGTTAGGCGATGCAGGCAAAGTCAGAGGCCGTCAAGGCTGACACTTCGCCCCTGACCTGTCGCAAAGAATTTCCACTACATCGCAGTTCTCGTCATAGGGCTGGTTCGCACAGCCACAGGCCGAAGTGTGTCTGAACTGCGAGAGGAGTCGTCATGCGCCAGCCGATCACCTTCGCCATCGTTTTCATCATCGCTTTCACGACCACCCTCGGACAATCACTGAACAACGATACTTCCAAAGCCAGCAA
This sequence comes from Blastocatellia bacterium, assembly GCA_016789725.1. Classification (GTDB taxonomy): domain Bacteria; phylum Acidobacteriota; class Blastocatellia; order RBC074; family RBC074; genus JAFDVL01. The sequence continues at coordinate 8,073 of JAEUQN010000220.1, read as the reverse complement.
CAAACGAGGGGTATTGCCAGAAGACACAGAAGCAGCCAAGGCTCTTGCTCGCCTGGGCGATCTTTCACCGACCGCGTTGCGGGAACGTTTGCAGCAAATGCGTCTGCCCGCTTACCAAGCCGATGCGATTGTGGTGAAAACGATTATTGAGGCGCAAGGCTTGCCCGTCATTTCTGGCAAGCAAGTTGACCAACTCAAAGCGGTGCTGCAACCCGTGCTGGCTTATCATGGACGGGGCCAGATGCCGATGTATGTTTTACGCGCCGAACAACCCAAAGCGTATCTGGTTAACCGCGCCGTCATTATCATCACGACGCGCCTGCTGGAAGTTGCCAGCGAAGCAGAGCTACGCGGCATCGTCGCACACGAACTGGCGCACGAATATGTTTGGGTAGAACGTGCCGAAGCAAAGCTGGCGAACGATGAAAAGCGAATGCGAGAATTTGAACTATTTTGCGATGCCGTCGCGGTGTTTACGCTCAAAGAGATTGGCGATGATCCGATTAGCTATAGCCGCATTTTGGAACGGCTGGCACAAAGCAATACGGTTGCAGGCATTATGGCAGGCAACACCACGCGACGCGATGCGTATACACATCCATCACTCGGCGCACGCAAAAAGCTAATCAAGTTTTTATGTCAGCCATTTGAATAATCATTTTGTAGCAGACGGCAACGTTCGCGGTGAGATTATGGCGGGCATAGGCGCTGGAATTGATCTACCAATGATCCAGGCCCATTATCTTTTGTTATCTAAAATTGCGGATCAGGACGACATCGTTATTGATCACACCACGAACCAGGGCAAGTCGTTTGCCATCACGTGACCACGCGAAACTGTGAATCGTTTCTGCTTGGAAGTTGGTCAATTGCTTGGGTGGGCCGCCCGCCAGCGGCTGGTTCCAGAGATTGGAAACACCTGCGCGCGTAACAATGAACGTCAGCGCGCGCGCGTCAGTAGTCCAGCGCATGTGCGAGATGGGCAGATCAAAGGTTTTGATTGGCTCCCCGCCTTCAAAAGGAATAATCGCAATGGTGGTCGGCGAAGCAGGCTCATCCTTATAACGGCAAGCAATCAATTTTCCGTCAGGCGAGATGACCGGATATTCTGAGTACTTATTGGTGATCTGGACTGGCGCTCCGCTGTCAATCGGTACTTTCCATAAAGTCGTTTTGCCGGAACTCCCAGACTTATAAACGACCCATTTATCATCCGGCGAAATGGCTGGATCGTCATCCAGTTTCCCGCTTGTTAATCGTTTGGGATGGGTGCCATCGGAATCCATTCTCCAGATATTAGGTGAGCCAGATTGAAAAGACGTAAAAACGATATAGCGCCCATCAAATGAACTTTTGGGATTGACGTCTGAGTGTGTATCAACAGTGAGTTGTTTTTTGCCACTTCCATCGGGATCGGTAAGCCAAATATCCCGATTACCGTTTAAGTCCCAGTGAAGAAGTATCTTTCCATCTGGGGTCCAGTCACCGACCAACCCCAACTTCGCGGCGATTTGCTTGGCTGATGTGGGTTTCCCAGGCATCGTCACCCAGAGATTGAGCACTTGATCTTCTTGTACGGTGATGAGAGATCGCGCATCAGCGGTGAGGCTTATGCTGCGATACCCCTGAAGATCGTTGGTGATCCGACGAGCTTCGCCGCCCGGATAGGAGAGATGCCAAACCTGATATGGCGAGCCTGCGGCAGAGGCTCGATCCCTTGCAATCATCACCAACCCGCTGGCATCTGAAAGCCAGGCCAAACTGGGGACGTGACGCCACCGTTGAGAAGTAATCGTCGTTTCGGTTCCCTCTCTCGCCCGCACTGCAACCACACTATTGTAACTGCCTTCGGCATCCGCATTCAGGGTGCTAACAACAATGACTTCGCCACTGGGCGACCACGCTGCACTCTCAAGATTGATCATCGCAGGTCGCTTGCGCGTGGCAAGTATTTGCTCTCCGCTGCCATCGGCACTGGCCCTGATAAGCCTCGCTTCGCCCAGACCTGGATCGTTGCGAACAAACGCTAATTGCACTCCATCGGGAGAAAAAGTCACCGGGCCACCGACATCGGCAATCAGTTTTCTGGTGGCCCCTCCGAGAACCGGCATCTGATAGAGCGTCGAACCTTCAACGTAGTAGAGATAGTTCCCATCAGGCGAGAAGGTCAACCCCGTGAAGTTAGCCTTAGTTGGTGGAACTATCTGCACATTGCTGGTAATGGCGACCTGCCGCAGCCACAAACTCTGCTGGCCGCCTTCGCGTTGGGTGTACGCCACATATTTGCCATCAGGTGAAATCGCAGCAGTGGTGATATTGCCCGTGTTCGTGAGCTTTCGCATTTCCATCGTTTGCGATGGCGTCATGGGCTTAGGGCTGGTGGCTGGCGGAGACTGGCGTTGGCCGATGAACTGATAGACACCAAATGTAATTCCAGCAACAATGAACACTGCGAGCAAGACTCGTTTGTGCTGTTTGATTTTGCGGATTAAATACTTAGTATAAGCGACTGTAGGTGCTGATGGAGGATCACCGACCTGAGCGTTTTGATTCCCGCCCGCCCAAGTTGCTAACGAACTGTCGAGCTTTTCCGGTTTCCCATCACTCGCAATCTTGACGCGAGATTTCAGTTCCTCTTGCAATCTCTGCAAATCAAACAATAACTCTTTGCTGGTTTGATAACGCTGCTCCCTATCTTTGCGCAACGCCTTATTGACGATACGCTCAAGTTCTACGGGGACGTCACGATTGAACTGTGCCATTGCCTCCGGTTCGGAATGTAAAATGCGGTCCAACGTTTCGCCCGTACTTGAGCCGCTAAAGGGCAAGCGCCCCGTCACCATTTCGTACACCACCACGCCCAAACTGAACAGATCAGAGCGATGATCTATTGCGCGCCCCAACGCCTGTTCAGGACTCATATACGGCACCGTCCCCATCACTACGCCCGATTGCGTTTTCGCCAGCGTACTGATGTCACTGTCAATGGACTGTGGCTGTGCGATTTTGGCTAAGCCGAAGTCTAACACTTTCACCTGGCGGCGCGGTGTCAGCATCACGTTGGCTGATTTGATGTCACGATGAATGATCCCCTTGCAGTGCGCTTCATCAAGTGCGTCGGCGATCTGGAGGCCAATGTCTACGACTTCCTGGATTGCCAGTGGCTGACCGTTGATCCTGGCCGCGAGTGTTTGGCCTTCGACATATTCCATCGCAATGAAGTTGACGTTCTCGGCTTCGCCAATTTCGTAAATCGTGGCGACGTGTGGATGGTTCAAGGCGCTCGCGGCTTTGGCTTCGCGCACGAAACGGCGCAGGCGTTCGGAATTGGTGGCGACGTCAGCGGGCAATATTTTCAAGGCTACAGTGCGGTCGAGCCTGGTATCGCGCGCTTGATAGACTTCGCCCATCCCACCTTGACCGAGCAACGCGATGATTTGATAGTGGCTGATGGATTGGGCGGCGAACGCAGGCGACTGACTTTCCAGCAACAAGGGCGCGGCCATTTGATAAGCTGGCGTTTCGATCAAGGGCCCCGCTTGTTCATCGGAAGTAAGCAGCGCTTCGACTTCGCGGCGCAAGTCTTCATCGCCCGCGCAGGCCTGTGCAATAAACGCAGTTCGTTCATCCGGCGCGAGGTTGCAGGCGTCGTGAAAGACCGCTTCGATTTGCTGCATTCTCTCAAGCGTCATCATGGCCCTCGGTCAGGATGCGATGCAACCACGCTTTCGCGGCGCGCCATTCACGTTGCACCGTGGGAGAGGAGATACCTAAAACTTCTGCTGTTTCGTCTAAATTCAGGCCGCCGAAGAAGCGCAATTCTACAATGCGGCCTTTGCGTGCGTCCATCGCGTTCAGCTTCTCCAACGCTTCATGCACCGCCAACAATTCTGCCGCCTTCGCCTCTGTTACTGCCATCCCTTCGTCGAATGAAACCTGAATCGCCCCACCGCCGCGTTTGGCGTAGGCGTGACGACGCGCGTGATCTACTAAAATGCGCCGCATCAACTGCGCGGCAATGCCGAAGAAATGCGCGCGGTTTTGCCATTGGACTTGTCGCTGATCTATCAACCGCAAGTAGGCTTCGTTGACCAGCGCCGTTGGTTGCAACGTATGACCGGGGCTTTCACGGCGCAGGTAATTGCGCGCCAAGCGGCGTAGTTCGTCATTGACCAGCGGCAACAGTTGATTGAGCGCGGCCTGATCGCCGTTGTTCCAATTGACTAAGAGTTGCGTCACGTTTGAGGGCGTAGAGTTCATCGCTTCGCCTCAACCAGAGTAGCGGGACCGTCAGTGGTTTGGGGGGGGGGCTAAGGACTAAATAAATGAGAAAAACCCAACCACCCCGGTTTCTGGAGGGGGTGACAGCACGACCCAAAAAAACACCAACAACCATCGA
>JAEUQN010000220.1:0-3664 GCA_016789725.1 Blastocatellia bacterium | reverse complement strand
TTCCACCTATTCAAATGCCAATGAATATGGCACAACAAGCTGGATTATTTCAACCTCAATCTCAACCATTTTTTGCTTTTCCTGGACAACAATCAGGTTCACCATTCTTTGATCCAAATAATCCAGCAGCACGTTCGACATCACTTTTGTCCCAATCACTAACGCTTCTTCATCTGCATCGAATTCCGGCGTGTGAATCATGGCAGTGATGCCTTTCGCGGTGTTGCCGACGCCGAGGAAGTAAAAGAAACCGGGCACGACTTTCTGGAACAGCGAGAAATCCTCTGCGCCCATTTGTGGACGCGGCGTCGTAATGTTGGCTTCGCCGACAATGCGTTTCAGCGTCGGCAAGGTGGCGGCAACTAAGCTCGGATCGTTGTAGGTGACGGGATTGTTTTTGCCCCAGGTTAATTCGTACGTTGCGCCGTAGGCGGATGTGATGCCTTGCAGCGTTTGCTTCATCATTGCCATCGCAGCGGTGCGCACCTCTTCATTCAGCGTGCGCATCGTGCCTTCAATTTTGACTTCGTCGGCGATGATGTTGAAGCGGTTGCCGCCTTGAAAACTGCCGATGGTGATGACCAAAGGTTCCTGTGTGTTGATGCGGCGGCTGCGAATCGTTTGCAATGCCAACACGGCTTCGGAGGCCACGACAATCGTATCAATGCCGTCGTGCGGGTACGCGCCGTGAACTTTCTTGCCGCGCACGGTCAGCATAAATTTGTCGGACGAAGCCATCGCCGGGCCGCTGTTCACGCCGATTTGGCCGACTTGAATGTTCGGCATCACATGCAGTCCAAAGATCGCAGATGGCCTTGGGCTTTCCATCGCGCCCTGTTCAATCATAAATCCTGCACCGCCCTTCTCGCCTTCGGGCGCACCTTCTTCGGCGGGCTGAAAGATGAACTTGATGGTGCCGTTGATGAGGTTGCGATTTTTGCTCAGGATTTCAGCAACACCCAGTTGCACGGTCATATGAACGTCGTGTCCGCAGGCGTGTTTGACGCCTGCGTTCTGCGATTTGTAGGGGACATTGAGCGTTTCCAAAATCGGTAGCGCATCCATATCTGCGCGCACCGCGACGACGGGGCCGGGCTTGGCACCTTTCAGCAAACCAACGACGCCATATTTGCCCACCTGCGTTTTGACTTCATCAAAACCGAGCGCACGTAATTTCTCAGCAATGTATTGCGAGGTCTTTTCTTCACGGTTCGACAGTTCCGGGTGCTGATGCAAATAGCGGCGCGTTTCGATGAGCTTCGCGCGCAAGGCTTCGGTAGCCTGAGCAAGTTGGGCATCGCGCGGTGTTTGAGCAGAAATTGCTCCGGTCAGAAAAACAACCCCTAAAAAGTAAGCGATCAGCGTTCGGCACATAATGGGTATCCCTTTGATTTGAAACGGAAAGTTGCATTGGAAAGATGGTTATAGTCAGGTTTGCCAATTTACACAAGCCTGTGCCTGGAGCGCATTCATCTCAAAAGTTCTTGAAAAGAATCTCAAGAAAATCTCAGAACGACTTGAAGACTTTCCGTTCGTGCCTTCGGTATTGTTTGTCGCATCGTTGGGAAGTTGTCCCAACCAATGAAATCGTCAAGAGAATGGAGGAGTTTATGAAACGCACAGTTCACCTGAAAGTATTTTCCACGCTGATCAGCGGAGGTTTGATTTGCCTGATCGTCCTGTTGGTGCAGGCACAGAAAAAGCCGACGCCCACGCCCACACCGGAAAAGAAAGTCCGCGTCGAAGATGCCATTGAGCGTCGTGTGAGCGAAAACAAGGTCATCTTTAAATCAGGATTTGATTTAACCCAAACATCAGTCAATCGGGGAGAGATCAGTCAAAAAATGACCACCGCTCAAAATCAGGCGCGGCGCGTAATTGTGGGAGAGATTGATTGTCAGTGCAAACTAAAGCCCGGCACGAACAGCGGAAACTGTAGGTATAGTATTGAAAATACTACTGTCACCTGCACCGAGCACGGTGGCTGTACCTGTAAGCTGGTGCTCACCACGAAATCCACACAGTAATTGAGGCTGTAATTTTCAAACCATCGCCAGGTAATCACGATTTATCTGAACTCTCTCGCCAAACAACCTATTCACCGGAGGCTTATGAAAAACAACGCTACTTTTTTCAAACGTATCACTATCGTATGCGGGATATTTGCAATAGCACTCGCTGCCGCATTGTTGTGCCAGTTCGATGCCGATGCACAGAGCAAAAAGCAGTTTAAAGGCGCAAAGATGGAAAACAATCAACTGATTCCTGATGCGGGTCTCAAGCTGCGGCAGGTATCCAATTCACTGATCGAAGTCATCAAGGAAGAAACGACCACCACCGGCAGCGGCCCGACCGCGCGGCGCGTCACCAAGCCTGTGCGCGTCAACGGCATCAACGTCAGTTGTGTGTGCGGTGGGACGACCAATGCAACCAATTGCTCAACCATAGTGACCAGCGGCGGCGCAAGCTGCAAAGCGAAAAACAATGGTTGTAGCAGTTGCGTCATGATCGCTACGGAAAACTAGTCCAAATCCATTTTCAGAACAACAATGAACCCGCCTCTTTATTTGAACTCAGGGCTGCGGTGTTTTTTATGGCACGTTGCCGTCATCGCAGCGTTTTCTTCTGTCACGTTCGCGCAGTTTTTTTGGCATTGGCAGCCGCGAGTTGTCCGACTAGTGTCAACGGTAAGACAACTTGCATGTAGTAGCGTCTTCATTCGCGTTCGTGGAGCAAATCAATGGGCTACTACGTGTGTCATCTTCATCACAAGAAAGGATACGCCATGAAATCTCGACGATCAGGCCTCACGTTTTTTCTGTGCTTGCTGTTGCTGCCCAGCACGCCCTTCGCACTCCGCCCGACAGCTTCCACCCAAGTGTTTGGGGGAGCGGAAATCAGTGGTTCGTGTCCGTCCGGTTGCAAACTGGTACAGAACATCACCGTCGCTCCCGCTGAAGACAGCAATGGCATTCGCATTGGCATCAATTGGACAACGTCGTCTTTGCCCTCCCAGGTCAAAATGGTGGGATTCAATGTCTCGGTAAAACTAGTGCTGAAAGATAACAAGACGATTGATTCCGGCGAACAAAACCACGGCGCGAATGCCAGTTCCGCGTTGGTTATCGTGCAAGGCCCGGCCACCAATCGCAATATCAATTTGTCCGACGTGAAATCCGGCACCGTGACTGTCAAAGCCAATGCCAAGACGACCAGCAATCCAACGGTGAATGTTACGTCAAAAGAAATCATCGCCGATGACGGAGTGCAAGTGAACATGCGTGTCAGGTGGACACCGCCCGCTGTGAATTCGCCGTGTCTGGCGGAGCGCAAAGTTGGGATTATAGCGTCAGCAGAAAATGCTGGCGGCATCAAATTTGAGGGATCAGGCGGCGCACAGCTTTCGGCTGGCACTGCCGTCGTGCAACTGAAGGGCGTCGGCATTCGGCGTAAAGAGATGAAAAATCTGCAAGCCAGTCTGGATGCCAAACCGGCGTTGCTGACTTGTGGCACAACGAAACCAATTCAATCATTTGGCGGAACGGGGAGTAATCCGTAATGAATTGCAGTAGCGCAAACTGTTGGTTTGCGTCGCAGACAACAGTCCATTGCTGTGTTCCTCCAGCGGTTTGCATACAAACATCGCAAACGAACAGTTTGCGCT
>JAEUQN010000021.1 GCA_016789725.1 Blastocatellia bacterium | reverse complement strand
ACAACCGCTCAACACAACCAACTCGGCGTTGAGCCTAAGATGGAAACTATCTATGGCGCGCAAATGCCCATTCTGTGCTGCTCCCTTTTCATCGCGCTGGGAAAAAACCAAACTGGAAAGTTCGGGATGTTCGTTATCAAAGATGCCGTGGGTCGCAATATGCACATAGCGATATTGTTCCAGTACGGCACTGCTAGCGGTGGTGAGATTCGCGGCTGTCCCCATCGCTACCATCCGCGCTTCGGGCGGGACTAAAGCAATCAACGCCTCGGCTTCCTGCTGGGCAGCGCGTAAGCGCGCCAGTTGCGGCTCAGAAGTGTTGCCTGCCGACGCACGTGTGCTATCTGGTAAGCGAGGGTCAGCGCTGCTGAAAACCGGATCAGCCAGCAAGGCCAATATTTTGGGAGCGGCCACACGTCCTACGGCTCGTCGCCGCTGAACAGCCAATGTGGAAGCGGAGGAAAGCATGAGGATCTCGTGCTTGACGATCAATGGTTGTTCGTTGTCTGTTGTTTTTAGCGACTGACGATTGACGACTGGCAAAGCTGCAAACGGCACGTAATGTAACGCGCCATCAGGAACGATCAACAATCGTTTGTTCGGCAATAGGTCGCCGACAGGAGCGAGTAAGGTTTGGCTTAGTCGCCTCGCAATTTGGGCATACTGCGCTTGCGTTTGAGCTTTCCATTGCTGCATCGCCGCAATGGATTTGAAGACCGGCGGTTGGGCGCGCAATTCCATTAACTGATGCAGCGCGCGCGCCTGTTGCTCAATCTCGGCGCGGGGCGGCAAGATAAAGGTTTGCAAGTGGGTCGGCGCAACCGCAAACAAATAACTACGTTCTGTGCCTAACGCAAATTCCAGCAACAACGTGTTTTCGTCCAATACCTGTTGCTGGATTTCTGACCAGGTTAACGCTTGCACCAAATTGGTCGCTACCACGGGTTTACGATTCGCCGTGTATTGCAAATTCAATTCCGTCGTCAGCACCGTTAAGGCACGATTCAACTCGTCCCGGCGCGGTTGATTCGTAAACGCTGTTTTATTGATCGCTGTCGCTGTCGCTTCCAGCTTTTCCCGCAGTTGCCGTTGATCGGCGACGGTCTGCATTGGCGTGGCCGGAGAGATAAGTAAATTCAGCAACGTGCGGGCGCGGCTGCGCTCGCTGAGATGTAGGGCCGCCGCCTGTAATTCCGTGCGACGGGCGGGCGTTTGCTCGCTGAGTTGCATCAGTAACTCGATTTGCAATTCATAGACGGCTCGCTGTGTTGCAAAGAGAGTCGCCCGCAACGTGGCATCATAAATATTGGCTTGTTGCTGCTCAATGATGGCAATTGATTGTTCCCCCCAGGTAATCGCGGCGTGCAGTTGTTGTCGCGCGCGCGCCACCCGCGCTAATCCCAGCAACGCTTCAATGCTCAAGTCCTGAAACCCACTTGTTTGGCTCAAGGCCACCGCTTTGGCAAACGCATCCTGTGATTCTTCGTACCGCGCCAGAGCCAGATACGATTGCCCAAGTCGTGTCAAAACGGTAGCACGGGGATAAGAGGTAAGTTGATGCTCAGCCAGCGTTGATAACAATAAATTCAACGCTGTCGTGGCTGCACCGCGCCGCAAATAAATTGCCGCTCTGGCAGCCTGGGCCGCCACGATGTGAGCGGCGAGGGCAAGATTTCGCTGCTGATGTAATGCCAAACCTTCTTCCAGAGAACGCAGCCCCTGGGTTTCATCGCCTAAGTCAAAATAGTTCTGACCAAGTCCCAGCAGCCCCTGGACTTCGTAGACGCCCGCATAAACCACTGTTGGATTGGCCCGTGCCAGTGCGACCACTTCTTGATTTAAATCAATGGCTTTTTTCAACTCTCCGCTGCTGCGGTAAATCTCCGCCAGCCGATTGAGGCAAGACATTAAACGGGGCAGATCGTTGTCCTGCCGTGCGATCAACAACGCCTGCCCCGCATAATCCAACGCGGCCTGATAATCGCCCCACTTGACGCTCAACCCGGATAGATTGTTCAGAACGTTACTTTCTTTGTGCCGTTGTCCCAAGCTGCGAAAGATTGCCAGGGATTGTTGATAAGACTGTTCAGCAGCGGCGCGTTCCCCCAGCGCATGCAGACTCAGTCCCAGCAAATTGAACATCCGCCCTCTGTCATGACGCGCCCCGACGATTTCATATAAGTGCGCTGCCGCGCGGCACTTTTCTGCCGTCAGACGATATGCTTCGGGACTCTGCTTGTTGTACAACAGGGCCGCTTCATAGTCTGTTTGTCGCGCGTTGACTTCCGCTTTATCGAGTTCTGTCGCGGGACGCTTCTCCATCCAACGCAAACGATAATGTTGCGGGGAGATTGGCCCTTTGTCAGCCGTCAGGCGGATTTGGTAAAGGTTCACCGTCGGTGCATAAAACACCACATTCCAGGGGGGCGGCGCTCCTTGATCATCTCCCCAATCTTTTTGCCTCGTGCTATCAAACAGCGCAAGACCGATGCCTGTCCCAGCACAGTCAATCTCAATGCGCGCAAATTCTCCTGCCGCCAGTTGCAATACATAAATGTGCTGCTCACCAGGGCGAATGGTTTGACTGATTGGTCGCGCAGATTCGAGCGTTACGATGGATTGGCATAGCGCGGTCACGCCCAACAACGCACAAACCAGCCCCAAAAAACACGCCCTTGTTAGAACAGCCATGAGAGATATTTTCTGCTGTGTGAATTTAAGTCCCTGAAGTTTTGTTGATGCGAGCGGCATTACTACGGAGAGGAAAACCGGCTTCTTCATCAACACGCCAGCACGAGCCTGAGTTTCAGAGAAAAGCTCGCGGGCGCTACCAATGAAAAGAGTAACGATGCTGCGTGGCAGAGGCAGCGATGGAGCGCGCGGACGGCGGCGCTTCCTCTGTCAGTCGGAACTGTTACCCGCCGAACCAGCCACCACCGCTGCGACCGTACGAACCGGAACGCCCGGAACGCACGCCGGTCACTTGCCCGCTGGAAGACATTCGGACACTGGTGCGACCAAAACCACTCGGACGGTTGCGGCCAATCCCGCTTGTACCACCGACACGTGTGCCGCTGAACACCGTCGGACGCGAAACCGGGCGATAGGTCGGCGGTTGCGATGGCCAGGCAGTGGTGGGACGCGAATAGTTATAGCGTGTGCCGCCATATGACGTGTAAGCATACGGATGCGGCGAGTAATAGTAATGATTGTAAAACCACCAGTGATACATCGGCGAACCGCCGTAATAATAGTGATGTCGCGTGGTGGTGGTCGTGCCTGTGGTGGTCGCTGGCGTAGTCCCCGCCGCAACAGTATCGTCGCCGGGTTTAAATTCGGACAGGCGCAAAAACCGCGTGCTGATTCCCTGCTTTTCCAACTCGACAAATTCGTCGTTTAGGTCATCCATTTCTTCTTTGCGCTTGTCGTCTTTGACCACATAAAGCAGGCTCGTGATGCCGCGCTGCTTCAGGTCCGCCGCAGATGGAATTTTCGCCAGATAACGATTGTCGAATTGATTTTCTTCGTCTTTGTATTCGTTCAGCCGCTGATTGTCGAGCAGTAACACCGCTGGCGCTTTGTCTTGCAGCTTGGCTTTTTTGTCTTCGATTTCTTTGGCGTAATACACCATTGCGCCGAGTGTTTCGTGCGAACGAACAACGCCCAGCGGATGCGGCCAGTTGTCAAAGTCTGGCACGATGTGCGCAAAGTCCGCCATGGCGGCTCCCAGTGCCAGCGAATACATCCCATCCATATCCGACACGATCAGCGATTCGTTTGCGTTTGCGGATTGCGACAGCAATTCTTTCAGCGCCGTCGCTTGATCGTAGGTCTGTTCCATCAGCGTCGTTTTGACCGGCTTGATTTGCTCACGCAATGACGATTGCGCCAGCGATTGGATCAGTGTCGGCACAAAGTAAGGTTGCCACGTCGCGCTCGCCGGTTGATAGGCTGCGATCAATTTGTTCGGGTCAAGATATGCCTTCCAATCGGCCTCGGCCACACTCGCTGTGGCTGATGTGAAGGTCGGGTCGAAGTTCAATTTACGATCCGTCGCACCAATATTCCAACCCTCTTTTTTCTGGAGTTCCAGCGAATCCTGCGACACTTCGGCGTCGTCATCGCTGAAGATTTTATAGCCCGTCAATCCAACGATCCCCAACCCCGCCGCCCACGCCATGCCTTTGCCAATGCGTTTGGTCGCACTGCGGCGCGTCAGGTCCTGCTGAAACCAGTTGGCAACCTGATTGTTTTCTGACGGTGTGGAAGAAGTTTTTGTGGCTCGCTTTTGTTTCTGTTTTTCCATAACGTGTTTGGGCAAATAAACGATTTTGCGCCTTTCCTAATCAGGTCCGATTGTACGCCAAACCAGGGCTATTCGTTCAAGCGTTTTCAGAGCAATTCGAGAATTTGATGAAGAGTCGTCACTTGCGAAACTGTCGGATCGGAAATCGGCGCGGCATTTCGATTGAGCCAAACAGCGTGCAGCCCGGCGGCTCTCGCGCCTTGCACATCCTCCTGCCAGCGATCACCGATGTGCATCGCCTGGGCCGCAGTGAAGCCATTTTCTTGCAGGGCAAAGGTAAAAATCTCGGCCTCCGGTTTGGCGGCTCCGACCTCGGTCGAAAGATAAATCGAATCAAAATACGTTCGCAGACGTAAGCCTTCCAACACATCATACAGCCGCGCATCGAAGTTCGAGATCAGGCCAAGGCGATAACCGCGCGACCTGAGCGCGGCGAGCGTGGTGGTAACATCTTCAAAAACCGCCCAGGCCTCGGCCCGGCGAAAGAACTCAAAGATTTCCACAAAGTAATCCTCAAACTGTGGAAACTCGCCCAAGCGCGCAAAGACGTCCAGCACCAGATTGCGCCACCAGTTTCGTTCCGCCAGCAATCGCTCTGCGCCCGCCAAAGAATTGCCCACGATCATTGGGGGCTGCGTCCGAAACTGACGAATGAATTCGTGCTGTAATCCCTCCGCGTCTACGTGCTTGTCGTATTTGGCAGCAAACCGCGCGTAGATTGCACCAACACTTCCGCGAACGTCGAATAATGTACCTGCGGCGTCAAAGAAAACCATTTGGATTTTTTGCTCGGTCATTGCGCGTCTCTTTCCCTCGATACAATGTTGCGCTAGATTATGTGCCTCTACAAACGTTGTCTGTACTTATTTTTCAGGAGTCTACCGCCAATGAAACCACGAAGCTATTTGCAGCTTGTCTTAGCCCTTTCCCTTTTGTTATTGGCACGCCATTCCGTTTCTGCGCAAACGGGTGAAACCTACGCCATCAAAGGTGGCACGATTGTCACCGTCACCGGAGCCATTATTCCAAACGGCGTAGTGGTCATTCGCAACGGACTCATCGCCGCCGTTGGAGCCGATGTCGCCGTGCCAGCCGATGCGCGTGTGATTGAGGCCGCAGGAATGATGGTCTATCCGGGCTTGATTGATGCCTATTCCAATTATGGTCTGCGTCCGGCGGAACAACCACAAGGAGGGCTGGGCGGCAGAGGTGGCGGCGCGCCAGCCAATCAACAAGCCGCAATTCTGGCGGCCTTGAGCGCACCTCCATCAAATGTGGGTCTCCTGCCCGAAACCACTGTTGCTGATCAATTGCAAATCGCGGCTGAAACGTTCGACGCGCAGCGCAGCGCCGGGATTACAGCGGCCTTGACCGCGCCGCGCGATGGCATTTTTCGTGGGCAAAGTGCGTTCATCAATCTCGGCAACGAAGCGTCGGAAAAACTGCTGTTGAAAGCACCTCATTCGTTGAGCATCGGCTTCAGTCGAGGCGGAGGCTTCGGTGGCGGCTATCCGAATTCAGGGATGGGAGTGTTCGCATTTTTGCGGCAGGCGTTCATGGACGCCCAGCATTACCGTGACGAATGGAATTGGTACAGCAAAGCGCCGCGCGGCAAGAATCGTCCAGCACATAACAAATCCAGCGAGGCGTTGATCCCGGTCGTGAACGGCAGAATGCCCGTCATCCTGAATGTCACCAGCGAGCGCGACATTCGCCGTGCAGTCGGATTAGCGGAAGAATTCAAATTGAAGTACTTGCTCGCGGGCGCAACGCAAAGCTATCTCGTCGCTGATTATCTCAAGCAAAAAGACGCGACTGTGTTGCTCAGTCTGAGCTTTCCGCAAAAGCCGGCGAACGTTGAAGACCCCGAATCCGAGTCGTTAAGCACGTTGCGCAACCGAGCTGAGGCCCCCAAAGCCGCCGCCGCGTTGCACAAAGCTGGCGTCAAATTCGCCTTTACCTCCGGCACGCTGACGCGACCGGCAGACTTCGTCGCTAATGCCGCGCGTGCTATCGAAGCAGGCCTGCCGAAAGACGAAGCGTTGAAGGCAATGACGATTTATCCAGCGCAAATCTTCGGACTGGCTGAACAACTCGGCAGCATTGAAAAAGGTAAGATCGCCAATCTAATCGTCACCAGCGGTGATCTTTTCAACCGCGACACCAAAGTCAAATTCACCTTTGTGGATGGCAAGCAATACGTCATCAAGGAAGCGCCCGCACCTCCGCGTGGAATGGGTGGACCTCCCGCCGGGGGCCGACCCGGTGGACGCCCATCCAGCGGGCCAGCAGCGCCGACTGAGGCACCGACGTCAGCAACCTCCAGGCCCGCCCCAGCAGCGATTAACGCTGCCGGAACGTGGACACTGACAGTGAACCCGCCCGGCGGTGGCCCGGTCACGCGCACGCTGACGCTCAAGCAGGATGGCAACAAAATCACGGGCGAAATTTCATCGAGTTCCGGTCCCGTCCCGATTGGCGACGGCAAATTGAATGGCAACGAACTGACGTTTATCTACGTCCTTCGCTACAACGACAACGAACTGGTCATTGCCGCGCGCGCCAAAATCGAAGGCAATTCGATGACTGGGATGATGGAAACCAATAGCACCAGTTATGATTTCAGCGGCACACGGAAGCCGTAATGCCAGTAGCGCAGACTGACCGTTTGTGCCGCCACGATATTTGTATTTTGAAGGAAAGCCTCACGATCTTTTTTGATCACTTGTTAGCTGAACAAACCATGCAAACTGACGGTTTGCGTGGTCGTTGCAGGAGTCACCTATGAAAACTTATCGCTTCATTTCTCTCGCTGTTTTGCTTTGTACGCTGAGCCTTGTTGCGTTGGCGCAATCCAATGAAACGCTGATTCGTAATGCGACGATCATGACCGCGTCGCACGGCACGATCACGAACGGCTCCATTTTGATCCGAGATGGAAAAATCGTAGCGGTGGACAAAGCCGACAAAGTGAAGGCCTCGTCCAATGCAAAGGTCATGGATGCCACGGGAATGTACGTCACGCCCGGTTTTATTGACTCGCATTCGCATACCGCACTTGATTCGATCAATGAAGGCTCGCTTTCTGTGACGGCGATGGTGCGGATGCGCGATATGGTGGACAACACCAATATCAATATCTATCGCCAATTGGCTGGCGGGATGACACTCATTCATCAATTACACGGCAGCGCCAATGCGATTGGCGGGCAAAACAATCTCATCAAGTTGAAATGGGGCAAGTCGGTCGAAGAAATGCTCATTGCCGATGCGCCACGTACGATTAAATTCGCACTCGGCGAAAACCCGAAGCGTCGTGGCAATCCCACCTTACCAAGCCAGTCCGCGCGCTTCCCCGCGACCCGCATGGGCGTTGAAGAAACGATCCGCGAAGCTTTTACGCAAGGCCGCGAATACATCAAACAATGGGATGATTATGAAGCGGCGAAAAAACGCGGCGAAGACGTTCTGCCCCCGCGCAAAGACCTTAAACTCGAAGCGATGGCCGATGTGCTGCGCGGCAAGATTGACATTCATTCGCACTGCTATCGTGCCGATGAAATCGTAATGCTTGCGCGGTTGTGCGAAGAATTCGGCATCAAAGTTCATACCTTCCAACACGTTCTTGAAGGCTACAAAGTCGCGCCCGAAATCAAGGCACACGGTGCGAACGCTTCGATCCTGCCGGACTGGTGGGCCTACAAAATGGAAGCCTACGATGCGATCCCGTTCAATGCGGCGATTATGCACCGTCGGGGCATCGTCGTTTCCATTCACTCTGACGATAACGAAGCCGCACGCCGCTTTTATCAGGAAGCAGGCAAGATGATGAAGTATGGCGATCTGAGCGAAGAAGAAGCCTTGCGTCTGGTTACACTCAATCCGGCCATTCAGCTTCGATTGGACAAACGCGTGGGAAGCATTGATGTAGGCAAAGATGCTGACCTCGTGATCTTCAATGGTCATCCGTTCAGCGTGTATTCGCGCCCTGAAACAACAATGATCGAAGGTGAAATCTATTTCGACCGCAAGCAGGATTTGGAAATGCGCGAGAAAATCGCCAAGGAAAAGAAAGACCTGATTGAGCGCGAAAAGAGAATGCCAGGACAAGTTCAGCCCACGCTGCCGCAACCTCCGACAATCCCGACGGAAGACGACCTGGACACTCATTTGCACGGCAAAAGAAACCGAAATTAGTTTTATAAATGGAATGATATGAAGCCAAAAATCCCGAATCTTTTATTAATCCTTGCGGTGATCGCTACGTTCGCCGCTTCGCTCCTGGCGCAATCCAAAGACATGACCGCTGTCTATGCCATCCGCAATGCCAAAATCGTGACCGTCACGGGCGCAACCATTGAAAAGGGTACTGTCATCATCCGCGATGGCAAAATTGCGGACGTGGGCGCGAATGTCAGTGTCCCCAGTAATGCCAAGGTCATTGATGCAACCGGACTCTCGGTTTATCCCGGCCTCATTGATTCCAATACTGTTTTGGGCCTGAATGAGGTCGCCTCAGTAGACATGACCATAGACACAACGGAACTGGGCGACTTCAAACCCAACATGAAGGCCTTAACCGCTGTCAATCCGCACAGCGAACATATTCCCGTGGCGCGAATGAACGGCGTCACCACAGTCTTGACCTGTCCTCAGGGCGGCATTATTTCGGGACAATGTGCGCTCATCAATGCGGATGGATGGACGCCGCAGCAAATGGCCGTGAAAGGTTCCGCCGCCATGGCTCTCAACTATCCGGTGTTGGGGTTTGGCGGACGCGGCGGCGGCTTTTTTGCGATTCAGGCGGGTGGCGTCAACGACGCACAACGCCAACAACGAGATCGTCAGGTCGAAGCCCTGAAAAAGAAGATCGAAGATGCGCAAGCCTATCTGAAAGCGAAAGAGGCTGTGGCAGCGGACAAAAGTCTTCCAGCACGCCCTGTTGATCTCGGACTCGAAGCGATGATCCCGGTCATCAAGGGTGAAGTTCCGATTCGCGTTTCTGCCAATAAAGCGAACGACATCAAAGCGGCGGTTGAACTTGCCAGTCAATATAAGCTGAAGATCGTTATTAACGGCGGAGAAGACGCAATCAAAGTAGCGGCACTGCTAAAAGAGAAAAATGTGCCGGTCATTCTGAGCGCCGTGTTGGAATTGCCCGATAGCGAAGATGCACCCTACGATCAGGCCTATTCGCGCGCCGCAGAGCTGCACAAAGCGGGCGTCAAATTCGCGTTTTCCAGTCAAGGCATCCAATTCATTCGCACCTTGCCTTATAACGCGGGGACGGCGGCAGCGTTCGGCTTGCCCAAAGAAGAAGCCTTAAAAGCGGTCACCATTTACCCGGCACAAATCTTTGGCGCCGATAAGCTCGTTGGCAGCATTGAGGCGGGCAAGATTGCCAACCTCATCATTACCGATGGCGATCCACTTGAACTTCGCACCAAGGTCAAACACATGTTCATCAACGGGAAGCAAACCGATTTAACGAACAAACATTCGCGGCTGAATGACAAGTTCAAAGATCGGCCTTAATCATCACGTCGTAGCGAATTCATTTGCTCTGGGCTGAAAGCGAATGAATTCGCTACGACCTCAACCTTCGCCATTGAAATCCCGCCACTCGTCGCTGTATGCTTCGCCTGCCCGTAAAACGAGGAAGCTAACTGCAACGTTGTATTCGCAGTCCTCTCATCAAATACAATCGAACCTTGTCATTCCGATTTTAGAAACACGAACAAACTATGCCGCGTACAATCTCGCGGCGTAGCGCAGCAATGCGCGAATTGAAACACAGGAGCAGACTATGAGAATTGGTCGTTTTGAACTCCGCCCTGGCGGCATTATTTTAATTTTGCTGGTGATGGCGGGCTTGGTTTATGCGGGTCTGAAACAACTTGGCCTGCTTGACGGGTTGACCGCCAAACTCAATCCCGATACCGGCAGCAAAGGTTCGGTGATCCTCGACAGCCGCGAAAAGCTCGAAAATATTTCGCTCGCCAACTTACCCGCATCTTCTGTCAAAGCGCCGGAAAAAACGTCGGACAATCCTGACGTAACCATCGGCATTTGGACGTGGCAAACCGTCAGCGGCTTGATTGACGCGGTCGGTGGCCCCGGCAAATCGGGCGATTATCCAAACAGTTGTTTGTGCCAGGCTGGCATCACGAACACGAAACTCGTCGTCGAAAACGATACGTCCAAGCAATCCGAAGCACTCGCCACCGACCGCATGCAATTCGTCACCACGACGGGCGATCAAGCTGCCGTGGACATTGCAGGTGCCAACAAATTGCTACGCGGCAACAAAGCCAAAGTCGTTTGGTCAAGCGGCTATTCGTTCGGCGAAGACTGCCTGATGGGGCCGGAATCGTGGAAGCGCGACCCGCAATTGGCACGCGGTTCCGTCGTCGTCACCGCAGTTCCCTACTGCGATTGGAACGTCACGGTCAACTGGGCGGTGGACAATCAAATTCCGGTCAATCCTGATGAGCAGGTTTATGACCCTGAGGCGATCAACTTCGTCAACGCCACGGATCACATCGAAGCGGCGCAGAAATATGCGGCCAACGCGAAAGTTTCGCTGCGCAATCGCGCCACGGGCAAGAGTGAAGAACGCCAACTCGACGCCGTAGCCACCTGGACGCCGGGTGATGTGATGGCCGTCAAAGCGCGCAGCTCGGTGGATTACAAAGGCAAATCGGAAAAGTTGCAGAAGATCGTTTCGACCAAAGAATACAGCTACATGATGCCGAATATTTTGTTCGGCAACGAAGACTGGCTGAACAAACATCGTGACTATGTCAAGACGTTGCTGCGCTGTATTGCGCGCTCCAACGAACGCATCAAGACGGACGAAAATTATTTCCGGGATCGCGTCTCGGCATTGAATGCGCTGGTCTTCAATATGGAAGGCATGGGGCCAAGTTTCTGGAACACGTATTTCAAAGGCCAAGTTGAAAATGGCGTTCCGCTCGGCGGTTCGCGCGTCAACAACATCGCCGAAGTGCGCCACCTGTTCGGATTGGATTCTAAAGAACCGCTTGAGCGCAGTATCTTTGCCATCACCTACACCGATCACGGTAAGCGACTGCAAAAGCTGTTGCCAGATCGCTTGCCGACGATCACCCCGGTCTCGCAAGTCGTGGATTTGAGCTTCATCAAAGACATCACAGACGAACAAAGTACAACAGGCGTATATCAGGCAAAAGACGTCGGCCAGAATCAAGGCACCGTCGTGAAGTCGAACTTCCAAATCAGCTTTGACAGCGGCTCGGCGAAAGTGAAGCCAAGCGAAGTTAATACGCTGCAAGACATTCGCAGTTTGTTAATTCGCGCCACCGACACCAAGATCATCGTTGAAGGTCACACGGACAACGTGGGCGATGATGGCACCAATTTGCGCTTATCAAAAGAACGCGCGCAATCCGTCTGGAATTGGTTGAAAGCATCTGATCCATCCGGCATCAACATCAACGACAAACGATTGGAAAATGTCGAAGGCTACGGGGCGTATCGTCCATTGCCCGGCAATCAAAACAAGTCGGAGGTGGAGAAAGCCGCGAACCGGCGCGTCGTGATTATTTTGAAGTAACACTTTTCGAGATGAAGCCACAGAGAACACGGAGGACACAGAAAAGAAACCTCAGACAGGATTTACAGAATGTACAAGATTGAGCATTAGCGTTGTTTTATCACCCTGTTCATCTTGTCAATCCTGTCTAATTTCTCTCCGTGTCCTCTGTGTTCTCAGTGGTGAAATTTTCATTGAGCAACATGGAAACCTCAGCAACATCTGTGGCAACGCCTCCGACGAATGACTCCGGCTATCCGCTGCGCGAAATGGTTCGTGTTTACGGCGCAGTCGGCGGATTTGCGCGGTCGCATATCGTCATCGGCTGGATTGTACTGTTCCTGCTCGTTTGGTTTTTCAACCCGATCAAAGCGATGCCATATCCGAGCGAAGTGCTCAGAGCCTTTCAACGGATGTGGAACGCGCCGGGCAGTTCGGGTTTGGTCTATAACGTTTACGTCACGCTCAAGCTGAACATCGTCGGCGTGTTGATTTCATCGGTGTTATCACTGCTGATTTCGTATCTGGCGGTCATTCCGTTGTTTCAGCCATTCAATAAATTCATTCAATGGCTGCGCTACATTCCGATTGTCGGGTTCAACCTGGTATTTCTGACGCTCTTTGCGATTGGCTGGCCGATGAAGGTGGCGATGTTAACAACGGGGATGTCGTTCTTTTTGGTGACAAGTATGACGAGCGTGATCGCATCCATTCCGCGGATGAAATACGAACTGGCGCGCGTGCTCGGCTACAACGATTGGCACGTATTTTATAGCGTCGTTGTGCGTCCGACGTTGCCTGCGATGATTGATATGATTGCGCAAAATGCGGCGATGGGTTGGGTGATGATTACGGCGATTGAAACATTCAATCGCACCGAAGGCGGCATCGGCAGCCAGATTTACGCCTACACTTCGACGAACCAACTGGCCGAAGTCTACGCGTATTTGCTTATCATCGGAGTGATCGCCGTGATTGAAGACGGCTTGCTTTCCCTCATCAAACGCGTGCTGTTCCCGTACAGCCTCGTCGCGGAAAGGGCGTAATGACAGACAACCACACAGATTGTATCCCCGGCCCGCTCGACCAAATGCCCGCACGGTTGGAAACGTTGCTGCACATCGAAAAGGTCGGCAAAGAGTTTCCAATGAATGACGGCTCCACGTTTGTCGCGCTCAAAGATTTCTCGCTCGAAATTCAGAATATCAAAGACAAACCACAAATCGTCAGCTTGTTGGGGCCATCGGGTTCCGGCAAAACCACGGCGCTACGCATTATTGCGGGACTGGATAAACCGACGTCTGGTTGTGTCTTAATTACGAATGGCGAAGGCCAGCATTTGCGCCCGGTGCGCGTCGGCGATGTCGGCGTCGTCTTCCAACGCTACCCGTTATTTGAAGACCTGAATGTGCTGCATAACTTGATTGATCCGGCGGTGCGTTCGGGGATGAACAAGGACGAAGCGAAGGAAAAAGCCTTACGCCTGCTGGATGAATTTGACCTGGTCAAGCAAGGATTGGCGTGGCCATTGCAGCTTTCAGGTGGGCAACGACAGCGCGTAGCGATTCTGCAACAACTGATGCTCGACCGGCATTTCATCATTTTGGACGAACCGTTTTCCGGCCTTGATCCGGTGAACATCCTGAACGTCATTAAGTTGATTTCCAACATCGCGCATCAGCATACGCTGAACACATTTCTGATCATCACGCACGATGTCACGTCGGCCCTGATTATTTCCGATCACCTGTATTTACTGGGGCGCGAGCGTGATAAACAGGGTGAACCGATACAGGGTTCGAAAGTCATGAAGGTTTATGATTTGATTGCGGAAGGCTTGGCATATCGCTCCGACGTCGAAGACCTCCCGCGCTTTGTTGAAATACGAAAAGAAATTCGGTTGGTCGAATTTCCAAAACTTTAAGGAGAAAAATATGAGTCAAATAGCTGAGCAGGTTCACAACCACTTCAAAGTTTTTGCAGGAAATCTGGACGCAAACAATTCGATTGGGACGCTCGCCGAAGAGGTCGCCAACTTTGTGCGGGAAACAGGGGCTGCCGCAAAAAGCATCGGCGTCGAGTATCTGGAAGCGGCGGATCGCTTGATTATCACCCTGGGCTATCGCAATGATGAACCGGGCTATCCAATCAAGCTGACTTGTGTTTCACTAGGCCAGATTGATGCGTTGGGCAGCGACTTCGCCGAACTCGAAAAGAGAATGCAGGAAGCTAGCACCCATCAAAACAACATTATCTGCCACGAATTGTATGTTACTGCCGAGCATGAATTCCTGATGATTTTTATGACGCATCAGGCGTAAGAAAATTTGACGCTTTATGGCCAACGATGAAATCAATTACACCAAAGAAGTTCTCTCCAGCAACATCAACCTCATCTTCATCGGCGTGATGGTTTTTCTGATGCTCGTCGTGAATTTCTTTGGTTTCCTGCCATTGCTGATTGCAGGCGAAATTGGTGCGCTCTTCATTGCGCAATTGCCGCGCGTGCAACGGCTGATTCGCTCACAGCTTAACAAAGACAAAAAGATAGAAGTCGAAGATGCCGAAAATACGATGATCAAAGCATTGCCGACGCATTACCAAAACGATTTCGCTTCGGTCAAACGCCTGTGCGAGGAGATCGAACGACGCACCACTGAAATCGGCAGCGACCTCGGCGGCAAAGGCAACAGCGTCATGCTGACCGGCATTGTCGAAAAACTCTCGGCGTTTCGGTTCGATTACGCGCGGATGCTGCGCGCCCATCATCTGCTCTCGAATCGCAACTATCGCAACATCGCGTCGGGGTTGGAAAGCGAAATCAAGCGCGCCGAAACAGCGGTCGAACGCGAGCGGTCACAACAGGTCAAAAACGCGCTGGCGCAAAATCTGCACATCCTCAAACAACGCCTTTCGCGCATCAGCAAACTTGACGAGTTGGTGCGTCTGCTCGAAGTCCGTTTGCAAGTCGTGCGCAATTCGCTGAGCCTGATTCAGGATGAGGTTTACACATTCACTGATGTCGCAGGCATTTCCGGCCTGGTGGATAATTTGCTGACGAACCTGAGTATCAGCGACGAATTCCGCACCGCATATGAAGAAGTTTTGCACGCGGAAGATACGGCCTACGGCCTGGCGGCGCTGGAAGGCGAGGCGGCGGCGGCGTTGCCCGAAATAAAGAACGAGCAGGAAGACTTTACGCCGCCTCGCGAACGCGAACGGTTGCGAAGATAAAGTAAGTCAACAGGAGCAAGGACTCATGGCGAACCCAAGACAACCCAACAAACCCCAATCCACCCCAAAATCTACTGAAGACATCCTGCGCGAAATGGAAGAAATCTCCGACAATGAAACAACGGCAGAAGCATCATCCGGCGGGGGCGCGCTGAAGTCACTACTCGGCTTTTTTGTCAAAGTTGCAGACGACAACGAAGCACCTGTGCCGATCAAAATGTCGGCACCTCCGCCGCCATCTACGCCAACGCCGCGTGTGGGGCCACGGGTCGGAGATTTGATTGCAAATGAACCTGCCCCCAAAGTTGCGCCACCGTTGGCAAAGCCCAATGTGACGAGTACCAATTTGGCCGAAGAACCATTCGAGGAAATTTACAAAGCGGCAGGCGTACCGGCTTCGCAATGCAGTGTAGATGATTTGGCAAAGCTGATGAACAATCCGACGATTGCGAATCAGCCGATGGCGGTCAAAGTCGTCGCGGTCAATCTCACGCTGTCAGCAAAAAATCTTACAGCGGAAGAACCGATTGCGGATGCGCTGCGCCGCGACCGCGCGTTGGATGCGTATCAAGCCATGCTGGCCGAACGCGTGGTGACAACAGAACAACGCAACTCCGCCAAAATTCAGCAAATCTCGCAGGAAGTCGAAGAATATTTGAAACGCAAACAAGCTGAAATGGACGCGCTCAAAGCCGAAGTCGCTACAGTCAAGACGCAATCGGTCGAATTCGCCATTCGCCGCGAGATTGAAGAAAAGCGCCTGGCGGATTTGGTGATGCCCTTCCTCGAAGGCAAACCAAATCCGATCACAGTCGGCAATACGCCAGAATTGAAACCACCGCAGTAAGTTTTTCTGGAAGCCACCTCACATTCGCGCTTTCCTAGCAGCGGCAAAAGAAAATATACGCGTTCTACTGTGCCCCTGTAATGACCGCCATCATTCACCTCACCAGAATGATTGCGGTCATTGGCATTTTGTGGTCAACTTTCGGCGTCACGAAAATCTTCACAACAACAATTCACCAACGAGGACAAGCCGATGAACGATCCAACAGTTTCCCGCCGAGATTTATTGAAATCCGCCGCACTCGCAGGCACCGCCATCACACTCAATTCCACGCTCGCCAAAGCCGAAGAGCTGCTGCTTGAACCGCCCGCAGTCGCTGGGGCTTCGATGATCGGCGTCAAGTTTGAGAAGCGCGACAAAGTACGCCTCGGCATTATTGGCGTCGGCGGTCGTGGCTTAGGCATGCTCGGCGAATGGATGGCAGTAGACGGCGTCGAAGTCACTGCGATTTGCGATATTGACAAAGGACAGATTGACAGGACGCTCAAGCGCTTTGAGAAAGCGGGCAAGAAAGCTCCAGCGGTTTACGGCAAAACCGAACGCGATTATGAAAATCTCTGCAAACGTGATGACGTAGATTTTATCTACATCGCCACACCGTGGGATTGGCACGTGCCGATGGCGGTCGCGGCGATGAATAACGGCAAGCATTGCGGCCTCGAAGTACCAGCAGCAACAACCGTCGAAGGCTGTTGGGAGTTAGTCAATGTCTCCGAAAAAACGCGGCGGCATTGCATGATTATGGAAAACTGCTGCTACGGGCAAAGCGAAATGTTGGTGCTGAATCTGGTCAAAGAAGGCAAGCTCGGCCAGCTTCTGCACGGCGAATGCGCCTACAATCACGACCTGCGCTTCATCATCAATGAAGGCCGCAGCGAAGGCATCTGGCGACGCCTTCCGCACACCAAAAAAGACGGCAATTTCTATCCGACGCACGGCCTCGGACCAATGGCAAATTACATGGGCGTCAATCGCGGCGACAAGTTTGAATATATGGTTTCGATGAGTTCGCCCTCGCTCGGACTAAACGAATACCGCGAAAAGACCGTACCCAAAGGCGACCCAAAATGGAAAGAGAAATACGTCTGCGGCGACATGAACACGAGCATCATCAAAACCAATAAAGGCCGCACGATTATGCTGCAACACAACATCACGACGCCGCGCCCATATGATCGCATCAACCTGATTCAAGGCACGCAAGGCATCTTCCGCGACTATCCCGAACGCCTCTTCATCGAAAGCCCGGAGAACAAAGAAGAACGCTACGAAAGCCTCGCCAAATACAAAGCGCAGTACGAACACGCGCTCTGGAAAACGACCGGCGAACTGGCGCGCAAGAACGGCGGACACGGCGGCATGGATTTCATTATGGTCTACCGCACGGTGCAGTGCTTGCGTGAAGGTTTCGCGCCGGATATGGATGTGTACGATGCGGCGGCGTGGAGCGTGCCGGGGCCGCTCAGCGAGTTGTCCGTAGCGAAAGGCAGCGCGCCCGTGAAGTTCCCCGATTTCACGCGCGGCAGATGGCAGGACGCGAGGAATGCTATGGCATAAACAGTGCTGCGAGCGGTAGCGAGCGCACTTGATAAATGTGAATATAAATAAGCATCAAGCACGCTCGCTACCGCTCGCAGTACTGTTCTATTCAACTCAACCCGCGAATCGAAACCAACATATTTTTCACGCTGCTCGTCGCATCAATCACCGCCGGAGCTTCGTAGCCGCAATGCACCATGCAATCGCGGCATTTCGGATTGCCGCTGCGATGACCGTAGTTCTCCCACTGCGTTGTTTCAAGGTATTCTTTGAACGTCGGCGCATAGCCTTCGCCCAATAAATAACAGGGTTTTTGCCAACCGAAGATGCTATAGCTCGGCATTCCCCACGGCATGCAATCGTATTCAATTTCGCCCATCAGGAATTTGAAGTAAAACGGCGACTGATTGAACACCCAACGTTTGCCGCGCTTCGTGCTCATCGGCGCGAGGATTTGCCGGAAAAGTGCTTTGGTTTGTTCGCGCGCGAGGAAGTGATCCTGGTCGGGCGCTTTTTCGTAGCGATAGCCCGGCGCAATCGTCATTCCGTCTACGCCCAACTCTGCCAGCAGATCAAACATCTCGTGATACATGGCCGGGTCTTCGCCATCGAAAACCGTCGTGTTCGTATTCACGCGAAAACCGGCAGCCTTGGCAGCTTTGATGGCAGAAACAGCCTTATCAAAAATGCCCGCGCGGTCTACGGCTTTGTCGTGAGCTGCGCGCAATCCATCCAAATGCACAGTAAACGTCAGGTACGGCGAAGGCGTGAATTTTGAGAGGCTTTTCTCCAATAGAATGGCATTGGTGCAGAGGTATACAAACTTTTTGCGGGCGACTAATCCTTTGACGATCACATCAATTTCCGGGTGCAGCAACGGTTCGCCGCCCGGAATCGTAACCATTGGCGCGCCGCATTCTTCAACCGCCCGGAAAGCTTGTTCCGGCGATAAATTCTGCTTCAGGATTTCGCCTGGAAATTGGATCTTGCCACAACCAACGCATGCCAGATTACAACGGAACAGCGGCTCTAACATTAAGACCAGCGGATAACGATGATTGCCAGTGAGTTTTTGTTTGAAGATATAAGTGCCAACACGAACGGCTTGACGAATGGAAATGCCCATAAGAATTTTCGACTAAACAGAGTAGTTTCTCAGTTAAGCCGAAATCTTAGCATAGCCAAACAGCATCGCGCCAATTACCGCGCGGTCTCAGACAAGGGCGACCTGTGGCCGTTGGCTCTTCGGGTATGTGACGGTTAACAATTCGTGGACAGCTTCGGCCCGCATTGGTTGCGAAAACAAATATCCCTGCACGTAATCGCAACGCATACTCTCCAGTTGTGCCACTTGTTCCTCGGTCTCAACGCCCTCGGCAATCACTTCCATTCCCAAATTGATCGCCAACGTGATGATGGTGCGCACAATCTCAGAGTTTTTGGAAACACTCATGCGGTTGACAAATGAGCGGTCAATCTTCAACACATCAATGGGAAAACGATGTAAGTAGCTCAATGAAGAATAGCCCGTGCCGAAATCATCCAACGAGATGCGAACGCCCAGTTCTTTTAATTGGCGAAGGATTTGGGCGGCGGCATCGGGGTTTTCAACCAACGAGCTCTCGGTAATTTCCAACTTAACGCTCAGCGGTATAATGCCGGTTTCGTCCAAAATAGTGCGCACTTTATCGCATAAATCAGGATGGGCAAACTGCTTGTCAGACAAATTCACGCTGACGGAAAGTAACGGATTCATGGGGAATTCCTGTTGCCATTCGCGTAGCTGCCGACAGGAATCACGCAACACCCACTGATCTATAGGAATGACCAAACCGGTCTCCTCGGCGACGGGCATAAACCTAAGTGGCGATAACAAGCCCTGTTCAGGATGCTCCCACCGTACGAGTGCCTCAAAGCCACGAACCTGACGGGATTCGGTCGAAACAATTGGCTGATAGAAAATGCGCAACTCTTCGCGTTGTAAAGCTCGTCGCAAATCGGTTTCGATTTGCAATTGACCCAATGCCCGCGCGTGCATTTCCGTGTCGAATAACTCGACACAACCACGTCCACGGCTTTTGGCGTGATACATCGCAGTGTCCGCTGCACGCAGAAAATCCTGAGCATTTTCGTGATGGGAATGACTCAGCGCCACTCCAATGCTGGCCGAAGCGTACACTTCACGCCCACTCAACAGGTAAGGAACAGACATTTCCTGGTGCAACCGGTCGGCGGCCTGAATCGCATCATCAGAACCTTTGAGGTTATCAATAATCACGGCAAATTCGTCGCCGCCAAGCCGTGCAATCATATCGCCCGGACGCATACATTTTTCCAGACGACGGGCAATCCCGACCAGCAATTCATCGCCCACCTGATGCCCCAGACTATCGTTGATAACCTTGAACCGATCCAGGTCAAGAAACAAGGCAGCAAACAAATAATCCGGGCGATACTTGGCGCGATTGAGCGACCGTTTCAGACGATCCATAAACAAGGCGCGATTCGGTAGTCCAGTCAGCACATCGTGGAACGCATTGTGTAGCAATTGTTGCTCTGCGCCTTTGCTATCGGTAATGTCAATGATCGAACCGGCAATTCGATAAACCGTTCCGTCCTCGTGCCGCGCGGTCATCCCTCGACTCAAAATCCACCGATACGAACCATCCCGATGTTGCAACCGATGCTCATTTTTGAAAACGGTCGTCCAGCCCGTCAAACTGGCCTCAATTTCGGTTTTGAAAAGTTCCAGATCATCCGCGTGGATGCGATCCATCCACTCATCCATTGAATCGGCCAGTTCATCCTGTGGCTCATGTCCGATGATCGCTTTCCAGCGATCATCAAAAAAGACCTTATTACTTTTCAAATCCCAATCCCAAATGCCATCGTTCGAGCAGTTGGAAATCAGCCCAAATCGTTCGCTATGAGCTTCCAGCTCATGGAGCTTTTCTTTCAGCGCACGGATATTTTGCGCCTGGGCAGTACCGTGCTGCTCAACTCGATTGAGTAACTTTTCATTGACCGAAAGACGAGTTTTGAGTTGATCGCATTCAGACGTTGCCATCGCCAACGCCTCAGCCAGACCATTCAGATTAATCTGCCCCATGACCAGGTTAGCCAAATTTTGCAGGAGCTTAATTTGTGCAAATTCTAATTCGCAGGGATTTGAATCAAACACCGCCAAAGTCCCAATCGCAAAGCCATCTGCCGTGATTAAGGGAACACCAGCATAAAATACGAGTTGTGGCCCTTCAGTAACCAGCGGGTTATTTTTGAAGCGATCATCTATTCTCGCATCAGGAACAATCAACGCTTCCGTCCCGGCAATTACCCACCCGGCGAAACTGTCGCTCCGGGGTTCTTCAACAAGGGCGCAGCCAAATTGGGATTTGGGCCAACACGAATCGGCAGTGACAAAATAGATTGCCGCCATCGAAACATCACAAATCTCGGCGGCCAATCGGGTGAGTCGGTCGAAACGCTCTTCCGGCTCAGTATCAAGAATATGTGCCTGGTGCAAAGCAGTTAGCCTGGCATCTTCATTCACTGGCAACGGTACGGTCATCATGCGGCTCTACAATTGCGGTTCATCTTTAGAGGAAGTGGCAGAACAGTTTTGCTGGAAGGGTTGTGGCGCTGCCACCTGCTGGCGATCCCAAGGTGAAGTCAAACGCAAGACGCACCAGGAAAGTCAGTCGGAGTCAGAGCGGGACGCCCAAACTCCGCTGAGGCGCGTAATCTAGCAAAGAATCTACTCATAGAGTTCTGATAAAGCTCTTACATTTCTTTGCCAGCCGTACAAGTGGGCGCGCCGGAAGAAAGCAAACCGGTGGCAGCCCATCTTTTCCATTCCCGATCAGTCAATGGCTCAGACCACAGCGGGCTGACAAATCCTGTTACTGATTCTTTGCCGGAGAATGTCACTTAGCGGAAAAGTGATGCAGGAAACTTTCAAAACCCTAATAATTTGCCCCTTGCCCGGTTGGTACGGAAATTGCCCTGCACCCTCTGGAGTCTTTGTGCCCGACCAACGACCGGGCCGTTCATCGTGCCCCTGTGGAAGAACTCATCCCAATCAGGCCAGAGTAGACCATGACCTCATCATCACATCCCAAAGTAGCTCTCTTGCAAGAAGCCATCGCGTCTGCGCTCTCTGGCGATAAGCAGGCCGCCCGTGAATTGTTGGAACACGTGACCATTGCTCACCCGGAAAATGAGCTGGCGTGGTTGTGGCTGGCTTCGGTGTCCGTCACCCCACAGGAAACCATTCGGTGCTGGCGACGCGTTTACAAAATCAATCCGCATCAGGAGCAGGCTCTCAGCGGCTTAAAACGCCTGCTCTTACAGGAAGGTATTAACGCGGCTCGCCAGAATCACAAAGAAGAAGCGCGCGAATTGCTGCTGGAGCTTGTTCATCTTGATGCGCTCAATGAAGTGGCCTGGTTATGGTTGGCAACCTTAGCCAAAGATGTCGAAGAGGCTACTCGCTATACCGCCCGCGTGTTACAGATCAATCCCAACAATGAACGCGCCATCGCCTGGATGGAAAAGTTACGCCCGGCAATGGCAGCCCCCGCCCGAACGATCCCTGATCCGGCCTTGTCAGCTCATTTAAATACTCAATCTTCTTCGGGATGGAATTGCCCGCTCTGCGAACACGAAACGATTTGCGCTTTTTCTCGATGTCCTCATTGTCAGGCAATAGTGTCGCTCACAAGTCTCGACGAAATTCTGAATAACAAAGATGTCAATGTCTCACTGGTGCGAGAAGCTGTACACCGCCTTGAAAAGCAGGCAGAGATTGGACAGGCGGAATATCAAACGCTTTTCAATTTGGGGCTGGGATATTTGAATTTGAATCGGCTTGATGACGGCGCAAAATATCTGCGACGCGCCTCTGAACTCAAACTCAAAGATGCGCGCCTCAAGGCGCAGGTAGAAAACTTACTAGAACTGGTCTGCGAATCAGCCGCCGCCGCCGCCCAAGATGTCACCGCAGCGACCAATACGGAATCTCCTCTCAGCGAAATGCCGCCCACGACCCTGAATGAAGGATCGGGCGGGTACACAATCCTGGTCGTGGATGACAGCCCCACCATTCGTAAATTGGTAACGATGACGCTGGAAAAATATGGGCATCATGTTTTATCAGCAACCAATGGCTTAGACGCGCTCAACAAGCTCAAAGAAGTCGTGCCGGATTTAATTCTCTCCGACATCAATATGCCGCATATGGATGGTTACCAACTCTGCAAAATGATTCGAGGAAATTCCATTACCCGCAGCGTGCCTGTGATTATGCTGTCCGGCAAAGATGGGATTTTCGACAAGCTGCGTGGCCGGATGGTGGGCGCGACCGCGTACATCACCAAACCATTTGAGATTGACAGTTTGTTGCAACTCATTGATATGCACTGTCAACAATCTCAGGGAGTATAAACGCCTTCTTCTTAACTTGAAGCGCGTAACGTCAACTTTGATAACTCAAACTCAATTCCAAAGGAGCAATAGTATGCCTCATGCGAAAATTCTCGTTGTTGATGACAGCCCAACTCAGATGAAACTAGCGACCAGTTGTTTGGCAACACAAGGCTATCAGTTAATCACTGCGGTTGATGGCGAAGAAGCCTTGCGCAAAGCGTCGAGCGAACAACCAGACCTGATTGTGCTGGATGTCATTTTGCCGGGCCAAAATGGATTTCAGATTTGCCGTACGCTGAAAACCTCCGCCGATACCAAAAACATCCCTGTCGTGATGCTCACCAGCAAAAATCAGGACAGCGACAAATTCTGGGGCATGCGTCAGGGCGCAGACGCGTATTTGACCAAACCATTTATCGAATCGGAATTGCTGACCACGGTCGCCAGGCACCTGTAAACATTATCGGGATCATTATGACTGACGAAATACCAAATGATATGCCTATGGGCCAGGCATTTGAGGCTAAGACAGAAGGTCCTTCGCCCGCCTCGCTGGAAAATATTATCGCCCAAATTGATCAGTCCATCACCGACGCCCGGCCCTCACCTTCTGGTGCATCGTCTACCTTTTTAGCGACGATGCATCCGTCGGCAGCCTCCAAACCTCAAGGGAAATACATCATCTTTTCCCTGGCGGATAATCGGTATGCGGTGCCGATTAATCAAGTATTGGAAGTCGGCGAACCGCAACGCATCACGCCCGTCCCCAATGTGCCGGACTGGGTTCTGGGTGTCACCAACCTGCGCGGCGATATTATCTCAGTGGTGGATTGTGGCGCGTTCCTGAACCTGCACGAGAAAATCACCTTGGAAATGAGCAGCATGTGTGTGGTGCGCAACAAGAAGCGCAATCTCACCACCAGCCTGATGGTTGACCGCATTGAAGGCATGTTGAATTTGGCAGAAGACCTGATCGTCCTACCGAAAGCCTCCTTAGGAGACCGTTTGATCCCCTATTTACAGGGAGTCTACGATCATGAAGGACATTTACTGAATGTTTTGAACTTGGAAGGATTGCTATCCTCGATGGAGTTAAGTCAATAACTCCGCGCTTGTCAGAAAGGCGCTATCAACCTTTCTTTCATCCTGCGCTACTCCCAACAGTAGTCGCTGCCCCTCGAAAAACCTCTTTTCACCCTCAGCAAGAAAAGCCACTTCTTGCTTGAAACGCAACTCTGCTGATGAGCCGCACAACGCTCAGACTCAGGCGCGCGCCAGCGTTGCCGAAGCAAGCGGGCCGCTCCTCACGCATTACGGAGAGACCATGAAACACCTGAAGTTATTCAACGTATTCGGGAAACTGAAATTGTGGCAGAAGCTGACGCTGATTGCCGTGTTGACCGGTTCGACAGTGCCTTTCATCACCTGGCAACTGGTCAAAGCTAAAAATAAAGATATTACCTTCGGCCAGAAAGAAGTATACGGAGCCGAGTACTTGCCAGCCTTACGCAAACTGCACGAACACGTGGCCAAACATCGCGGCCTCACGAATGGATATTTGCACGGCAACAGCGGCATGAAAGATCAGATTCCCGCGACTCAACAGGCGATCAATACGGCCTTTCAAGCACTGAGCGATATTGATACACGGTCGGTCGAAGACACGACCTACGGCGCAATGTTTGAATCTTCGGATAAGGTCAACGCGTTGAAGCGCGAATGGGAAGCAGTGCGCGGTAAATCAGCCAATTCGACCAGCTCACAAGAAGTCTTCGACCAACATAATCGGCTGATGACCAGCATCAACGACCTCATCATTCACGTGGGCGACAGATCGAACCTGATTCTGGACCCAGACCTCGACACTTATTACTTAATGGATGCGGTCATCGTGCAACTCCCCAACGCCACCGACGCGCTCGGACAAGTTCGCGGTTTGATGACTGGCGCAATTAGTGGCAAAGCCATTTCGCCGCAGGAACAATCGCAATTGAATTTTCAGATGGCACGCGCTTTATCGGCCCTGGGAAACGTTGAAACGGGCATGCGTAAAGCCTTCGATGCGAACACGGCAATGGGCGGAGACTTATCGTCAAAGCAACAACAACAATTAAGTGATGCCATCCGCGAAGCCAAGAATTTCCTCAAGAAAGGTGAGAATTTTACGGCCACAGCGGGCAATGCCGATCAGGTCTTTGCTGAGGGCGTCAAAGTCACAGATCGGATGGGGATGCTGTACGACGCCTCGCGCAATAATCTGGAAGAATTACTCTACAAACGTATCAATAGCTTTAAGAGTGACCGCAACATGGTGCTGGCTTTTGCGTTGGTCGGGGTCCTGCTCAGCCTTGCCACAGCCTTCGTCATTGTGCGTGGCATTAGTAGCCAGGTGAACGCCCTGAGCTATCTGGTCAAACAAATCGAACTCGGCAATGTAGACGCCCGTGCCGAAGTGATTTCACAAGACGAACTGGGCGCACTCGCAACGTCCTTCAACGCGACGCTCGATAACACGCGCGGTTTGTTGCAATCCCGCGCTGAGCGAGATTCGATTCAACGTTCCATCATGCGCTTGCTCGAAGAAGTAAGTACCGTGGCCGAGGGCGACTTGACGCGTCAGGCAGCGGTGACAGAAGACATCACAGGTGCCATTGCAGACTCGTTCAATTTTATGATCGCAGAATTGCGCCGCATCATTGGTCAGGTCAAAGAAGTAACCGTGCAAGTTACCCACGCCGCCAACACGACGCAATCCAGCTCAACGGAGTTGGTGCAAAAAGCCGAACAGCAATCGCAACAAATTCACATCACCTCGCAAGCCCTGGAAGAGATGACTGTTTCGATTCAGGAAGTCTCTCAGGGTGCAGTCTTGTCGGCCTCAGTGGCGCAACAATCGCTCGTCAACGCACGACAGGGCGCAAAAGCGGTGCAAGACACGATCAAAGGCATGAATCGCATCCGCGAACAAGTGCAGGAAACATCCGGTCATATCCGACGTCTTGGTGAAAACTCGGAGGAAATCGGTGAGATCGTGCAACTCATTGACGAAATCGCGGACCAGACATCGATCCTCGCGCTGAACGCTTCGATCCAGGCGGCAACAGCGGGCGACGCCGGACGCGGTTTTGCCGTCGTCGCCGAGGAAATCGAACATCTTGCTGAACGCGCTTCACAGGCGACGGCGAAAATCTCCAGTCTGGTCAAATCTATTCAGGCGGGAACCAATGAAGCCATCTCCGCGATGGAAGAAAACAACCGCGAAGTGATCGAAGGATCGAAGCTGGCGTTGCAGGCCGGTCAATCATTAACGGAGATTGAAAACGTGTCGGAACGCCTGGCGGACCTGATTCAATCTATCTCGCAAGCATCGCGCAAACAGACCAACAGTTCAGAAACGCTTTCCAAAGCGATGACAGACATTTCTCATATCATCAAGGAAACGACCACAGGCATCCAGGTGTCGGCTGTCACGGTCAACAGTCTGGCTTCGTTGGCCGATAGTTTGCGCACGTCTGTTGCTTCCTTCAAGTTGCCGCAACGCGGTTAGGAAGCAAGGTTATTCAGAAACAGAGCCGTGCCGTAACTGCCGGGGAACGGATCATCGCCAAGGCCATTTGTCGGCATTTACGGTACGGATTCTTTAGCGTTCTTACAGTTAACTACTACCGCCCGAATGCTCCTTGCTCTTGCCCCACGACAAGCCCCCCAATGCCCGAAATAAAGGCCACTCTCACGCTCAAGGCCAAGTAAAGGAAATGATGTTATGCAGTTGAAATCAATCCAGGTCAAAATCACGTTCTGGGCAGGGTTGTGTTTAGTTTTTGTAGGGATCACCTTTATCGGCTATTCGACGATCACCACCAGAAATGCGATCCTCGAAGCAGCCCCCAGACAGGCACTAAATCAGGTCAATGCCGATCTTGTCACGACGGCGGTCAATGCGCTTTTATTGAAACAAAGCATTCTCTTTCTTGGCCTGTTGGGTGTCATCCTTTGTGTTGTGTGGTTCTTGTCCGGTCGTCTAGCCAAGCCCATCAAGGCCGCCGCTCAATTCGCTGACGACCTTGCCAATGGCCTTTCCACCGAGGCGATTCCAGTTACCTCCAGCGATGAAATCGGTCAACTGCTGACAGCCATGAACAGCATGTTGGACAGCTCTGACAGTCTGGTGCAATCGGAAGAAAAACGCAGTGAGCTGCAAACCTCAATCATTCGCCTGCTGGATCAGGTTGCCAATATTGCCGGAGGTGATCTGACGCGCGAGGTTTCGGTCAGCGGCGATATGACCGGAACGCTGGCAGATTCGTTCAACTATATGATTGCCGAGTTACGCCGCATCATCGGGCAGGTGCAATCCGTGACAGAACAAGTTGCTCAAACCACCAATCTGACACAGCGCAACACCACTGTGCTGGCGCGAGAAGCCGAAGCACAAGTCGAACAGATTGCCCAAACCACCAAAGCCATTGAGACGATGTCGAATTCGATTCGGCAGGTGACAGAAGGTGCCTTGCTTTCCGCCACAGTTGCACAGCAATCGCTTAGCAATGCCAAACAAGGTACAGAAGCGGTGCAAAACACAATTCAGGGAATGCATCGCATTCGGGAACAGGTGCAGGAAACCTCTAAGAAACTCAAGCGTCTCGGCGAAAGCTCACAGGAAATTGGCGAGATTGTGCAAATCATCGGCGGCATCTCGAAACGAACCTCGTATCTGGCCCTGAATGCGGCCATTCAGGCAGCAGAAGCCGGTGAGTCAGGACACGGGTTTGCCGTCGTGGCCGATGAAATCGAACGTCTGGCAAAACGCTCCGCCGATGCCACCAAGAGCATCAACAATCTCGTCAAAACAATTCAGATGGGCGCGAATGAGGCCATCTCCGCGATGGAAGAAAGCACGCGTGAGGTCGTGGATGGATCGCAACTGGCAAATCAGGCGGGACAGGCGTTGCACGAGATCGAATCAGTGTCGGAACGTCTGGCAGATTTGATCGCTTCGATTTCACAGGCTTCCACTCAACAAAGCCAAAGTTCAGCGACCGTGAACAATGCGATGGCACAAATCTCGGCCATCACGCAACGAACCACCGAAGGAATCAAACAATCCAATTCTTCGGTGCAAAATATGGCCTCTCTGGCTGATGAACTGCGCGCCTCGGTTGCCTCCTTCAGGCTTCCCAATAGCCGTTAGTCCGAAAGGTCAGATACCGTTCAGGCCTCACGATAACGAACAACGAACGAACAGGATGACCGTTATGAATCATCAACTCGACCAGGAAGTGGTCGCCGGCTTTATCAGCGAAGCCAAAGGCTATCTGCCGGAAATCATGCTGGGGCTGGAATCCTTTGCTGCGGATGCAACTCAACTCCACAGCCTGAAGGAAGCGTTTCGCTACGCCCACATCATCAAGGGCGCAGCCTCAATGCTCGGCTTTCTGCAAATTAGCGAAGTGGCCTATCAGCTTGAAGTCACGCTGGAAATGTTGTGCGAAGAACATCTCCCCTTATCGCAGAACCTGTTGGAAGATCTGTGCCAGAACGTCGTGGAACTGGCCGAGCTGCTGGATCAATCATTCGCAACAGCTTCCGTTGAAGTGCCGACGATGATGATTGAGGAGCCGTCCCATTCCGAAGCCTTGCTGCTTGCGGAGCAAACAACTCCCGATCATTCACTCCCTGTTTTGCCGACGCCAGAATCACTGGTCTCTGAATTCTCTTTGCCTGAAAATGTAGTCCCCGATCTATCAATCCCGGCGTTGCTCTCACCTGAACAATTCACCACGGATGCCGTTATTCCCGCTTTGACGACATTGCCCTTAGATGAGGCTCCCTTACCTGAGTTTTCGCTTCCTCCGTTAGAGCCAAAGGAACACGGAGAAACCATTCTCCTGTCCTCGACAGAAATCGAAGACGATATTCTGCCCGAAGCCAAAAGCGCCTGGTCATCGTTGACTCCCACCGAATTGGCCGCCATCGAAACTGAAGAACCATTGGTTGCATTGCTCAACGATACGAACTTCTCCATTTCGTTGCCGGAAACCACGGGAACGCCGACCATCGGAGATTTAGATTTAAGTGACGTAGCGAAAGAATTGAAAGAAAGTTTCGGAAATTATCCGCCGCCGCTCCAACCGGAATTCGCACTCCCGGATGAATTGATGGCAGGATTGCCAGAGCTACGATTCCCCTCGCCAATCGAGGCCCCGGCTGAAGAGGCATTAGAGGCAGGAGGTGTTTTCGCCAAAACCTCAACAACACCCAAACCCGCAGACTGGGAAAAAGTTGCCGAGCAGCAGGCAGATATTCTTGAAAATTCCGAACCCGATTCTGAACCGAATCTGGCCTTCGATAATCTGGCAGATCAACTCGCGGAAGATTTACTGGCAGAGCCGACACCAATGCCAGAAGCAGTGACGATGGCTGCCCTTCCCAAAGAGATCAAGCCGACAGCGACAGCGATCAATTCCATTGAAGGGGACACCTTCATCATCGAATCTACAGATGGCGCAGTTCTTGCCACCTCAAATGTCCGGGAAGAAATAACGCCAATAACACCGGAAACCTCTGAAGAAGTTTTCGCACCGCCAACGTTTGATGAAGCAATGCCAGAGTTATTGGCGCTGCCCAATTTACCAGAGCTCAGTGAAGCGATGGACGTTGCCGAGCCAACCGCATTGGAGTTGCCTCAGTTACCGGAATTGAGCGAATCAGCCGACGTTTCTCAACTGGTCGAGTCCCCATCCTTCGACGCATCAACAACGCCAGATGAATCAGTGGTTGAGCCGACGCTAGAGGCGGCGACTGAAGCTTCTCTGCCCTCTCCGCTTTCGTCTCCGATGATTTCTGACGAAATGGCAAACGAGTTGATGGAGACCTTCTTGCTGGAAGCAGAAGAGCATTTGCAAAATCTGCATACCTCGTTACGCGTCCTGTACAAAAATCCTAACAACCGCGATCTCATTCAGGAAGTGCGCCGCAGTTCGCATTCGCTCAAAGGCACAGCCGCGATGGTCGGACTCGACAACATCATGCAGCTTGCGCACCGGATGGAAGATGTCCTGGATTTGATCTACGACGGTGAAATGCAATTGACTCAGGAGCGAACGCTCTTGCTGATGCAGGCGACTGACGCGCTCGAAGACATGTCCAATGGGCAATCGAACGCGGGCGAAGTCCAACGCCTTTACCATGAATTCGCGCACCTTCTTTCCAACCACGCGTCTGCGCCCGCAACGACAGAAGAACCGGCAGAGCCTGTTGCCACCGAATCTGAAGCAGAGTCGGCTGAAGCAATCCTGGAAGAACCGCTTGAGTCTGTCGCCATCGCGGAACCAGTCAGGGTCGAGGAAGCGGGTCTAATCGGTCTCCCCTCTGTCTTTGCAGATGAAGCCGATCCAGTTGAAACCGAGAGCCTGCTTGAAGCGGTGACCACAGGCGAATCATTACTTCCCGAATGGCAGCCTGAAGTTGAGGAATCGAGTGCTCCTGAATCAGTGATTGAGGCTCCAAGTGAGCCGGAATCAACGCTGCTTGAACCTGTCATTGAGACGGTTGCAGAAATGGCCGACGCACCTCATCCCATCAGCGAAGCACCTGTTGAAATAGCGAGCGAGCCAACGGTTGAGATCACCGAGGAGCCGCCGATTGAGCCAGTCAGTTTCGCGGAACCAGCAATTACCGCAGCCCCTGCGGCAGAACCTCTCGCCACGGTGCCAATGGCTATCGCGGAGCCTGCTCCAACTCCTGTACCTGCGGTGACGACCGTCTACGAACCAGAAGTCTTGCCGGCCACGCCAGCCAACGCCATTGCACAAGCCTCCAGCCAGTTCGTGCGTGTTCCTATCGAACGTCTGGATGATGTGGTCAAGCTCATCAGCGAGATGATTATCACCCGCACAACGTTTGAGCAACGGCTCGCTGACTTCGCGCGGCAGGTGGAAGAATTACAAATTACAGGCACGCGGTTGCGGCGCGCCTCTTCCAATTTGGAATCGAAATACGAAGCCAGCACGCTGGGTGGCGGGCGGGCGTCATTGGTGCCGAATAATATCCCACCAGGGCTATCAGCCTCGGCGGCCTTAGCCGCTTCAGGGTTGGTGAATTCGCTGGTCACGCATCATACGCACGGGTTTGATGATCTGGAATTTGATCGCTATACCGAATTCCATTTGGTGTCGCGTGAGCTGGTCGAATCCTCCAGTGACATTCAAACGCTCGGACGTGAATTGAATCACCTCAACAGCGACTTCCTGAGCTACCTCAATCGTCAGGGCCGCATTTACAGCGACTTGCAGGACCGATTGATGCGGATGCGCATGGTTCCGCTGGCAAGCATTGAGCCGCGCTTACATCGCACGGTGCGCACAGTAGCAGCGCAACAACACAAAGAGGTCGAGCTTATTTTAGAGGGCGAAACAACCGCCATAGACACGACCGCGTTACAGGAGATGACCGATCCGTTGTTGCATTTGCTCAGAAACGCTGTGGATCACGGCCTCGAAGCGCCTGATGCCCGCATTGCCAAAGGCAAATCACGCTCCGGTAAAATCACCTTGCGCGCGTTTTATGAAGGCTCACAAGTTGTGATCCAACTCCGCGACGACGGACAGGGATTAGACCTTAACAAGATTCGCAATCGCGCCTTGCAACAGGCATTAATCACTTCCGCCGAAGCAGAAACCATGTCGCCCCAGGAACTATGGGCTTTGATCTTTACGCCCGGTTTCAGCACCGCCCCCCAGGTCAGCGAAATTTCTGGGCGAGGCGTCGGCATGGATGTGGTTCAGACCACCGTACAACGGCTGAAAGGCACGATCATTATTGATTCGCAGCCCGATGCGGGAACCACGTTTACCATTCGCCTGCCGCTAACATTGGCAGTCACGCGTTCGTTGATGGTCAAATCCTGTGGACAGACCTTTGCGATTCCGTTGGACGTCGTCACACAAATTCTGCGCTTGGAAATGAGCAAGGTGGAACGCATCGGCAAAGAACCGGTCATTCGTTTGGGCGGTAAAATTTATCCTTTGCTGATGCTCAGCCGATTGCTCAATATGCGCCAATCAAGCGATGAGCTGGCCCCACGACCTCCCGCGTTGCTGCTGAGCGTTGAAGGCAAAGAAGTCGTGGTCATCGTGGATCAATTGATGGGCGGACGCGAGGTTGTCATTAAGACGCTCGGCAATCACCTGCGAAAAATTCACGGCGTGATGGGCGCAACATTGATGGGCGATGGTGAAGTCGTTTTGATTTTGAACCTCGCCGAATTAATGCGCGGAACGGTACGCCTGTTGCCACGACACGCGGCGGCGGGAACCAACCCAATACCACCAACTACCGATGAGCTGCCACCCAATGAAAGCAGTGCGCCAGAGAATTCCACACCCAAACCGAAAGCGATCAATGAGACGTTGAGCGTGATGATCGTGGACGATTCACCGAGTGTGCGTCGTGTCAGTTCGAATATGATCAAAAATATCGGCTGGATTCCGACGCTGGCTAAAGACGGACTTGATGCGCTGGAACAGTTGCAAGCCAGCGAGATGCCGCCGGACTTGATTCTGCTCGATATTGAAATGCCACGAATGGACGGGTATCAATTCCTCAGTTCGGTGCGGTCGTTGCCTGCGTATCGCAATTTGCCGGTCGTTATTGTGTCCTCGCGTTCCAGCG
The DNA here is from genome assembly GCA_016789725.1 of Blastocatellia bacterium. Lineage (GTDB taxonomy): Bacteria > Acidobacteriota > Blastocatellia > RBC074 > RBC074 > JAFDVL01. The sequence continues at coordinate 25,990 of JAEUQN010000021.1, read as the reverse complement.
AAAAACATCGCCAGAAAGCCTTCGATCTGGGTGCGACTCAATATTTGGTCAAACCTTATCAGGAAGAAAATGTGGTCACGTTAATCCGTCAGTTGGTGAAGGAACGTCACTAAGGCAGGCGGGTGGTCATCAGGCCCGCCAAATTTATGGATTGCTATGAAGCCAATTAGCGTTGTGGTCGCGGACAGTTCCCCTTTTGTCTGTCGCCTGCTGAAAAACTATCTCGAATCGGCACCGGATATACGGGTGATTGGGTCCGCGCATAAAGGTCAGCACTTAATTGAGGTGGTCAAGGCGGAACACCCGGACGTCGTCACGCTGGGGTTAGAAATGCCGGATATGAGTGGCATTGATGCGCTCAAGGCCACGCAGCAAATTCGCTCCACACCCGCCATCGTTATCAGCGGTGCTAATCTTCAGGCTGCCGCCATGACGCTGGAAGCCATGAATCACGGCGCGGTGGATTTTGTCTTCAAGTTCACTCCCGGCACCGCCGTTGACCCGGAATCGCTACGGCAGGAAATTATCGAAAAAGTTCGCGTTGCTTCGCATAGCCATCCGCCCGTCGCAGGCGTCGAAGCGCCAATCGCGCAGAGTGACATTCTTCCCAGCCTGGATGCCAAACCAACCTCTTCGCCCCTAGAATTGGGCAACAACTACACCGACACCTTTGATGTCAGCGTAGGCGTGATTACAGCTCCCGCCTTGCCGCCCGAAAAAATCATCGTGATTGGTGCCTCAACCGGCGGCCCGGTCGCATTACAACAACTGCTGAGTCATCTGCCTAAAGATTTTTCAAGTAGCGTCATTGTTGTCCAACATTTGCCGGCCACGTTCACCACCGTGCTGGCCGAACAACTGCAACGACAATTGCCAATCCGCGTCAAAGAGGCAGAAGCCGGAGAAGGTTTGCAACGATCAACCGTCCTGATTGTGCCGGGTGGCATGAATATTCAACTTAGTCCTTACGGCTGCGTGCAATTGCGTCCGGCGGCGAAACAAGACGACAACTTACCTTCCATTAATCTGACGATGAAATCTGTCGCGGCGGTTTATGGACGTCAAGCTTGCGGCGTGTTGCTGACCGGAATGGGACAGGACGGCGTAGACGGATTGGCAACGATTCGCCAACGAGGCGGAACCACCTTTGCGCAATCGCTGGACACCTGCACGGTCAAAGGCCTGCCACAACGCGCGATTGAAGCCGGGGTTGTGGACCACATCGCGTCACCGCAACAAATCGCGGAGTTGTTACTGTCGGGCGTGTAATCACGTTACCTGACCACCGGAAAACTTATGAGGAACGCATCAGGAACAAAACCAGCAGCACTACAATCACTCCGGTTAATTTGTTGTGAGGTGAACACAGCGGAATACTGTTTGGACCTGACCGAGGTGCGCGGCATTGGACGCCTCCATCAATTGGGATTTCAGGCAAGCCTGGAAGGAGTCGAAACGCCGACCGGTGCATTGGGCTGGATCACATCGCAACAAAATCAGTATCCGGTGTTTGATCTTGCCTCACAACTAGACCTGGCTTCGGTCAAGGTCCAGCCACAAACCCACGAAGGCTTTGTGGTCCTTATCAATGCTCCTCAACCATTTGGCCTGCGTGTAGATCGCATCGTCGGCAATCTTGAAGTTGAGCCGAGGCAAATGATGGCGCTGCCTCACATCGTCGAACCAACCACGGACAAGTTTTTCAAGGGGATCGTGAAGCTGGATGACAAGTGGGTACTTTGTGCCGACGCGAGAAAGTTGCATCGCACGCATCCCGCTCCGATTATTTCGCTACCGCGTTCATCAGGAACGCGCGCTCTCACCATTCCCGCGCAAGACGCGAAGACAGCTAAAACAACGCCTCAGATCATGCTGTTTTCTCCGGCTCAAAAACCGGACAGCCCCGGCGAAACAGCCCCGATAACCTTTGGGTTAAGCCTCAAACAGATACAGGAAGTCGCCCATCTGCCGTTCATTATTCCGGTTCCGAATGCGCCTCACTATGTCCTTGGAATGACGAACTGGCGCGAGGTTTCGCTGCCGATCATTGATTTGAAAGCCCGGCTGGGACTGCCTCAACAAATCATCCCGTCTCATCAGATTGATCCCAAAAGCCGCCTGCTGATTACGCGGGCGCCGTCCGGGCTGCTAGGCGTACTCATTCATCCGCAAGTCAAAGCGTTTCCGCTGCCGATTCCTTACCAGCACAAGCAGCAACGCCTCGCCGTAGATCAGGCTTTGGTATTAGGAATTTTCGATTTGGAAGGAAGCCCGCTCGTGATCCCAGATTTGGAGGCGATCCTGACACGAAACTTTGCGCCCCAACATTTCAGCTAAAGCACTCTGCAATCAGAACAGCACACCTAATATCAGCCAACGCAGTCACATCGGCATCACTAAAGAATCTGCTACTTTTGCGTCGTGACCGGAACCACCGTAACGCTTACTTCCTGTGTCAGGAAATATCCATCCGGCGTGGTGACCAGCAGGGAGTATTTGTAAGTCTGTGGTTTTGAGGTGCGTTTGACGGGCTTTCCCGAAAAGACTTTTCCGCCTCGCGCGACTTCATAGGCATCGCCTGCGAAGGGAGCCAAGGCGCGACTAAAGCGAATTTCCAGGCGTCCATCCGGGCACGTCCACGCCAATTGCTCATTCGTCGTGATCTTGTCGGCGTCCTGTTTGACCAGCAACATCCGACCGTTCGGGTTGTTGGGATCGCGCTCGACTTTGACCGTCACTGTAATCGCAGGCGGACGCGGCGGCAGATTGAATTTGAGTTGCTGAATATCCTCAAAACTGAGCGACAAAATTTCCTTGCGAATCGCTTCTACGCGAGCAGGATTCGGTGGTGGTTGTTTCCGTGATGATTGCTTGGTTGCCATAATGATTCGACTCCTGAAGATGATGGAAAGGCTAGATTAATATCCAAGGACTGTGCCGCGCGTGATCTTCCGCCGATTCACTCGGACGTGCGGATCAAGCACAATTTGCTGATTGTCATTGGTTTCTACGATGACTTTGTATTTATACAGGCTGGTGGAATTCGCGGCTTGCCCCACGGCGCTATCCTGTACATGGGCGGTTGATACTTCTGCGCCATTGCCGTTGGGAGCCGTAATGTAATCTTCGGTGGCGGGCAAAACCCCATCACTAATCGTAAATGGAGTGGGAACCACATCAAAGCTGGCGGTCAGCTTCCGCGCATTCGGGAACCCAGGATTCGTGGGGTCTTCCAGCAAAACCCAGCGAACATTGACCGGGTCATTATCTTCATCAAGAACAGAGACCAAAGTCGTCAGCGAACTGAGACTGAGCGAATACTGCCCCGCTGAATCTTTATGCAAAGTAACTGTGATGATTCTTTCCATTTTATTTCTCCCAAACTGAATTTACCGTGATTTTTGATGTTGGTTAATGATTGCGACATATCCGTCTTCCTGGCGTAACGCCCATAGTTCCGGCTCGTTTTGCAACTCAGACAGATGCAGGCCATTTTTCAAGGCTAGAGCGACGGAATCAATCGCTCGTGGATTATCACCCGTGAGATGATAAACAAAAATCGAACTCAACAGCACCTCAACATCGGTGGGTGCCTCTTTCCGGGCTTGGCGAATAAAGTTCAGCGCATTTTGCTGGTCCTCAGTTTTGACCTGCTCGTCCATCCCTTTAATTCGACTGCGCTTCGCATAGATTTCAGCCATTCGGGCCAAACCGAGCGCGTCGGGTTGATTGCGCTTCGTTAACGTAATTGCATTTTTATACGCCTCAAAAGCCTTGGATTCTTGGCCCGGAATCCGATACAAGGCATCTCCCTTGTTCGCCCACAACCACGGCGATTTATCATTCAACGTCAATCCCGCTTCAAAGGTAGCGGCGGCATCCTGATACTTTTCCAGATAAAACTGTGCCGTTCCCCACCCGATGTACGCATTCTCGTTCGTTTCCTGATTCGTCGCCAATTTATTCAAGGCTTGATGAAAGTAGGTTTCGGATTGTGCGTACTGTCCCAACTTGAAGAGCGCATTTCCCACGTTGATATAACCGCCCGCGCCATCGGGATTTTGGAGCATCACCCATTCCCACTCTCGCAAGGCTTCCTCGTAGCGGGCCTGGTCAAAATAAAAAGCGCCGAGTTCATTGTGACTGCCCCAGTAGTTCGGCCAATGTGTGACCGCCGATTTATAAAAACTCTCAGCCTCCGGCAATTGACCACAGTCCTGATGCGCTCTGGCTAATCCTAAAATCGCCTCCAGATTGCCCGGTTGTTTTTCCTGCACAGAGCGAAAGCGCGCAATGGCGGGCTGGCACTCGCCAAGAAAATACAACGCCTGCCCGCTCGCAAGTTGAACCTCAATGGATTGCGCATCCTGTTGCAGCGCCTGCTCGGCGAATTGCAAGGCTGTTCTTGCCGCATCGAAATCATTGGCGAGGTTTGCCTGGTGAAAATAAGCTTGCGACAAGGCCGCCAACACGCGCGCGGATGTCGGTTCCTTCGTTTGCAGTTCATGGAGCGATTTGATAATTGGCGCAATCGTTTCGCGCGTCAGATCGCCCTGCAACGCGGTCAACGCTTCGAGGTATTTCGTTTCGGAAGACTGATCTTGAAACGAAGTGGTACTCGGCAAACTGACAACATTTAGCTTGAGCGCGTTGGCAACGGTGGCAGCGATTTCATTTTGCAGTTTGGCATAATCATCGCTCTTGCCTTTGGCACTGCCGCTGAAAAGGGCTGTTCCCTGGTTGTTTTGCACGCGGTAATGAATCGTGATGGCGTCGCCTTCGCGTTGCACTTCGCCTTGCAACAATAAATTCACGCCCAGGGTTTTCATCACGTGGTCGGCGCTGGCGTTGGTCAAATTCGCCTGCACTGATTCGGCCAACGGCAGAACGCGCAAATCAGCAATGGACATCAACAGGTCGTGCAAGGCTTTCGCTAAACCCCGCCCGACCTTGTCCTCTTTCGCAGGATTACCGAGTTCTTTGAATGGCAAAATGACTAATGTCTTATCCTTCGGAATCGGTGTGAGCCAGGCCATCATCGTTGCCACGTACGCCTGAATTGGTTGGCGATACACCAGTCCGAGCGTCATCGCTAAACTGACAATAGCCGCATATACAACCTGGTTTTTCCATCGCTTCAGTTTGGCAATGAGCAGTGAACCCGGCGAATTTTCAACTTCGGCAATGACCCGCAAAGCGTCGTTTGCCGAGGATAACCGCTGTGCAGGTTCTTTCTGCAAACACTGTTGCAAGAGCTTGCGGATGGGTTGCGGCGTGTCAGCCGGCAAAGCCTGCCAATTGGGTGCTTGCGTGCGAATCGCATTGAAGAGATCGAAGGTGTCTGCGCCAGTAAAAGGCCGCTGTCCTGTTAACGCTTCGTACCACACACAACCAAACGCCCAAAGATCCGTGCGATGGTCGAGTTCTTTGCCATAGGTTTGCTCAGGACTCATATACGGCACAGTGCCGATGATGACTTGGCGGTCGGTCGTCCAATACGTGCGCGTCGTAAGCAATGAATCTACGGCTTCCGCCGTCGGTGCTTCGTGATGCAGGAGTTTCGCCAAGCCAAAGTCGAGGACTTTGATTTGCTCATTCGGTGTGATCTTGATGTTCGCGGGTTTCAGATCGCGGTGAATGATGCCCTGGGCATGCGCGGCGGCGAGCGCAGCAGCGATTTGACGAAAGAGCGGCAACGCTTCCGCCGCAGGCAATGCGCCGTGTTGCAAACGATCACCGAGCGTTTCGCCGGGGACGTATTCCAGGACCAGGAACGAAGCATCTTCGCTTTGTTCCAGCGCGTGAACGATAGCGATGTTTTGGTGATTGTTGAGTTTTGCCTGAAGCTTGGCTTCGCGCTTGAACCGTTCCTCCCGTTCGGGATCACGCGTCAACATTGGCGGCAGCAACTTGATGGCGACTTCACGGTCAAGTCTCGTATCACGGGCGAGATACACTTCGCCCATTCCACCTTTGCCAAGGAGCGAAATGATCTTGTAGCTGCTGAGTTGTTGACCGATCAAGGGGGACGGCGTGACGATGGAATGGGTGTTGGGCTGTGTCGTGACGCCGACTTGTTTGATTTCTGACGGCAGGGCAAAAATCGGCTGTTCCAGAAAATCGCTGGTGTGACTTTTTTCAATAAGGAACGATTCGATTTCAGCCCGCAACGACGCATCACCATTGCACGCTCGCTCTAAAAACAAGCCGCGTTCAGAGGCGGGAAGCGCAAGCGCCTCATCCAGAATGGGTTCAATTTGTTGCCAGCGTTCGGGACTCATAGAGTTGTTCGTTGTCGGCGGTTGGTGGTCGGTTCGTAGCGCGACAGAGGCTTTGGCATTGACGAATACCAAAGCCCGGTCTGACTAATGACTAACTGCCAGCGATTCCGTTTTGCTAAGTTCGCGCAACAACCAGACCTTCGCCAAACGCCAATCGCGCATCACTGTATCCGGCTTTACTTTCAGAACAGTTGCCGTCTCTTCAACACTCAGGCCAACCAGATAGCGCAACTCAACAACCTGAGCCTTGCGTGGGTCTACGGCTTCAAGCGTTTCGAGCGCGTCATTTAGGGCGATCAAGCTGCCATCGCGTTCTTCGGCAATCGTCAAAGCCTCTTCAAACTCGACGCGATGTTCGCCGGGCGTCCGTTTGACGCGGCCTCGCGCGTTGGCAATGTCAATCAGAATGCGCCGCATCACGCGCGCGCAAACAGCAAAGAAATGCGTGCGGTCTGTCCAGTCTACGGCTTTGCCTTGCGCCAAACGTAAATAGGCTTCGTTGACGAGCGCGGTGGTTTGCAAGCTGTGACCGGGGCTTTCACGTCGCATGTACTGGTGCGCCAGGCGGCGCAGTTCGTCATACACAATCGGCATCAATTGATTTAATGCAGTCTGATCCCCGTGACTCCACGCATTTAGTAATTGAGTTACTTCATGGGATTTTACGATATTCCCGTGGGCTGATGTCATACACATTCTCCTGGCGGAGTGAAAGCGGGGCGGATTATAGCACCATTTTTTTAATTGCAAGGGGAATAAAAATATTTTTACTACGTGTCCATTTTCGCCGCTGGAATCTCGCTTACGTTGATGGAAGGGGAAGGATTTCGAGTCGGTGAACAACTTAACAATCAGAGTGAAAGCAAAGAGCTAAGCCAGCGTCCTCAGCCATTGGACGTTATTGTAATCGTGTGGGGTAAAGATGAATTGGGGGCCACCGCGTGCGGTGGTTCCTCAGCCTGAATTAATTTTACGAAGTTGATGAGATGACAGCTTTGACAGCCTGGAGCGTCCTCTGCCCGCCGTGCGCTCACTATCCCAGCGCCGCTCCACTGACCGCAGGCGGCCTGCGTAACAACAGGCCGCCCGATACTTTTTTTATTTTAGATTCGCCAATAACCCGCGCGTATAACCAATCGTTTCCGCCAAACCTGGCAGCGGGTCTTTGCCATCTTTTTCGTATTCGTAGCCCGCCAATCCTTGATACTTGATTTTGATCAGAGCTTGCAGGATTGCTTTGATATTCAAGATACCACGCCCGCCTTCGATAGGCGTATTTCTATCACCAAGCGCGGAAATATCTTTCAAGTGCAGATCGTACAAGCGGTCTTTGCATTTGATGATGGATTCTGCCGGGTCAACACCTGCGCGCGCCGTGTGGCCGACATCAATACATAGACCAATGCGCTTGTCATATTTGGAAATCAAATCCATCGCATCGTAAGGCGAAGGGAAATAGCCCTTATCTTCGGGACCGTGATTATGAATCGCCAGCTTGATATCAAACTCCTTAACGAGTTGATCCAGCAGCGGAATTGCATCGCGGCGCGGCGCGCACACAATCGTCGTGACGCCCACATCTTTTGCATACTCGAAGCCCTTGCGAATGTCGGCATCGCTGCCGCGCATCGAAACATTGCCCACGCTCAAGGGAATAAGCCCGGCATCGCGGAACATTTGCGCGCGTTGTTTGCGCTCCTCAGTCGTGTGCGAGAGGTCAACGTGATTCTTGACGTTTTTAATCGAGACGTATTTCATGCCGACCCGCTGAATGCCTTTGATCGCCTGTTCAATCGGAAATTCACGGAAAGTGTAAGTGGCAACACCAATTTTTAAGCCACGCCACGGATCAGTGGCAGCACCATTTTGCGCGGCTTCAGATTCGTGGTTGAGAAAAGGCAAGGCCGCCGCCGCCAAGGCAGAAGCTTTCAATAAATCGCGTCGGGAAAGAGAGTGGTTCATTGGGATTTATCCTCCGAAAAATATGTCCTACGAATTGCGTGTGATGTGAGACGAAAGTCTAGCAATTGTTTTAGGGAAACACCAGAACGAGAGGAGAACCGTGATTATTGACTGCGCGGATACCATTCGTTGACGATCAGCCCATCGCGGATTTCATAAATCACAAGGCCGAATCGCTCGGATTTTTTGCCGTCCGTGACAACGATGATCTTTTCCTTGTCAATCACGAAAACGCCGTCCACGATGCGCTGGACAATTTCAACCTTGATGGTGGGATTGCGCTGAAAAGCCGTCTCGAACTTTTTACGAAGATCCGAGTGTCCGGTAAGAAAGACTTCGCCGCTGGGCAAACGACGCGCGACAGAATTTGGATGATAAGTTTTCAGAACCCCTTCAACATCGTGGGCATTGAAGGCGTCCACCAACGCTTGCGCCACGCGAGCGGGCGATTTGTCGTCAGCCTGAAAACCAAATGTGCTGACCGTGGCGACCACGATCAGCACAATGAGTGTGAAATATTTGTTCATGACAGGAACCTCTGCCTCAGGCTTTCGCTTCAATGGCTTTTTCGCGTTGCGCATCCCACGCCATGTACTTGCGCTTGCGATACGAATCCACTGCCAATCGCACCGCCACGACGCCGTAATAGCCCGTGGTCGAATCGCACTTCAACGCTTCATTGCTGCGAATGGCGTTTTGCAAATTGCGATGATGTAGCGTGATGTCTTCGGCTCCGGTTTTGACGTGAACGATGTCAGCTCTCGGCGGCGCGTCATTCACTTTGTAGCGTTGCTCCCGAATCACAAAGCCGGTGCGCGTGAATTCCAACGTCCCCTCGTGACCGCGAATCACGTGCGGAATCGGCGTATCATTCGCCATCGAAGACATCACCGTCAGGTTAATTCCGCCTGGATAATCGCACATCATATTGAACGTATCAGGAATCTCGGCTTTGCTGGTTGTCCAGAAATTCTTGCCGCCGGTGCCGACGACTTTATCGGGGAATTTCAAATCCAACGCCCGAATGAGTCGCGTGATGCGATGCACAAACAAATCGGTTGCAATGCCGCCCGAATAATCCCAGTAGCGCCGCCAATAGAAAAAACGATCTGGTTCAAATGGACGCTTCGGCGCGGGACCGAGAAACGCGTCCCAATCCAGATTCACGCCCGGTTTGCAATCAGGATCATAGTCCCCGGACCAGAAATCTTTTTTGTAATTGCGCGAATAATCAATTTGCGCCGCGACGATTTTGCCAAGCGCGCCTTCCTTGATGTATCGCTGTGCAACCTCGTACGAATCATCGGACATGCCCTGTACACCAACTTGCATCTTCAACCCGGTGGCTTTGACTTTGGCGACGACTTTTTTCGCCTGGTCAATGGACCACGTCATCGGCTTTTCGCAATAGACATGCTTGCCCGCATCCAACGCATCCAACGTCATCTGCGCGTGCCAATGTTCCGGCGTCACGACCGCCACGTAATCAATATCTTTTTGCTCCAACATTGCCCGATAGTCTTTGAAGGGCTTCGCGCCCGTTTCCTTGACCATGTTGTCGAGGCGGGGTTGATAGACATCACAGGCCGCGACGATTTCGCAATTGTCTGAATCCTTCATCTTCATCAACGATGGCAGGTGCGCGCCTGTTGCCAAGCCGCCACAGCCGATAATGCCGATCCGAAGACGATTGTTTGCGCCAAGGACGCGCGTTTTGCTGGTCGAAATCGCAATCAGCGACGCGACCGAACTCGAAAGAAACGTACGACGATTGATAGAATTTTTAGTCATAGATTTTGTGAGAGATGTGAACCTTCTGACTGAGCAGTTTATTTTTCTGTCCTACTTTTTTCTGTAGAGGAGAAGGCTCGTACAAAAAAAGGTGAGACAGAAAGATAGGCTCGCTGTTACTACAAAACATTTGCGATTGCCGCGCAGATTGCGCCGATGTTGTTGTCATTCATTGCCGCCACGCAAATGCGCCCGCTGCCGACAATGTATAACCCCGTCTCTTCGCGCAGCCGTTTCACAGCCTCCGGCGACAAACCCGAATATGAAAACATCCCGCGCTGGTGTTTGATAAAACTGAAATCCTGCTCGACACCTTGTTCGCGCAGCATCGCCACAAACTTGTCGCGCATGTCTTTGATGCGGTCGCGCATTTCGGCTAACTCAGATTCCCATTGTTGCCGCAATTCAGGATCGCTCAAGACAAGGTTAACGATCTGTGCCGGATGCGACGGCGGGCTGGAGTAGTTGGTGCGAATCACACGTTTGACCTGGCTCAAGACGCGCTTTGCTTCTTCGGCGCTCGCGGTCAGCACCGTCAACGCGCCAATCCGTTCGCGGTACATCGCAAAGGATTTCGAGAATGAGCTGGCAATCAAACACGGAATGCCCGCTTCGGCAAACGCGCGAATTGCAAACGCATCCGACTCCAAACCATCACCGAATCCTTGATAGGCGAAATCAAGAAATGGAATCAGGCTCTGGCTCTGCACAACATCAATCACGAGCCGCCATTGTTCCTCGCTCAAATCCACACCGGTCGGATTGTGACAACAGGCATGCAACACGACGATGCTGTTCGCAGGCAATGTTTTCAGCGTTTCCAGCATCGCGTTGAAATGCAAGCCGTGCGTTTCGGCATCGTAGTACGGATAGCTGTTGACCTTGAAACCTGCCGCTTCAAAGAGTTGCTGATGATTTTCCCAACTTGGATTGCTCAGCCACACTTCGGCATCGGGCAAAAATCGTTTTAGAAAATCGGCACCGATTTTCAAACTACCCGTGCCGCCCACGCCTTGCACTGTAACCGCACGGCCTTCGGCAATGGCTTGCGAATCTGCGCCAAACAACAGCTTTTGCACTTCTTTGTTGTATGAAGCGAGGCCGTCAATCGGCAAATATGTTTTGGTCGTTTCGCTGGCGTAATATCGCGCTTCAGCTTCGCGCACAACTTTCAGCACTGGCACTTTGCCATTGGCATCTTGATACACGCCGACGCCCAAATTGACTTTGGTGGCGGTCGTGTCGTTATTGAAGGCTTCGGTCAAGCCAATAATCGGATCAGGCGGAGCCTGTTGGATATGATGAAAAGGCGATTCAGACATTCAATAGTTCCTTTTATTGCGAGATGAATTTTACAGCCGGAATTATGCAAGCAAGCGCCGGATGATGCAATGTTGGTTGCCGGATCGTTACAAAAGTCTCTATACTTCGTCCTTATGAATTTTACGTTTACCACTACAGGCGAATCGCACGGGCGCGCGTTGATCGCAACGATTGAAGGCTTACCCGCCGGATTGCCGATCAATCAGGATTTTATCAATCACGAATTGTGGCGACGGCAACAGGGCTACGGGCGCGGCGGGCGGATGAAGATCGAAACCGACACCGTGCAAATTCTGTCCGGCGTGCGGCACGGCGAAACACTCGGCTCGCCCATCGCGCTGATGGTTGAAAACAGAGATTTCAAAAACTGGCTGGAAGTGATGGCAGCAGAAAAGCCAGACGGCCCGTTGGAGCGGCCCCGCACAGTCACGCGTCCGCGTCCCGGTCACGCTGATTTGGTCGGTGGAATGAAATATGATCGCCGCGATTTGCGTGACATCCTCGAACGTGCAAGCGCCCGCGAAACCACGATGCGCGTTGCGGTCGGCGCACTGGCAAAATCGCTACTCTTGGAATTTGGCACTGAGCTGGCGAGCCACGTTATCGCGCTCGGCGAGCTTTCGATTGCCCAGCAAACTGTCAACTGGGAAACAATCAAAGCCATTTACGACAACGACGTGTTGCGCGTCACCGACAACGCAATCGAAGCCCAAATGATCGCGCGCATTGACGACGCGCAAAAAGACGGCGACACCCTCGGCGGCATTTTTGAAGTCGTCGCGCACGGCCTGATTCCCGGCCTCGGCTCGCACACGAGTTGGGCAGTCAAACTTGATGGTCAACTCGCGCAAGCCGTGATGTCCATTCACGCTGTCAAGGCCGTCGAAATCGGCGACGGCGTAGCGAACGCCACGTTGCCCGGCTCGCAGGTTCACGACGAAATTGATTACGACGAAGAAGGCTTCGGTCGCAGCTCGAATCGCGCGGGCGGATTGGAAGGCGGGATGACAAACGGCGAAGAACTGCGCGTGCGCGGCTATTTGAAGCCCATTGCCACGCTGCGCAAACGACTCAAGAGCGTCAACATTGAAACCAAACAACCTGAAGAATCTGACTTTGAGCGTTCAGATGTCACCGCCGTTCCCGCTGCTGGCGTGATTGGCGAAGCGATGGTCGCCATTGTGTTGGCGCGCGCGATGCGCGAAAAATTCGGCGGCGATTCGCTCAAGGAAATGAAGCGAAATTTTGACGGCTATCAAGCGCAGATCAAGGAGTATTGAGTGATGGGGCTTGCCAAAGTCAAAACCTATTGGACGGTGGAAGACTATTTAGCCTTCGAGAAAACCAGCCCTATCCGGCACGAATATGTCTCCGGGCAAATTTATGCGATGGCAGGCGACACAAAAAATCACAATCGCATTGCCGATGATTTCGGTGCGGCGCTCAATCACCAGGTTGCTCAACGCGGGCCGTCGTGCGAAGCCTTCACTTCGGATGTCAAAGTTCACGTTAACCCCGAAGTGTATTATTACCCGGATGTCGTTGTGGCGTGTGATGAACTCGCTGAAATTGAGGAAGAGGACGAATACATTGCGGAAAATCCGGTTTTGTTAGTTGAAGTCCTTTCCAAACGAACGCAACGGACAGATCGTTTTGAAAAAATGCGCGAGTATCAATTTCTACCGAGCTTGCGCGAGTATGTGATGATTGAGCAAACGCACTATCAAGTCGAAGTCTATCGTCACGCTGCCGCAGGCGAGCCGTGGCAAAAAGAAATCTATACTGACCCAGAGCAAGAAGTATTTTTAGCGTCGGTCAATGCCCGTTTTACACTGGCAGAAATTTATGCGCGCGTCCGCTTTGGTGCAAAGCCTGAGGACGAAGAAAGAGAGTCTGAATGAGCTTAAAGATTGTGAAATACGGTGATCCAGTCCTGCAAAAAGAAGGCGAAGAGATTACCAACATTGACGGCGAATTGGCGAAATTTGTGGAGGAAATGTTTGGTACGATGTACCAGGCCAAAGGCGTGGGGTTGGCCGCGCCACAAGTCGCGCTCTCAAAAAAACTCTTTGTGATGGATGTCAGCAGCGGCAAGGACAAACAAGACAGACTCGTCGTCATCAATCCGCAAATCGTCGAAACCAAAGGCAGCATCGTCAGCGAAGAAGGCTGTCTGAGCTTCCCTGGCATCTACTTTGAAGTCGAACGCCCTGAAATCGTCACCGTCCAAGCTATAGATATTAACGGCAAAGAATACACGTTTGAAGTAAACGGATTAGCCGCACGCTGTGTGCTGCACGAAAAAGAACACATTGACGGCCACGTCTTCATCGAACACCTCAGCCCCCTCAGACGCGATTTAATCAAGCGGAAGATTAAGAAGAAAATCAAATTGGGCGAGTGGGAGTAGTTATTATGCGCACGTTGGAACGCATTACCGTCACTGGTTACAAATCAATTCGAGAATTACGAGACTTTGAGCTTGGCGATCTCAATGTGCTGATTGGTGCGAATGGTGCAGGGAAATCAAATTTTCTATCTGTTTTCAAGTTGCTCAGTAGGCTGGTAAATGAAAGGCTCCAATTGTTCGTTGCCCAATCAGGGGGGGCGGATTTTCTTCTTAATTTTGGCCCAAAGGTAACGAATCAAATAGAGCTTAGGCTACAGTTTGGTAATAAAACAACTGAAGGATATGGCATAAAACTTGTACCTGCGGCTCCAAATAAACTGGTAATAGCTGAGGAAGTCTGTTGGGATCATGAATTTGCCGAGCCAACTATACTTGGTTCTGGTAAGGGCAAGGAAGAAGCAGGGTTAAAGGATATGTATGACCATGGCGTAATTGTAGATAACGCCTACAGCCTCTTCCAAGATTTAGAACTTTATCACTTTCAAGATACAACTCCTGAAGCCCGTGTTAAGCAAAATGCTGATATTTATGACAATCATAAACTCAAATCTGATGCTCGAAACTTAGCGTCGTTTCTCTATCTTCTGAAGAATCATCATCAGACCTCTTACAAACGTATTCTGCAAACAGTTCAATTAGTAGCACCTTTTTTGGCTGATTTCATCCTTAATCCAATGCCAGAAAATGCCCAGCGAATACGCTTACGCTGGCAGCATAAAAACGCTGAAGAGGAGTTTGACATTTCTCAGCTTTCGGACGGCACGCTTCGGCTCATTTGCCTAACGACATTATTACTTCAACCTAACCCACCTAAACTAATCATCATTGATGAGCCAGAACTTGGCTTACATCCTGCGGCAATCGGATTGTTAGTCGAGATGATTCGTAGCGTGGCGACTAAGTCCCAAGTCATCATCTCAACGCAATCCGTTTCGATGGTCAGCCAACTCTTCCCGGAAGAAGTCATTGTAGTAGACCAGGAAAAAGATGCGTCTATGTTCAAACGACTCAACTCGAAAGAACTGGAAGGGTGGATGGAAGATTATAGTTTGGGCGAGATTTGGGAAATGAATGTAATTGGCGGGAGGCCTTAACTTGTGACGCGAGTTTTGGTTTTAGTCGAAGGACAGACAGAAGAGCTTTTTGTTAAGCGTATCCTTACGCCCTACCTATTGCCCTTCAATGTCTTTCCACAAGCCACGATTATTCACACTCGTAAAGTACAGGATGCAGCGGATTTCAAAGGCGGAAGAGTTTCGTGGGGAAAGGTCAACCCAGTACTCAAGCAGTTACTCAATGATCGTAATGCGGCCTTAGTTACAACCTTTTTCGATTACTACGGTTTGCATAAAGACTTCCCCAAACCGGAAGCTGGGGATTGTTATCAAAAAGTTCTTGAGTTAGAAGCGTGGGTGGCACAAAAGGTTAAAGACGAACGGCTCTTTCCGTACTTTTCTCTGCATGAATTCGAGGCCATGATGTTTGTGCGCCCCGAAGAACTGGCAACCCAAACGGATCGGCAGGATATGCTAACAGAATTGCAAGCAGTGAAAGCACAGCGATCTTCCCCTGAAGAAATCAACGACCACCCTGATACGGCTCCTTCCAGAAGAATCAAAAAACTTATCCCTGACTACAAAAAAACAGGACATGGAATTTCTATTATTCAAAATGTTGGATTGGATGCCATCCGTGCCGAATGCCCACACTTCAACAAATGGCTGACAAAACTGGAATCCATCGGCCAAATATCTTCCTGAATTATGAACCTGATTTTTATGGGTACGCCGGAATTTGCCGTGCCTTCGCTCAAAGCTTTGCTCGCCGCCGGACACAATATTCATGCGGTCTTCACGCAACCGGACAAGCCTGTCGGGCGCAAGCAAATCATCACGCCACCGCCAGTAAAAGTTATCGCTCAGGAACATAACATTCCGATTTATCAGCCAACTAAAATCCGTAATGATGATGCGCGCGCCGAGTTTGAGCTTTTATTCAAAAGCGTAGATGCGGGCATCGTTGCTGCCTATGGACGCATCCTGCCCGGCTGGATGTTGAGTGCGCCGAAGTTTGGCTGCATCAATGTGCATTCGTCGTTATTGCCGAAACTGCGCGGTGCGGCTCCGATCAATTGGGCGATTGCAAATGGCGAAACGGAAACGGGTGTCACAATCATGCAAATGGACGAAGGCCTGGACACAGGCGCAATGTTGTTGCAAGGGCGCACGCCGATTGGCGCAGACGAACGCACACCTACATTGACGGCGCGCTTGGCTGAGATAGGCGCGTCTTTATTGATTGAAACGCTTACCAAGCTCGAACGCGGCGAGTTGCAGCCAATCCCACAAAACAATGACGAGGCCACGTACGCACCGATTCTCAAACGTGAGGACGGGCAAGTGAATTGGACAATGCTGGCCCTGCAAATTCGCAATCGAATGCGTGGCTTCACCCCATTTCCGGGTTGCTATAGTTTCGTGCAAGGGCAGAAGCTGGAAATTACGAATTGCGTAGCGGAGGAAAGCCTGCAACGTGTCGAAGCGGGGACGGTCATAGAAGTGCTGAAGGATAGTTTTGTGGTTGCTTGTGGTGGGCATTCGCAATTGCGCGTGACAGAAGTATTACCGGCGGGGAAACGTGCGATGCCTGCGCGCGATTGGCTGAATGGTGCCAAGTTACAAGCGGGAACGAGGCTCGGATGAAAGTTGCTCCGGCCCGAACTGCTGCGTTTGAAATTCTCACGCGCGTCGCAAGCGAAAACGCCTATGCCAGCCATTTATTGACGTCCACTCGCTATGACCATCTTTCTTCTGCCGATCACGCTCTGGCGCAGGAATTGACGCTCGGCGTTTTACGGTGGCAGGCGCAATTAGATTTTTTCATTGAGCATTTCACTAAACGCAAGCTGGCGAAGCTTGATCTCGAAGTTATCCTTGCCCTGCGCATTGGACTTTACCAACTTCAATTCCTCGACCGCATTCCACCACACGCAGCCATCAATGAATCTGTTAATTTGGTCAAGCTGCACAAAAAACACAGTGCTGCTCCGATGGTGAATGCCGTGTTGCGGGCGGCGCAACGCACCGACAAAACGGCCTTCGCGCAACTGTACGGCAACCTCCGTGACCCGCTGGAAAAACTCAGCGTCGAGACCTCACATCCGAAATGGTTGTTGCAACGTTGGAGCAATCGCACAGGCCAAGAAGAAACGCGGCAGCTTGCCATCGCCAATAATCACGCACCGTTGACAGCCTTTCGCTTCAATCCGCGCGTGCAAGCCGAAGCTCTCACACGCGAATGGCTCGCCAACCATCACATTCAATTCCGCAATACCACGCTTACGCCCAATGCGATGGTGGTTGAAACCGGAAGCCTCTCTGGCAAGACGGAGCCAATTCAACAAGGGTGGATTTATTTGCAAGACGAAGCCTCGCAACTCGTTGCTCATCTGTTAGCCAACAATCCAAAATCCAAAATCCAAAATCCAAAATTGCTTGATCTTTGCGCTGCGCCAGGCAGCAAGACCTCGTTGCTCGCTTCCCTGCTGCCCAAAGACGCGTTGCTTGTGGCGGGCGATTTGTATGCACATCGGTTGCAAACCATGCGGGAATTAGCCGCGCGGGCGAAGATTTCTAACCTCAACTTGCTGCGACTGGACGCAACACAGTCGTTGCCGTTTGCAACAGACGCTCAATTCGATTTGGTCTTGCTTGATGCGCCGTGTTCAGGGCTAGGAACGTTACAACGTCACCCTGAAATCAAGTGGCGAATGACAGAAACCAGGATTACAGAATTGGCGGAGCTACAAAAACAATTGTTGGCGAATGCTGCCACCCAAGTGCAATCAGGCGGCTTGCTCGCCTATTCTGTTTGTTCGACGGAGCCTGAAGAAGGGGAAGAAGTGATTGCGGCGTTTTGCACGACGCATCCTGAATTCAGTGATGTGACGCGTGAACAATTGACAGAACTGGAAATTGATCCGACAGGGTTGATGACAGCAACATTTGGTGCGCGCACCTTTCCGCATCAACAAGGGTGTGAAGGATTCTTTGTTTGCGTGCTGTGGAAGCGGCAGCGGGGATAGAGAGATGGAGAGATAAGGAGAGTGGGAGATGGGGCGACTCTTCTCTCCCTATCTCCAGTTCCCCATCCCTTCTTCTTAGCTCGGTTGTTTCACCACGCGCAAATACGGCTTTACGGTCGTCCAGCCTTCCGGGAATTTCTCTTTGGCCGCATCATCCGATAACGCCGGAACAATGATGACATCGTCGCCCTGTTGCCAATTCACAGGCGTAGCGACCTGATGCCTGGCCGTCAATTGCAGCGAATCAATGACGCGCAAAATCTCAGCAAAGTTACGCCCGGTACTGGCCGGATAGGTCAGGGTCAGTTTGATCTTTTTGTCGGGGCCAATCACAAATACCGAACGTACGGTAAAGGTATCGCTCGCGTTTGGGTGAATCATTTCGTAAAGATTGGCAACCGTTTTATCCGGGTCGGCAATCATCGGAAAATTCATCGTGCAGTTTTGCGTTTCCTCAATATCTTTCGTCCAGCCCAGGTGATCGGACAGCGGATCAACGCTCAAGCCAATGATTCTGACATTGCGCTTTTCAAACTCAGGTTTAAGCCGAGCCGCTGCTCCCAACTCCGTCGTGCAAACGGGTGTGTAATCGCGCGGATGCGAAAACAACACGCCCCAGCCTGTGCCGAGCCATTCGTGAAAGTTAACAGTACCTTCAGTCGTTTCTGCGGTGAAATTCGGTGCTTCATCTCCAATGCGAATAGACATAACTTTGATCTCCTTTGGGTGTATTTGAAATGTTGTCGAAGGGGAAAAGTGCGAGGGGGAAATTGATTAGCGACAACAACAGGGCAAGCAACAACAACACGGAAAAGTGTGTTGGGAAAAGATAACGCTGTCGTGTCGGATGAACATCGCGCGCATCATACTTGCCACAGCACCGGAAGTCCAGCCAAGGCCAGGTGACAAAATAAATTGCGAAGGGAAAAGCGAAGGAAGGAACTGGAGCCGACTATCGGATTTGAACCGATGACCTTCTAATTACGAATTCCACCGCATCACTTTTAGTTAGTTTTACTTAGCTACATCCTGTCTTATTTCGTTACTATAATCTCATCATCAATGTGCATTTGGTTTGTGTGCGATCAAGCTACTTTGACTGTGTTCGCACACCCACCGCACACAGCCTCTAAATTCTGGCTTGCCTAACCGAAGCCTCATGAACTTCGGGACGCCTGCGATCCTTTCACGCGGGTGGCAAGCCAGTCACTATTGAAAGGAACATCCGAAAGGGGATGAGATGGTACGCCAAAAGAAAGAAATACCGATCAATTTTGTTGAGCGGAATAAAATGCGAGAAATAATAAAACGAAATACTGAACATCTAGTAAATCATCTCGCTAATGAACTGTTATCGCTAAACGAAATTACAATTCGAGATGTTCTTAGTGGAGTTATTTCTTCATTTGAAAAATACGGACAAGAACAAGTGAAGTCCGAGCCTATCGAGTCATCACCTATTACGCTTACCTCATATAAGAAATTAGAAAAAGGTTCTACAAAATCAATTGTGAATACGGAAGAGCGGAGCCGGGGGGCCATTCTCTACTTTAGGCAACATGCGAGAGAGAAGATAAACCTTATGGTTTACGAACTTGTCGCTGAGTCGGTATGGTTTTCGCTCCCAAGGTTGGCGCAAATCCAGGGGGCATCCGAAACACAGATCAATGAATTGCTCCAACCGAGGGAGGAGTTCGAGCAAGTCGTAATGCGTGATTCTATCGAAAGGCTCAGGAGTCTATGGCCGTCTCCAATCCAATCTAATGACCGAGCGTACCAACTTCGGATTGCCTCAACAATAGCTGAAGGGGTATTGCTGCACACATACGACCACGATGCCGTCACCGAAATACTTAGAGAATCTTACGAGTATTTGGCAAAAGGAGAAAAGGTTTCCCATGAGGTTATCGAACAACAAGCAAAGTTCTCAGCGCAGCTTGTTTTTGAACACCTGCCAGGGGCCGTATGGCACATATTGTGTATCTTAGTAGCTGCATCGCAAACCCTATCAACGCAAAGCATCTATCATACATTTGCGACGGCAGAAGATGAGGAAGTTGCACCTCCAAAGCCAAGTAAGGATGCACTAAGAAGTATGAGTCACCGTGTCCTTGATTATTGGCTTTCCACTTTTGACGATTATTTCAAAGGTAGGGGGCGTCCACCGAAGAAGAAAGATGAACAAAATGAGGAGCTTGAAAAAGAAAAGCAAAATTTGGAAGAGAAAGTAATTAGCGCATATTGCCAAGTCAGGCACAAAACAGTTGAAAATATCGCAAAAATTGTGATTCCGGGAGACAAAACACCATCTACTAAAACAAGAGAGTTGTATCGTAAATTGAAGTCATTTGATCTGAGTTTAGCAGACCTGAAATTTCAAGCAGAAATCCTCCTGCGAACTGCGACAGGAAAATAGTAACCTAATTTCTGTCACAGCTAGGACACAAAAATAGCAACTTATTTTCTATCGTAACTATTTGACTTGAAAGGACTTTTCCATATTGACGCTGGGTGCAAATCAAGTACACTGAACCTGCCCCAAACAGGGCAGCCCTTAATTAAGAAGGGTGGATCATTTTCAATTGGGATAGAAATGCATGAATGAAAATTTTCGACTTATTTCAGTGGAAGAAGCAGCCCCGAAGCTGGGGCGAAGCAAGCAAGGTCTTTACCGCGACATACGGGAGAAGCAGTTCCCGTTCCCCGGTGCCGTCGTGAAATTTGGAAAAACTTTGCGGATCAACCTTGATCTCATCGAAAAAACGATGGAACAACAAACCGGCGCACAGGAATCTCGCGGTGCTGCCGTATAAACGAAACGCCGGTTACGAAAGCGTACGGACCGACCAAGATCGAACGCAATCACAACCGGCATCCCCTACAACCACGCGAGCGTGGCGATCTGAGTTTATCTCAGCCAGCCACTCCCGCCAACGAGGAAACATGAACAATGAATCTACAAGCAAAAGCGCCCGTGCTTGCAACACGGACGCCTTTAATAAATCTAACTCAATTCGACTTTGATAATAATCCCAGTGGCACATTTCAGCAAGCGCAAACCTGCTCACGCTGCTATGCTGTATCAAGAAACCTTCAACTCTTCTCTACACTTCTGACGCCCGCTGCGCCGGTACTAATCGCCAGGCTTTGTATGCGTTGCGCATATTCAGCACGGGTCCCAAAAGTGGAGGTAGGCCGATGAATCCCAAACCATTCAACCTTATTCAATTGGACATAGACCATTTCGCGCGTGATCCCCTCACGCGCGAAACATTGGTCAAGGCTGGCGTCTGGCGCGTGGATTCATTCGGAGGCGCGGAACTGGTCAGTAAAACCATCGCGGAAAGCGGGGAGGCGAAATGACAACACAACCCCAACTCTCCACACGAGCGCAGAAAGTCCGCGAACATGTGCAAAAGCTTGAAGCAATCCCAACGCCAGAGAGCAGCGAACCTGAGACATCCCCGCTCGCATTAAGTTGTGGCAGTTTCTTTGAGCGGAACTATACCGAAGGCGAGCGCATCGCCTTTGAACTCCAACGCGGCGAAGTGGGCTTAATCGTCGCGCGTCCGAACGCGGGCAAGACAACGCTGGCGTTGAATGCCGCACTTTCGCTCAGCGTTGGGAAAGCCTTCTCTGCTCTGGTCGAAGCGGGCAAGTCGCGCAAGGTTTTGTTTGTGGACGGCGAAACCCGCGCGTCACGGCTTAAGTCAGATTTGCAGTGGCTCATCAAAGATTTTTCCAGCGGCGAACAACAGGCGGTCAGACAGCAACTCCACCTGATTTGCGATTGCGAGATTGACGAGCAGCCTTTGTCTCTAACAATCCCGGAACACTTTCTCGCCTTGCAAGCGGAAGTCCAGCGCATTAAGCCGGATTTGATTATCCTCGACACGATGGCCTCACTGTTTCACGTCTTCAACGAAAATGACAACGCCGAACAAAACCGCCGTGTTTGGCGACCGCTGCAAAAGCTCGCGCGCCAGGCTGAAGCCACGATTTTGGTTACGCATCACATCGGCAAGCGGCAATCCGAAGAAGGCTCAACCCCTGACAAAATGTATCTGGGGCGCGGCGCAAGCTCATCAGCGGCGTCTGCGCGCGCCGTCTGGACGCTGGACGTAGACAAGGCCACCAATATCACCACGCTCACGCTGGCAAAGGCCAAAGGGAAACCAGAATTTGAAACGAAACTACAACTGGATAGTTCGCGCTGGTTTCAGGAACTGAAACTCGTCACCGGTAAATCGTCCTATGACGTGTTACGAGAAAAAGTCACAACGGAAATGACGAAAAAAGAGATTGTGCTAGTGATGGCGGATACGGCGAAAGAGCGCCAGGTGGAAAGCTTGTTGGCGCAAGCTCTCAGCAACGGACATCTGGTTAAAGGAAAGCGCGGCGCATATCGTCCGTTCACACTCGAAACCGCAGTTTCCTCACTCCCCCTTGATTCCGCAAACGAGTAATTGCGGAAGCTGCGGAAGCTGCGGAAAGCCCTGAAAAGTTTCCGCAGTGGTCATTTTTTGTATTTTTGCGGAATCCTTGTAAGCGGTTGATAAATAACAGGCTTATTGTTACCGCAGTTTCCGCAGTCATTATAGGGGGTGCGGAAACTGCGGTAAGCCAAAAAACGATGCTTCAACTTGAACCGTACAAGTCAAAATCCAGTCGCGTGACCTGTCCCGCATGTGGTCACTTGCACGCTTTCGCCCGTTACGTTGACGAATCCGGCGAACACATTGCGCCAGAGGTCGGACGTTGCAATCGTGAATCGAAGTGTGGGTATCACCTGACGCCGAAGGAATATTTTGATGCGCGATCCTCTTTCACCTGGACGCCACGACCAGCACGGACTAAGACGAAACAACGCCAGCAACCGAAACCTGCTACGTTGGGCGAAATTCCAATGCAATACCTTGAGCAATCGCTTGCCAATGTAGAGCGCAACGCCTTCGTCAAATTCCTTTTGAGCAGGTACGACCGCGCCAACGTGATGGATGTTTGCGAGCGTTACTGTGTTGGTGACTATAAAGGCCTGACGGTCTTTTGGTTCATTGACCAATGCGGACGGATTAACACGGCGCAAATGATTCGTTACAACGCCGGAACGGGCAAACGGATTAAGACTGATGGGGTTTACGCGAAAGACTGGATGCACGCAGTTTTGAAGAGGCAAGGCATCTTGCCTGAAGACTTTGATTATCGGCGTGGTTATTTCGGCGAGCATTTATTGACTGATAATTCGTCAATCATCGGCATTGTAGAAGCTCAAAAGACCGCCGTTATTTCGTCTTTGGAGTTGCCGGAATATGTTTGGCTCGCCTGCTTCGGAAAAGCAAACCTGACCGTTGAAAAGCTCAGCAGATACGCACAGCAGCGCATCATCCTGTTTCCTGACACTGATGGTTTCAAGGCTTGGTCGAAAGTCGCAACCGAAGCGCGCGTGCAAGGTCTGGATGTTCATGTAAGTGATTTGCTCGAAACTGAATTGACGGCAGAGCAAAAAGCCAATGGTTGGGACTTGGCAGATTATCTGCTCCCACTTGAGCCAATCACCGCGCCAATTGAAGTCGTAGCCACTGCGCCCCAGCCGCTTGTAATGCCCGGCATTGCGCCGATGACCACAAAACTAACTAACCACCTGGCCACGATCTTTGCAGGCAACTGCAAGCGTTGCGGCGATTACTTTCAAGCGGACGGAAGCTGCAATTTATGTCGGCAGCCGTACCCATTTTGAAAGGTCACGAAGAAATGAACGATACTAACTACAATCCAACCTCTGTCTTTGCAAACGATCCATATCAACGCTTGCTTGACCATTTGCGCGATGGCAATGCCTGCTGGCGCATTGTGCTAATACTTGACAACATCCCGGACGCCACCCTGGAAGAAGCGATTCAGCGTGGCGACGCGGTCGCGGAAGGCCAATTCAATATCCGTGCCAGTTCGCAACTCCTTGCCCGGTTACAAGCGGAAGCGCTTCAAGCACAGATGCCCGCTGAAACCTTGAATAAACCTGAAGTTGCGCAAGCGAGCGAAGATGCCTCCACCGAACAAGATTGTGAGCCTGTTCAGGCCAAGAAACCGTCACCGCGCGCCTTTGCAGCGCAGTGGCTACGCGATCTCCTTCAGCAACCGCGCTGGGTAGAGGATATTCACCGGTGGGCGCAAGAAGATGGCATTTCCCTGACCACGTTGAAGCGTGCCAAGAAAAGCATTGGCGCAAAATCAGTGAAAATCGGCGGTTATTTTGGCGGCGAAGATACGCGATGGTTTTGGCGGCTCGGCTGAAGAAGTTCCTAAAGTGGCTCCTGAAGCGGCTCAGAATTTACTTTGTGCGCTGAAGCGACTCAATCCGATAAATGGAAACTATATGCATGTTACAAACTGGCAAAAATATTTGCCGCCCGAAAAGGTCTATCGGCGGGCTGGTGGGCGACGCCGACACAATGCGGAGCGACAGCAACAGGCGGCGATCCGCCGTTTCGTCGTGGAGATGCGGTTTCTGCGAGTTGCGGAAGAGTTCGTTACAATGAGAAGGAATCCAAGAGGCTGGCAAACGCGTCTCGCCGATGAGTTGGACGTGAGCCGCATGCAAATTGGGCGGGATTTCAAAAGGCTGCTCGCAGAGAATAGAGACTTGCACTACCTGGCTATTCTATTTGACACCGTAATCAGCTTTTCCAGGTTGCCGAAACGCTGGGGCATTAGATGAGAAAAGCCCATTGACTGAAGAGGTTCTAATCGGGGGGGGGCAATTTTCAGCGAGACGGGCCAGAACCAGGCGAGGGGGCTGAAGCGGCCCAGACTTATTCAATCGTAGTTAGTCCCTCAATAAGTGTGAAAGGCTCAAAAAGAAAAATGAGCAACCATTGGTCGGCTTGGCAGCCAAATCACGTAGCACATCGGCGCGCGGGTGGGCGCAGAAGGTACAACGCCGAACGGCAACTCTCGGCACTCATCCGCCGCTTGGTTTTGGTGGAGAATTTTGATCTCTTTTCTTTGATGATGGTACACGGAACCAAAGCAAGAGCCGCGCGCTTTCTCGGCGTGTCGGCAGCTACGATTTCACGGGATATTACTGCGATATTTCGCGGCGGGTACTGAGGCAGGTATCACACCCCGGATTGGGCAAGTTTAATTGCAAGTCACTGAGAAAAGTCAGTCGCAAGGCAGATACATGTTCGACTACAGCCATTGCGCATCGGCCACATCCATTTTAAGTATGGATTATCGTGCATACCTCACATCATAGCTCTTACAATCTGTAAATACTTCTATTTCACCTTTTTGGTCAGTGCGAAATATTTTGATATTAGCTGACCGTAAACGATCTAGGGTCAATTGCGGAGAGTTCCCAGAAGCAACATTCCCCCCCCCGGAAATAATCGCAAATTGTGGGGCAATGGACATTAGGAATCTATCGCTTGTAGCCCTATGTAACCCATGAAGTCCTATCTTCAAAACGTTTGCTTGCAAATTTGCTCCGGCGTCCATCAATTGATCTTCAGTTTCAAATTCTGCATCCCCTGTAAACAGCATCGCAAAGGAACCACAGCTCAAGCGCAGCACAATAGAATTCGCGTGTTGTACGTCGCGTCTCTGCTCTATATCAGAGGCAGAAAAGGGGGGATCGGGGGGGCCATACACATCGAATTTCACGTACTGTTCGATCTCGATGGATTGCCCACGCACGGCTTTGATGTATGGCGTTTTGTTGTCTTGAATTTCGCTCAACAAATTCTCATACGTTATGCTGGAAGATTCTTGAAGGTTACCGAGAAATTTTCCGATAGGAAATTTCTCAAAGACCTTTTTCATACCGCCGATGTGATCATCGTGTAGGTGCGTGGCTATTAACAAATCAATTTGCCGAACGCCGTGATTGACTAAAGCCGCGACGACTTCATCGCCTGCTTCAACCGGTCCCGCATCAATCAATACCGTTTTCCCTTGCGGTGAAATCACTAACAAGCTATCGCCTTGTCCAACATCTAGCGCGTAAATACGCAAATTGCCGCTGGGAGCTGATGGGATTAAGTGGGTTATAGTTGGGCGAGGCTTGGAGCTATCTGCGGGTGGGCTGACCTCAGCTAACAAATCCAAAAAACCAACTGATGGCACAGCTTTTTTGAAAAG
>JAEUQN010000219.1 GCA_016789725.1 Blastocatellia bacterium | reverse complement strand
GAATTCGTTAAGCCGCTTCAACTCATTTTCTGTCCTCTCAAAAACGTCAATGATGTGGCGCGAGTGATTGGCAGTATCATCAGACGAAGGCTTTGAGTAACAATTGTAAAGCAGCACTTTTGAGGGGGTCACGACCCACAGCATTGGGGCCAATCCCTGATTCCACGCAATTTTATGGATTGCGGTTAATTCGTCAGCCGTTGGCTCCGATTGATCTAGCCGCTTAAAGTAAATACAAGGCGATCCCGAAAGCTCAAAAATTGCCGATGCCCCCAGCTTTTCCTGGTCAATGACAGCCTGATATTTAATTTTCTTTTCGATCTGGTTTTGTGAGAAGAGTTCTTTGGCTTCGATGAGTTCGGTCGTGGCTCTACCGTTGTGGTAAAAACCTGTTTGTTCCATAACCTGCTTGTAAGAAATTATGGTTTTTGTAGAACTCATCGGCTGCTCTGTATGAGAAATTTAAGCGTGATTTAATTGTTGATCAAAGAAGGGGGAAATATTAGCGTAGCTTGAAATAATACACAATGTGTGGCTCTTCAAAATATACCCCCACAATATGTGGTTTTCTAAAACATTCATAGTGATGGGTGCTTAGCCTATATGCTACTCCTATTGATGCCTCGCATCGCCACGCGCAGAGGAGGCGATGTAGATCAGCCAAGGGATTTGGCGAAGAGCTTGACGGTGGAATAAATTTATTTTTGCCGCCGCATTAGGAAATAGACAGGCAAGCCGCTGAGCACAGTAATGACTGTGCCTGCAATCTCCCACGGGTTGCGACGCACCGCCAGCACGGCAAACAACAGGGTGGCCCCGACATAAATCGCGGGTGTGAATGGGTAGCCGGTGGCAACGATCTTTTCTCCGCGACGGCGCAGCACAAACAAGGATGCGACCGTCAATGCCGCACAGAGTGACAGCGTAAAGCCGAGATAGCTCAGCAAGCCTTTCAGATTGGAAAACGCGATGACAAGAATTACCAGCCCTGCTTGCAAAAAGATGGCGGCGCGGGGGACTGTGCCTTGAAAGCGGAAGAAGCCTGGCAAAAGGCCATCGGCTGCCATTTGCGCATACACGCGCGGCCCGGCCATCAGCATTGCTGAAATCGAAGTGCATAGCGCCAGCGCAATGATGGCGCGCACAAACGATGCTAACCAGACGCCTCCGATGCTTTGGGCGGCTACGGCGGCGACGTCTTCCTGCCCGGCGACGACGCTGGGCGCAGGCCAGTACATGAAGATCGCATTCAGGGCCAGATAAAACGCCATCGTAATCAACGTTCCCAACCACAACGCGCGCGGCACTGTGGTGACTGCATCACGCGCTTCACCCGCCACGTACACTGCCGCGTTGAAGCCCGAATAGCTCAGCGAAATCCACACCAACGATCCGGCCAGTGCCGTGATGGAAAACTCACTGGTGGGTGCGGCTGATCCGCCTGCCATCGGCGCACGCATGGCAAAGAACAGGAAAACAGCCAGCATTACCAGTTTGATAATGACGATCAGATTTTGCGAGACTGCGCCCAAATTGATTTGGAAGGCATGCAGGGCTGTGAACACCAACACGGCTAGGATCGCCAGGCCCCCCGCTGGCAGCCACGTCGGTCGCGCCGGGATATAACTCTCAAAGGCCAGCGCCGCAAACGCAATCGCACCCGTGAATCCCGCGAGCAACGAAACCCAGCCCGCCAGAAAACCGACCGCCGGGTGAATGAAGCGCGAAAGAAACAAATACTCGCCGCCCGATTCCGCCATCCGTCGCGCGAGTCCGCCATAACTGAGTGCGCCGCACAATGCGATCAGCCCACCAATCAACCAACCCAGCATCACGCGATGTGGAGTCCCTAAATCTGCCAACGCAAACCCGGAAGTCGTGAACACTCCCGCACCCAGCATATTACCGATGACCAAACAGGTGAGTGTCAACAAACCGAAGCTTGCTTTGTTGTTATGCATGGTTCCCCCAACCGATGAGCGCGTAATTATTTTTTCTCTTTCTTGAACAGACGACTAAAGATTGACACCACTCCTAAAACGATCAATCCAACGAGCACGCCGACCACGCCATCCAGCACCGTTGGCATGATTTTAGCGAGGATGAAACCAATCCCGCCAATCCCCTCTACCTTTTCCGTCAAGCCCTCAATCAAGTGGTGCAACGCAGGCCAGCCGTGCGTCAGAATGCCACCGCCCACCAGAAACATAGCCGCAGTTCCCAACACCGAAAGCAGCTTCATCAAATATGGCGCGGCCCCCAAAAACATTGTGCCGAGCACCTTGAACGCGCCTCCTTTGCGTTGCAAGTACAGTCCAGTGTCGTCGAGTTTCACGATGCCTGCGACCAGGCCATACACACCAACGGTGAATAAAATCGAAAGAACAACTAAGGTGGCAACCTGCTTGCCAAAGCTCGCATTGGCTACAGTATTGAGGGCGATCACAATGATTTCCGCCGAAAGGATAAAATCGGTGCGAATTGCGCCTTTGATTTTGTCTTTTTCAAAGTCAACGAGGCTCACGGATTCATTCGTCACTGCCGCCAACAATTCATCGTGATGCTGCTGGTCTTCTTCTTTGCTGTGCAGCAAGGGGTGCAGGAGTTTTTCCACGCCCTCAAAACAAAGGAACGCTCCGCCGATCATCAACAAAGGCGTAATCAGCCACGAAGCAAACGCCGAAATTGCTAACGCCGCAGGCACCAGGATGCCCTTGTTGATAAATGAACCTTTCGCTACTGCCCACACCACCGGAAATTCGCGGTCTGGCTTGACCCCTGAAACCTGTTCGGCGTTCAGCGCCAGATCATCTCCCAACACTCCCGCAGTCTTTTTGGCGGCGACCTTTGTCATCACCGATACGTCATCCAAAACAGTGGCAATATCGTCAATTAGTGCAAGCAAACTTGAGGCAGGCATTCGTAATCTTCCTTTACTCAAAAAGATGATTTGTTTGTGGGAGGGTGATTATCAGGAGAAACCCGTGAATGCACAAACAATATTTGGCAAAATTTTGTATCTGTGCGACTTGACGAAAGGCGAAATAAATGGAGTGTCTTTTAGTCGGCAAAGGCGCGCTGCTATAATCCGCGCTTCTTTGCGCCTGCCACTTTTACTGGATCGGATTATTCATTCTCTATGGCTGAAAAGTTAAAGGACTTATTTTTCACGCGCACAACCTTGACGAAATTAGCAGAAGCAATTGCGCAGGTTGAAGCCGGATTTGATCGAACAAAATATCTGTCATTGGTTTTCGATGATGCTTGGGAAGCGAAAGAACTCAAAGCCCGAATGCGTCACGCAGCGATTTGTTTAGGGCAAACGCTGCCGAAATCTTACGCGCAGGCACTGAAAACCCTGCAAGAAGTTGCGCCACAAAGCCGAGGGTTTGATGGCCTGATCTTTCCCGAATTCGTGGAAGTTTACGGGCTGGAAGATTGGGAGCATTCATTGCCTGCGCTGGAATTTTTCACGCGCTTCGGCAGTTCGGAATTCGCCATTCGCCCCTTTCTACATCAAGACCCCGAACATGTGATGACGTATATGTTGAGATGGGCGGAAAGCGATGACCCGCATGTCCGGCGATTCGCCAGCGAAGGCTGTCGTCCGCGTTTGCCCTGGGCGATGGCCTTGCCGAAATTTAAAGCCGACCCCACACCAATTCTGCCAGTGCTGGAAAAGCTGAAAGACGACGAATCGGAATACGTGCGCAAAAGTGTCGCCAATAACCTGAACGATATTTCCAAAGACCATCCCGAACTGATGATCGGACTGTGCGAACGCTGGCACGGGCATTCGCCACGCACCGACTGGATCATCAAACACGCTTGCCGAGGCTTGCTGAAAGGGCGGCACGAACGCGCATTGAAGTTATTCGGCTTTGGTGACAGCGGCCAGGTTGAAGTGGCAAAACTCCAACTGGGTCAGGAACGAATTGCCATAGGCGAAGACCTGACGTTTTCCTTCGAGCTTCAAGTTGGCGGAACAGACGAATGCAAACTGCGGCTGGAATACACGATTGATTTCGTCAAAGCCAATGGTAAAACCTCAAAGAAGGTCTTTCAGCTTGCCGAGAAAACTTATGGTACGGGTGTGCAGCTGCTCCGCAAAAAACACGCGACGGCTGATCTGACTACGCGCAAGCATTATCCCGGCACACATCGACTGGCTATCGTTGTCAACGGTCAGGAGTCCGCTGTAGCCTCGTTCGAATTGTGCAATTGATCTTCGCGCCATCAATCTTTGTGCGGCTTCAATCTTGATTCATCGGGGCGCTACCGGTTCGTTTTTATTCACTACACCTGGAACCTGGCGGGCTGATTTGCCTGTCTGCGCTTTCCCTGCTACCTTCCCTACGTTTTGCAACATTTGGGGCGTGACAACTTTCCTATGTGTGACACGATGGTAGCCGTTGCAACGGCGACGACAGATGGAGCCGTTTGGTTTGGCAAGAACAGCGACCGCGAACCCGGCGAAGCGCAGATGGTTGAGCATTGGCCGGCGCGCTCGCATGATGCGGCCACGCTGCGCTGTACTTACCTCGAAATCCCGCAATCTCCGCATACCTTTGAAGTCGTGCTGAGCCGTCCATTTTGGATGTGGGGCGCGGAGATGGGCGCAAATGAGCGCGGCGTGGTGATTGGCAACGAAGCGGTGTTCACAAAATTACCGTATGCCAAAACAGGTCTTCTCGGGATGGACTTGTTGCGGCTTGCACTTGAACGTGCGGATTGTGCGCGCGAAGCCTTGAACCTCATCACCGATTTGATCGCGCGGCACGGACAAGGCGGCGCATGTGGGTATCGCAACAAAAAATTTCGCTACCACAATTCGTTTTTAATTGCTGATCCAAACGAAGCCTGGGTGCTGGAAACTGCCGATCAATATTGGGTCGCGGAGAAAGTCAAAGGTATCCGCACGATTTCCAACGGGCTGACGATTGGCAAGGAATTCGATTTGATTGCGCCGAATGCGTATGATTTTGCGCGCAGTCAGGGGTGGTGCAAAACGGCAGCCGATTTTGATTTTGCGCGTTGCTTTGGCGATGCGAAACGTTCGGAATTGAGCGGCAGCGCGCTTCGCCGGGCCTGTACTTTGCAACAACTCAGCCGCCACGAAAAGGGCGTAGGCCGAGAAGCAGTTTTTGCGGCGCTGCGCGATCACAACGGCCTGACGCCGCAACAGGGATGGAAAATCCAAATGCCCTGCGCGCACGCTTCGTGGTGGCCGACGCGTCAATCGGGACAGACGACCGGTTCAATGGTCAGCCGCTTGACGGCCAATGGCGCGACGCATTATTTGACCGGAACTTCGTCGCCGTGCCTGAGCGTTTTCAAGCCCGTCGTTATGGGGCGCGATAACAAGCTTGGCGATGTGGAATCGCTGTTCTGGCAACACGAGCGATTGCATCGGCTGGTCATCGGCGATTATGCGCGGCGGCGGGCGGTGTTTGAAGAATCGCGGGTGACGTTTCAGGTGGAGGCATTGTCGAGTCAGGAGGCGTGGGACGCGCATCGGCAGAAACTTCACGACTGGACACGTCGGGTCGAACACATTGCGCGCGGTCGCAAGAACTATTCGCTCTTTGATCGCTATTGGAGCGAGCAGGACAAACTGGATCAGATGTTTTTGCACAAAGCGGAGGAACTGGCACGATGAGCACCTCACGGTTCAGACGTGTGCGGGCGTGGTCGCGCTGGCTCGATACGCGGGTTTGGCGAATGGGGCGGCGCTATTACTTGCCGGCGATTAGTATCATTTTGCTGCTGGTGGTGCCGCTGACGCTATGGTCCGTTTGGATTGAACCAGATAAGTTGACCGTCAAAACCATAACGATAGCCATTCCAAACTGGCCCGCAGGTTTTGCTTCTCTCAAGGTCGTCGCGCTCTCTGATCTACACGTCGGCGCGCCACACATCACGTTGGATAAGTTGCGCGAGGTGGTGCAACAGGCAAACGAACAACAGCCTGATTTAATCGTGTTGCTTGGTGATTACGTGATTCAGGGGATCCCCGGCGGTCAGTTCACCGATCCCGACACCTTCGTGGAAATTCTGAAAGATTTGAAAGCGTCACACGGAGTTTATGCCGTGCTTGGCAATCACGATTGGTGGTTGGGAGAGGTGCAGGTTACACGGGCTTTTGAACGTGTTGGGATTCGGATGCTTACGAATGAAGCGGTGCGAATGGAACGTAATGGCAGCACGCTCTGGTTGGCGGGGCTGGGAGATTTCTTTACGCGTCACGATGATCTCGAAAAGACGATGCGCAGTGTGACTTCGCCGGACCCGATTCTTGCCATCACGCACACGCCGGATATTTTCCTCAAACTTCCGCCGCAAGTCGTCTTGACACTGGCTGGACACACACACGGCGGGCAAGTGAATTTGCCGTTGTTGGGGCGGCGCGTCGTGCCTTCGGATTACGGCGATAAATATGCAATTGGCTTTGTTGAGGAAGGGGAGCGGCGATTGTTTGTGACGCCCGGCATTGGAACGAGTATTTTGCCTGTTCGCTTTCGCGTGCCGCCGGAAATCTCGGTCCTGACCATCACTTCAAAATAAACAGCTGACTCATCAAACTTTCTCGGTTTTCCGATTCAGCGTTTCAGCAATCTCAAAGCGACGCTCTTCCAGCAACTTGCCTTGTCGTTCCAGAAGCCAAACATACGTTCCCCAACTCGCAATTGCCAGCAACGCGAATATCACATAGAGCAGCCCCTTACTTTTGAACCAATACCCCACGCCGACTGGCAGTAAAAGTAGACCAATCACACCAACCAACAACGCAAATTGGGCCAGTAAGTAAATGCCCGACCAGTTTTCCCGCCGTTTCGCCGGGACCCCGAACTGCACGCGATACGGGAAATAGATGGAAACGTAATTGCCGACGACACTGTAGATTGCCGCAGAGATGAGTAACGAGCAGCCTGCAACATAAACTTTTTCAGTGGTCAGATTTCGGTCAAGCAATTCTGCTCCCAATAAAACCAGCCCGATTTGCACCGTGACCGTGAACCAGATGGCGATATTTTTCCCCAGCAATAAGCGACTCCATTTAATCGGAGCCAGCATGTACTGCCGAAACCCTGCGGCGTCATACGCGAACAGCCCGGCGAAATATTGCAGATTCATCAGGAAAACATAGCCGACCCACCCGCTCATCCATCCTAGTCCTTCACCAATCCCGCTGCCTGTACGCCCAGAGCGAAAGAAAATGAGCGGGAAGATCAGCGCCGAAAGAATCGTCAGGTAGGTCGCGGGATTCCGTCCGAAATAACGGAGTTCTTTGGCTACGATGGCGGAAATTTGGCCGGAAACAAATGGCAGCCGCAAAGCCATGAAGTTCGATGATTTTGGATTCGCGGTGTCGCTTTGTTTCGGCGTGGTGCTACTGCTGGCGCTGGCGCTGGTTGCCAAACGCCAAAAGAGCGCATATCCAAGCCCCAAGGCGAGAATGAGCCAGATTCCACAAACGAGCAACAATTGCAGGTACGCGGCTACGGTTTCACCTGTTGCCAGGTGTTGGAAAAAAAATGACCAGACGCCAATCGGTGTCCAATCAAAGATCGTTGAGATGATGTGGCGATATGGCAACAACCAATGGACCAAACTTTGACCATACGGAGTGATAAAAAAGCGGGGTAGCAATTGGCCGCCAATGGTCATGAACCCAATCAGCAAGGCAAACAGAATTTCGCGGCTACGTTTGCGACCCGACAGCAGCCAGGCAAATAGCATCCCGGTACAAATGAATAATGCATCCACCCACAACAAGGCCAGGACGAAAGCTAATAGCCCGCCAAGCGGTTGCTGATATGCAAAGCCTAATCCCAAGAGCATTCCCGCCATTGAAGGCAAAATCATGAGCATCGAAAACTCACCCAATGCCGACAGCAAGTTCAGCAGGTAAAGTTTGCTCATTTTGATGGGGAAGAGAACAAAGCGGCGCGGATCAAAATGCGAAGAGGCTCCGGTTGATTGCGAAATCAGCATCAGAAACAACAATGTCGCCAACACAGTTGTCATGCCGCCTGAAACTACTGGCCCGCGAAATTGCTCAACTGTCAATAATGCGACAAATAAGGCGATCCCGATGCCCACACTGAGCAGCAGCGGAAACAGCAGGAGCAGGGCATTTAAAATCTTACGCGCCACCTCGCCCCGCGTCGTCAGCGAGTTTTTGAAGACCGTATAGCGAAGCCAGAAAAGAGTAGCCAGTTGGGACATGGAGTGAGAGTTGAGATTTGAATTGCCAATCACGAGGACTGCCTAGCCAATCCAAGATAAGGTATCCGTCATGCGCCGCGCGCCGCCAACCAGGTTCACAAAATATTCTTCAAGATTGGTTCCTGCCTGTGTACGCAGTTCGTCTAAGCGCCCGGACGCGATGATGCGTCCATGATTGATGATGGCAATGTCTGTGCAAAGCCGTTCGACGATTTCCAAAATATGCGAGGTCAAAAAGATGGTTACTCCTCGTTCGCGCATCCGTTCGAGAAGGTTTTTGATTGTACGTGCCGCGACGGCATCTACTCCTTCAAACGGCTCATCCAAAAACAGCATTTGTGGGTTGTGTAATAAGGCTGCCGCCAGCGAGATTTTCTTCCGCATGCCGTGCGAATATTCAACCAATAATGCTTTGGGCTTATCTTCTAATTCCATGACGCGCAACAATTCAGCCGTTCGTTCTGCGATTACGTGCCGCTCTAATTCGTGCATCCGTCCAACAAACGTCAAATACTCTGCCCCGGTTAAGCGATCAAATAAATTCAGGTCTTCCGGCACCACGCCAATCAATCGCTTGACCATAATAGGGTCGTTCATTAAATCGTATCCCAGTAATTCGATTTGCCCATCACTTGGAGCCAGCAACCCCGTCAGCATTTTGATGGTTGTAGACTTGCCCGCTCCATTGGGGCCAAGAAAGCCGAAGAATGATCCGCGACGAACTTCGAGATGAAGGTTATTGACAGCCAGGAAATCTCCGAACCAGCGGGTCAGGTTTCGTGTTTGTAATGCGATTGGTTCCGGCACTTGGGCTGGAACACTGGGGGTAAATGGAATGATTTCCGACGGGTTAACCATGAGTGCGTAATGTGGTGCTACTTATTTCTGAAAATGATGACTGTCAGTGGGGCAATGGGGTTGATCGTTTCGATATGGCGAGAAAACAATAAAGGGCTGAATTGATCGCTAACAACTAATGAGTTGATGCACAGAGCTAAGCCATGAATTGGCTGCTCCAGGCAATCGGGGGGAAACTCATTTGCCCTTTATCTTGTGGCTGACAGTGGACCTCATTACGCCCGAATCTTCGCATTCGCAGTGGGCGCTGTGGCAACTCCCCTCACGATGTGCGCGAAGCCGCCGACCAACCAACACTACACAAACGACCAATGCCATGCCTAATAACAACTGCTCAAGCATACGATGGCAGAAGTCTGATGGCGCAGGCGAAGGGCGAACGCCACCAGAGATTCTTACTGATAATGATTCGCGTTGAGTCCAATATAACTTTGCCATTCTTCCGGCACGTCCTCGTCCCGATAGATTGCTTCTACCGGGCAGGCCGGTTGGCAGGCACCGCAATCAATGCACTCATCCGGGTTGATGAACAGCATATTGGCGGATTCAAATTCTGCTTCATCGCGGCGTGGGTGAATACAATCTACTGGACAAACATCAACGCACGCCGTGTCTTTTGTGCCAATACACGGTTCGCAGATAACATAAGCGGCCATTAGTTCAATCTCCTTTTATTGATTAGATATTCGCGTGCTATGCGTGCGCCATTTTACTGAATCACCTGCCGATTGCAAGCAACGAAAAAAAACTAAGTGGAAAAAAATAGAAGACGCGCTCCTTCGAGTGTTTCTTCCAGTTACTAAGTTAAAAGCCGCTTCAGCAAAGGATTTTAACAAACGGTCTGAAGATTATCTTGCCACCCGAAAATGCTCTGGCTATACTCCGCCGCGTTGGTAGCTGAATTGATTATCAGTACCCCTTTAGTTACTAAAATTCATTGTGCCCTACTAACTCGAGAAGGATTCGATTGGTTTTGTCCATCTGCCCTAAAAAATGGATAAGGCTTCTTGCCTTCTTGCCTTTCTACCAACGATAAGATCCCTGCGCACTACAGGATTTACGAGTTCGCTTTGCCCATCCTGTAAGTTAGATTCACAGCGGTCTGCGGAGATTGTTTGGATGGTCAACGAATCAATCGTCGTGACCTTGAATTCACTGGGGTTGCGGAGTCCTAACGTACATTTTGATTTTAGTATCAACTGCATACGATTAGTATTGCTGCATATCGTTCATTCCTCCACTACACATATTTCGATCCAAACGCTCTGAGGGGAAAACCAGTCGTGGGATAGATAGCTGGTTTTGTCCAGGACATGTTGATGAGTTCCCTATAATCCAGGCGGGTCAGGTTGTATCCCCCTGAGCCGTACATAAACCAGGAACCACTGTATGCACCCTCACGCAAACAAACAGGTTCTCTGGGTTGACGATGATCCGTCGCAGCTCTATATCGGGCAGATCGTTTTAAAGAGAGCCGGCTATCGTTTCCTCGCCGCTCAGGACGGACAGGAAGCCTTGAGAATCGTTGCAGAGAATCACGTAGATTTAATTTTACTCGACTATTCCTTAGGAGACATGACAGGCAAAGAGGTTTTTGATTTGCTTGTCCGCCAACAAGTCGCTACGAATTCGATCCGCACACCCGTTGTCATGCTGACGGGGCGTAGCGCGACGCCAGCCGAACAACGAGCGTTGTTTGCGCGAGGTTTGGCCGCTTATCTGGTCAAACCCTTTAGCGACCACGCTCTTCTTAATGTGATTGAGAACGTTTTGATCACTTCTGAAATTCGGGAAGCTAATCGCCTGCTTCATCAGGAGTTGGAAGAAACCAATTCTTCCATGCTTTTGGCGCTGGCTTCATTACTATCCGCTAAGGACAATTACACGGGCGAACAT
>JAEUQN010000218.1:311-11096 GCA_016789725.1 Blastocatellia bacterium | reverse complement strand
GCCTTTGCGATTCTCTTTGTCAAAAAGCTAGTTGAGTTACTCAACTAAAAGTTAATTACAGGCTCTAAGCTAACCAACAGCGAGGTTATCTCGGATAATTACTCGTAGGGCGAGAGAGTGTTTGCCTATTGTGCTTGGGTTGTTTGAATAGGTCATGCTCTTCTTCTAAATCACGCCCTGAAACCCAGGTGGAACTAGCTTTGAGGTTCCTATTTAAGTCTAACAACACTCTATAGGAGTATAAGTTTATGAATATGCGAAACAATCAGTCGTGGCTTTCCGAGCAAGGGCAAAAAATCACCCAGCTAGTTAATTATCATCTAGTTGGTTTAGCTATCGCGGTAGCTTTAAGCCATACTGTTGCAGCACAAACTATCAGCACCACGGCTCAGTTGAAGCAGGCGTGCGAGAACTCGCCCGGCAACGTGGTCAACATCACGCAGCCGACCAAGATTGAGTTTGGCCCAGCGCTGCCGACGGCAGAGACCATCAACACAAAATGCACCATTCAAATCGGACCGAACGCTGGCTTCGGCGTCAAGCAAGTGGCCGTCAATTTCGCGGGGCCGCTCGTCATTCAAAGCAGCGAGAAAACCAATGTCGCATTTGAGGATGCGCCATGGACTGCCCCCTCTATCGCCGTCAATCTTACGGGGGATTTTGCTGAGTTCGTTAGCAAGCAATCGCGGTTGCGGGCGAGTGCGGGAAATCTTTCGATCTCGCTTGGGGCAACGGGCAAACTTGAACTCATCAACCCCTTTGGCCTGACGAATCCGAACGGGCTGGAAGCAACCGGCGCGGTCAGCCTCACGGCTGGCACGAATTTCTCTGGTGTACTCGGCGATGCCAACATTCAGGCGGGAACCGGCATTTCCATCAGCATGGGTGGAGCTGATTCGATTCTGAAGCTGGATGAAGCCAGTCTCAACAGCAATGCGGGCGCGATCTCCATTTCCGGGGCCGGGCAAAAGACGAACATTGAAATGAGTCAGGGCAATTACAGCGCCCCTGCTGGAGTTTCAGTGATTCTTCCAAGCGCGGATACCGGATTGAAAGTGAAGGATGGCATCTTTGCTGGCGGCAACGGTAGCATCACCTTGCAGTCGGGTGGGGCTGCGGCCTCGTTCGGCAATATCGAAGTCAATCAAAGCCGCTTCACTACGTCTTCAACGGTACGCATTACGTCTGGCGTGGGCGGAAAAACGATTGTGGACAATGTGCAACTTGATGGCGGTCAGGGCGTAGAAGTGCTTTCCGGTACTCAGGGCAATAGCCTGGTGAAAAACAGTCGCGGAACGTCAGCCACCGTCAGGATTGCAGCGGGTGGCGGCGGAGTGTGTTTGTCAGATAACAATTTGTTCAATGCACCCGTACAAAATCTTTGCCGCTAATGGCCACACTACTCTCTACTCTCAGGTGGCTTGACACAAAATAACCCGTCATCTGTTTACCGATATTCGCGCCAGCCTCATCGTGCGTTGTGAGGCTGGCGTTTTTGTTTGTGAGGCGATTCTCGTATGTATTTTCCAGCCTCTGCGGCGCACTCATTGAATAAGTCATTCAGATTTTATGCTGATCTGACGGTCGTCCGTAGATCGTCTTTGGCTTCGCTACACTGCCATCCACGCGACAAAGATGCGCTACGGACGAAAGAACTGCTATGAAGACTACAACGCTTGAAGCCAACAACCTGAGCCTTTCATTACGTGACATTGCAGCAGTGATGTTTCGCCGCTGGCGTTTGATGCTGTTCATCTTCGCTGCGATCATCGCCATTGCCGTCGCCTTTGCGATTCTGCCGCCGAATAAGTACGAATCGCGGATGAAGCTGCTGGTGCGCAATGCGCGTGTGGATGCGCCGGTCACGCCCGAACGCACGAATGGCCCGTCGGATTCTGCGCCCGCCGAAATTACCGAAGCAGACATTAACTCCGAGATACAGTTGTTGCTGAGCCGTGATCTCTTGCAACAAATCGTACGCGAACACGATCTAATGCAGGCGGAACGCTCGCGCTTCAATCAAGCCGACAGTGCAGCAACGCTCGAAGAAAAAGCGGTTCGACGATTGGAAAAAGCACTGGTGGTTGCGCCAATCAAAAAATCGAACCTGATCGAAGTCAGTTACACTGCCAGTACGCCTGAACGTGCGCACGCGGTGTTGCAACGGGTGGCCGCGCTCTATCAGGAAAAGCATTTGCAGGTGCATCGCCCGCCCGGCACACACGAATTCTTTGCCACGCAAGTCACGCAGTACGAAGACCAATTGCGCGCTGCTGAAGCCGCGTTGAGTCGCCATCAACAGAAATTGAATGTTGTCTCGCTGGAACAGGAAAAAGAGTTGAACTTGCGCAAGATGCTGGAAGCGCGCGCGACCTTGCTGGCAACAGAAACCGCACTCAACGAAGCAACCAAACGCATCGAGGCGACAGCGCGCGAACTAACCAAACAACCACCGCGCATCGTCACGCTCAATCGCGTGCTGCCGTATCAACAATCGGTCGAACGACTCAGCACGATGCTGGTCGAATTGCAAAATCGGCGCACGCAATTGCTGACCCGCTTTCAGCCGACCGACCGTCTCGTGCAGGAACTTGAGCAGCAAATCAAAGACACGTCCATTGCGCTCGACAACGCGCGCCAACACACGGCAGTCGAGCAATCGTCCGATTTGAACCCGGTGCGGCAAAACCTGATCGCTGAATTGGAAAAAGCCAAACTCGAACAGGCCGGGTTGCAGGCCAAACGTGCGACGCTGGCGCAGCAGGTGCGGCAATACGAAGCCTTGCTCGCCAAGTTGGACAACGGCACAAATGCTTATTCTGAACTTGCGCGACAAGTAAAAACGCTGGCGGAAAATTACCAGCTTTACACCCGCAAACGCGACGAAGCCTTGCTTGCAGACGCGCTGGATCAACGCAAAATCACGAACGTATCGCTGGCCGAAGCGCCCACGCAATCATCTTTACCCAGTTCCCCCGACCGCCTGCTGAATCTCGCGCTCGGAGTTTTCCTGGCGAGCTTTTTCAGCGTGGCGAGCGCGGTCAGTGCAGAACTATTTCGGGACACTGTGCTGACCGCGCGCGAACTTGAAGCGTTAACGGGACAGCCTGTTTTAGCAACCGTTCCGCACCAAAGATTGGAACGGAAAACGCAACAACACAACGCGCACACGGTGCGTGAAGGCGAAGATTTGCGCGACTTTGCGGAAGTCAAAATCTGAAGGAATCAGCGATGCAACACTACTTTTCGTTACATCAACAACTCCTGCAATCCGTATCTGTACGCCCTAACTACGGCGTAGTCGTCGCGTTCACATCGCCAACGCCCCGCGCGGGTGTGACGTATGTCGTGAAATCGCTGGCTACCGAACTTGCGCGTCATAGTGAAAAACGCATTCTGGTCGCAAACCTGTCGCGGTTGCAGCAATTCGGGGCGGCGCAGTCCTTGCAGCAGCAACGTGGTGACCTCCGTAATTTATGGACACTCGAAGGCGAATTGGAAGAAAACACCTCGCAAGCGATGGTGCCACGCGAATCGCATATCGCTATCTGGCAGCGCAACGCCGAACTGCGACAAGCTTCGCTCGAAGCGTTGCAAATGAGTTTTGATTACGTGCTGTTGGATTGTCCCTCGCTCAAAATGTCAACCGCTGCCGCATTGCTTGCACCGTTGGTGGATGGCATCGCACTTGTCGTTGAAGCCGGACGCACACGCCGCGATGAGATTCAATCGGCACAGCGAACGCTGGAATTGATGAAAGCGCCGTTCTTCGGCTTCATCCTCAACAAACGAAAATATCCCGTGCCGGAATGGTTGTATCGCAGACTGTAGAGGTAATTATGATTTCCCGCATCTTGCTTTTTCCCCTGTGGCTGTTGTGTTTGCTCACGCTGGCGGTACACGCGCAAACGCCGGAAATATTGCTGACCGGCCCTAGTTATCA
Organism: Blastocatellia bacterium; assembly: GCA_016789725.1. Taxonomy (GTDB): domain Bacteria; phylum Acidobacteriota; class Blastocatellia; order RBC074; family RBC074; genus JAFDVL01. The sequence goes on along the minus strand of JAEUQN010000218.1, from coordinate 7,153 downwards.
ATTACATCCCGGCGATGTGATTGAAGTGCAATATCGCTTGACGCCGGAGTTCAATCAGACGGTGACGGTGCAACCCGACGGCTATGTCACGCTGAGCCTCGCGGGGGCGCTTCGGATTGGCGAATTAACGCTCACGCAAGCGCAACAACTCATCATCACCAAATCCAGCACGCGGTTAAAAGACCCCGAAGTCACATTGCTGCTCAAGGAATTTCAGAAACCGTATTTCGTCGTTGCGGGCGAAGTCGCCCAACCTGGCAAAATCGAACTGCGCGAGAAGGTCACCGCATTACAGGCGATTTTGTTGGCCGGTGGATTCAAGGAGTCGGCGCGGTCATCACAGATTTTATTGTTTCGCAAAGTGAATTCTGACGAAGCCGAAGTCATTGTGGTGGATTTGAAAAAGCTGAAGCGCACTGATGACCTGAGCCACGATGTCATGCTCAAACCCGGCGATATGCTGCTTGTCCCGACGAACACGGTCACAAAAGTTGGACGCTTCATCAAACTGGTCAACCTTGGATTGTTTTTTAATCCGTTCGATTTGGTACGACCTCGGTAAACGTTATGACCACTCAACGAACACATATTTCGACCCTGCTCAGCAAGGTCTGTGATCTGCTACTGCTCGGCGGCGCGCTCGGTTGCACCTTACTCTTGCTGGTTGCGCCGTCAGCAGAGACAGGCGGATTACTCGGCTTTTTCTCCGCGCGCATTAAGGTCACAAACGCGCTCCTCGGCGGCACGCTCGTACTTGGCTGGTATTTTGCGCTGCTCTCGCAAGGCTTGTATCAGGCCGGGCTGCGCAGGGTGACGCGATGGAAGCGCATTGCGCAAGCCGTCGTGGTTGCTGCACTCGTGTTATTCCTCATCGCGCGCATCGGCGCTTGGCCGACTATCAACGCACGCACGACAACAGCGTTCGCCGCAATCAGCTTTGCCTTGCTCGTCAGCGTGCGTTTGCTCAAGGCGTTGTTCCAAACGAAAGCCCGCTGCTCTTCGCTGTTAATTGTTGGCGGCGGGCGACGCGGGCAGCGTTTGGCTGAGCAAATCGTCGCGCACCCTGAACGCGGCTATCGTTTGCTCGGTTATGTCGAAAGTGACCCGGCGTACAACTATTACGAACTCGCCGAAAAGCCGTGTCTCGGCACGCTCGACGATTTGCCGCGCCTTGTCGCTAACCAGGTCGTGGACGAAGTTGTGATTGCGTTGCCAATCAAATCGCAGTACGCACAAATCGAACGCGCGGTCACGATCCTTGAAGAACAAGGCATCACGACACACGTCCTGTCGGATTTGTTTCCAGTGCATTTTGCCAAGAGTCAGCCGCTCGAATTTCAAGGCACGCCGCTTTTGTCGCTGCAAAGCGCGCCCGCCTTCGATTGGCGCGCAGAGATCAAACGTGTCTTTGATTTTGTCGTAGCGAGTGCGACGTTGCTGTGCCTGTTGCCGCTGCTGACATTGGTCGCGCTGGCAATCAAGCTGACCTCGCCGGGGCCAGTGCTTTTTGTGCAGCAACGAATGGGTTGGCACAAGCGCCCGTTTCGCCTGTTCAAGTTCCGCACAATGGTCGTGGACGCCGAAGCGCGGATGAAAGAGATCGAACATCTGAACGAAAAAGAAGGCCCGATTTTCAAGATCAAAAACGATCCGCGCATCACGCCGCTGGGTCGCTTCCTGCGCAAAACCAGCATTGATGAATTGCCGCAACTGCTGAACGTGGTGCTCGGCGACATGAGTTTGGTGGGGCCGCGCCCGCTTTCGATGCGTGATGCGCTGGGAATGAGCGAAGCGTGGCAGAAACGACGCTTTTCGGTGAAGCCCGGCATTACAGGTTTATGGCAAGTATCCGGTCGCAGCGAATTATCCTTCGAGCAATGGATGCAACTTGATCTCGAATACATTGATCGCTGGTCGCTTTCGTTGGACTTCCGCATCCTGCTGCGCACGATCCCGGCAGTGTTGACAGGGCACGGGGCGGCGTGAACCAGATGATTTTCACCAACGATGATGGTTGCAATCACCCAACTACGACCAAAGAGGCTTTCGCTGCTCATTGGCAGCGGTGGCATCGCCGCAACTGCGCAGACATTGTTCGTCAATGTCTTCATCATCGGCATCAACATAGCGACGGGCATCATTACCGCGCGAACATTGGGCGCAGCGGGACGCGGCGCATATTCCGCGATGATTTTGTGGCCGCAGTTTTTGGCATTGATTCTGACGTGCGGTTTGCCTTCGGCGTTGATTTATCACAGCAAACGCGCGCCTGCTGAAGCACGCATATTCTTTTCGGCGGTGTTGTGGATGGGGCTGGCGTTGAGCTTCGTGGCAGCGTTGTTGGGATTGGTTCTCATTCCGCGCTGGATGACGCAATACCCAATAGAAGCGGTACGGTTTGCGCAATGGACGATGGCGCTGATGCCCATAGCGATGCTGACGGAAATCTCCATCGGAGCCTTTCGGGCGCGCGAAGAATTCGGGCTGTACAACCGGTTGCGCGTGCTGACGCCTGTGCTGACGTTGATCGGATTCGGCGACTTGTTATGGCTTGGCGCGATGACGCCACTCAATGCGGCGATAGCCACGCTGACCGCATGTTCATTGGTCGGCGCGAGCTTCACGTTGCATCACGTGCGCGCGTGCCGCCCAGTGTTTGCAGGACTCGCATCATCGGCGCGCCGCTTGTTTTCGTATGGCTGGCGTGCAAGCGGCAATGACTTGCTTGTCAATCTGTCGTTGCAAGCGGATGCGCTGTTGGTCGTCGCATTGCTTAGCCCGGAAGCAATGGGTTTTTACACCGTCGCACTGAGTTTGTCGCGCAGCCTGAATGTCTTCTCAACTGCTGTCGTCAACGTGCTGTTTCCGCGTACCGCAGGCCGCTCTGTTGCCGAAGTCATTGCAACAACAGGCCGAGCGTTGCGCGTCACGCTGATCGCTGTCATAGCGATTGCGATGGCACTGATGCTGACCGCAGAATCCTTGTTGCGATTTGTGTACGGCGCAGAGTTCGTCCATGCGTTGCCAGTATTTCGTTTACTGCTCATCGAAGCCATCTTGACTTGCGCCTTCACGATTTTGTTGCAGCCGTTTCTCGCGCTCGAACGCCCCGGCGTTGTTAGTTTGTTGCAGGGCATCGGCCTCGCGCTGAGCCTGGTGTTGCTCTTGCTGTTGATTCCGCTATTCGGCTTGCTTGGCGCGGGACTGGCGTTGTTGCTGGCGGGCGCGTGTCGGTTAATTTTGGTGTGGTGGAGTTATTCGTTTTTCCTGCAAACGAAACCGCCGCGCTTGCTCTTTGCCCCCGGTGATTTTGCACTGGCAAGATCGCCTGATTGATTTCCCTAAAATTGAATGAACGGCACGGAAGCTCTGTTTTTACAGGCTTCGTAGCTCGAAGTGCGTCTTGAGTCATGGTAGCGCAACCTGCCGAGGTTGCGTTGTCACACAAATGAACACCTCACAGAACCCCGCAACCTCGGGAGGTTGCGCTACTGTTTTCGCGGAGAAGGAAATTATGAAAATTGGTTATATCGCTCAGCAAGTGCATCGGCACGGCGGCATGGAACGCGCTTCGGCGGAAGTGCTGGAGCGTCTGGCAAACAAGCATGAAACCGTTGTAATGGCGACCAAATGTGAGATCAGAGCGGCGCAGCTATCCTGGATTCAAGTTCCCAGTTTGCTGCGCCCGGAGATGTTTCACCTCTGGAATTTCCGCCGCAAAGTCAGGCGCACCGAACCCGCGCAACATTGCGAAGTCACGATGGCCGTCAACAACGCTGCGACGGAAGCGGATGTGATCGTCGCGCAGTTCTGTCACGCCGCGTTTACGGATCGTTTTGGCGGCTTGCGTGGTGGGGCGAAACGATGGCGACGCGGCTATCAGCAACTGGCGCAGCGCGTCTTTATGGAACAGGAACGAGCGTCGTACTTGTCGCCGAGACTGCGCAAAGTGATTGCCGTTTCAGAAGGCGTCAAACGCGAACTGATGCAGTATTACGGCCTGCCCGCAGAGCGCTTCGCCGTGATTCCGAACGGCGTAGATCACACCGTCTTCAAGCCCGCGGCGAATGCCGAAGCCAAGCGCCGATTGCGCGCGGAACTGCAACTGCCACTGGATGCGTTCAGCTGTTTGTTTGTTGGTGGTGACTGGGATCGCAAAGGGCTGGCCGACGCGATTCACGCGGTGGCGCGCGTGCCGGATGCGGTGTTGGTCGTGGTCGGACGCGGTGACGAAGCACGCTTTGGCGCAATCGCGGCGCAGGCTGGCGCACAGGATCGCATCATCTTCTGCGGCACATCCGCGCGTCCACAGGATTATTACACGGTGGCCGATGTCTTCGTGTTTCCGACCCGTTACGAAGCGTTCTCGCTGGCGACCTTAGAGGCCGCCGCCGCCGGGTTGCCGATCCTTGCGCCGCGCATCAATGGCACAGAAGAATTGATCGAAGACAGTGTCAATGGCTTCTTTGTCGAAATGAATCCGGCCTCGGTGTACGACAAATTGCGGTTGCTGTGGGAAGCGCCCGCTCGATTGCAAGAAATGTCTGCCGCGATTTTGCAGACATCCAAACGTTACACCTGGGATCGCATCGCGGCTGAACAGATGCAGCTTGTGGAATCTATTGGAGGCCGAGGCTGAGACCTGTATTTTTCGCCGTGCTGCCGACACTCATCAAACAGCAATGAGAATTCTTTTCTACAATCACACCGGACAGGTTAGCGGCGCAGAGCGCGTGCTATTGGCCCTGCTGCAAGATGTTAAAGATAAGCCCGCGACACAAGCTCTACTGCTTTGCCCCCCGCTATCACCGTTGTGGAAACAAGCCCACGCGCAAGGCATCTATTGTGAGCCGATAGCCGAATTGCAGGCGCGTTTTACGTGGCGTGTGGATCGGCTGGTGCAATATCTCTGGTCGTTTGCTCAGGTGATGCGCCGCTTTCGCAGGCAGGTCATACGGTTTCAGCCGGAGTTGATTCACGCCAACAGTGTGCGCGCGGGATTGGTGGCGTTTCTGGCAACGATGTTGTTGCGGGTGCCGATTGTTTGGCACATTCACGACAGCTTGCCGCGCCATCCTTTCAGTATCCTGATTCGCTGGATCGCGCTCAGCTCATCGCGCAATCATCTACTGGGCGTTTCGCTCGCCGTCATCAAACGGTTTCGCAGTCGGTTGAGCTTATTCGTTCACCATCCGCCCATGCGCGTGATTTACAACGGCGTTGCGGTGGACAGATTTCATTTTGATCCGGCAGGCCGCGAGGCCGTGCGGGAGGAATTGAAGCTGCGGGAAGAAGAGTTGGCGCTGGGCATCATCGCGCAGATCACGCCGCGCAAAGGGCAACTGGAACTGTTGCGCGCGTTTGCTGCCGTGCTATCGCAAGTGCCACAGGCGACGTTATTGATTGTTGGCGCACCGCTGTTCAAGCACGATCACACCTATCTGTCGCGCCTACAAAAAACGGCTCATAAGCTCGGCATTGCAGAGCGCGTACGCTTTCTCGGCGCGCGGCATGATGTGCCAGCGGTGATGCAGGCGCTCGATCTGGTCATCCTCAACTCCCATTCCGATCCGTTTCCGTTGACGATGCTGGAGGCGATGGCAAGCGGCACCCCTGTGCTGGCGACGGCGGTGGACGGCATCCCCGAATTGATTCGTCAGGGCGAAACCGGCTGGCTTGTGCCGCCGCGTAACGAAATTGCCTTGACGGAGGCCATCATTCGCCTGCTCAAGGACGAGCCACTGCGTTGGAATCTTGCCACCAATGGGCGGCAACAGATTCTCAATGGGTTTACAGTAGAGCATTTTCGGCACGCTCTCGAAGAGTATTTGCATAACGTTTGTGCGGCGGAGCGCCGCGCCCTCACGCCCCACCCCGTCCGGCTAGACATCACAATATGAGCAACAAAATTGCACTCGTTCACGATTACTTCATTCAAATGGGCGGCGCAGAGCGTGTCGCCGAATCGTTTTGCGATCTGTTTCCGGGCGCACCGATGTACACAACCGCAACGTTGCGCGAACGATTGACGCCACGTCTGAAAACGGTTGATTTGCGCACGTCATGGATGCAACGGATGCCCGCGCTCAAGACAAAAAATCGTCATTACTTTTTGTTTTATCCACTCGCAGTCGAAAGCCTGGATTTGTCGGCGTATGAGCTGGTTATCAGCAGTAGTTCCGGCTATGCGAAAGGCGTGCGAACGCGGCGCGGCGCGGTGCATATTTGTTACTGCCACACACCGATGCGCTGGGCGTGGCGTTACGACGATTACGCCGCGCGCGAAGGCTTTGGCAAACTGACCGAGCGCGTGTTGCCAATGCTGCTCGCGGGCTTGCGGCAATGGGACCAACGCGCCGCCGAACAACCGGATTATTACGTTTGCAATTCAAACACAGTCGCCGAGCGCGTGCGCGAAATTTATCGGCGCGACGCGCTTGTGATTCCGCCGCCGATTGATTTTCACCGCTTCCAACCGAGCGATGAGCAGGATGATTACTACCTCGTGCTCTCGCGTCTCGTGCCGTACAAACGCATTGATCTGGCGGTCGAAGCCTGCACGAAGCTTGGTCGCAACTTGATCGTGATTGGCGATGGGCCAGATCGTCAGCGCCTCGAAGCGATGGCGGGGCCAACGGTGCGCTTCCTCGGTCGTCAATCGGATCGCGTCGTCGAACATTGCCTGAGCCGCTGCCGCGCGTTGCTGTTTCCGGGCGAAGAGGATTTCGGATTGACGCCGCTCGAAGCCAATGCTGCCGGGCGTCCGGTGATCGCGTATCGCGCGGGCGGGGCGACGGAAACCGTCGTGGAAAATCGCACGGGCTTGTTCTTTGATCAGGCAA
>JAEUQN010000218.1:0-301 GCA_016789725.1 Blastocatellia bacterium | reverse complement strand
ATTGGCGGGCGCGATAGAGCAATTCGAGACGCAAGCCTGGAAGCAAAAAACACTGCGCCATCACGCGGCGGGATTTGATTACGAAGTCTTTGCCGAACGCTTCACGGCCTTCGTCAAAACCGTTGCGCCGCCGTCGTGTCAGCCCGCGTTACAGCTCACCGCGCGCACGCCGTCATTGCAGTTGCGTACAAATGCCGCGTGAGGGGTTATCGTGTTGAGCAACCCGCAAATCGCACCAACTCCATGGATGACCGCCGCGAAGATTCGACTGCGCGGGGATCACGTCGCAATGGCTAGTCTC
>JAEUQN010000217.1 GCA_016789725.1 Blastocatellia bacterium | reverse complement strand
TTTCAACCGTCGGCTTGTTGTATTTGTCTTCGTGCGGCAGGTAGCCCCACGAAACATATTTGCCCAGCCCCGCGCCGTATTTGTCGAGGCCAATGTCCAGCCCCATTTTCCAATAAAACCCAAGATCAGAATTCGCGTGTGCCTGGCTCTCATCCAACCACGCCATGAAATCATCGTAGGTTTTGATTTCTTCGTAACGTTCGAGGGTACAGCCGAGCCAGCACGCTTCCAGCCAGTCTTTTTTGTAGTATTCCAGAATTGACCACGCGCGTGTCACATCGGTCAGCGTGGGCGCGCACATCACACCGCCGGGAACCATGTAGCTGGAATGGGGCCATTGCCCACCGAGCAGCGCGTAAATTTCAACGGGTTTGGCGGAAATCGTCACGCCGAGTTCGTATGATTTGCCCGTGAACGGCGCAAAACGTTTGCAGGCTTCTTCGTAATACGGGCTCTTGCGATATTTTTGGTTCGTCAGGTCAATCGCATACAAGCCATAAAAATAGCGTGGCTGGCTTTGAATGCTTTCTGTTAGTTGCCCAAGGTTGCGAGCCAGGATTGCATTTCGCGGAACTTCGGCTTGCCAGGCGGTATCCAGTGCCCACGCCGCACAGGTCAAATGCGATGCGCCGCAAATGCCGCACGCGCGCGGCGTCACGACCAAACCGGCCTGCGGGTCTTTATCGCGCAGGATGATTTCAAAGCCGCGAAATAATTCAGCCTGTGTCCACGCATTCACGACGACTCCATTGTCAATATCAACTCTCACGTCCAGATCGCCTTCGACGCGACCGACGGGAGAAATATCCAAAGTTTGGACTGCCATAATTGTCTCCTGTAATTGTAGAAGTCTGGAAAAGTCTGGGAAAGTCTAGGAAAGTCTGGAGAAGTCTAGGGAAGCCCCAGATAATTTCTCTGGACTTTCCCAGACTTTCCTGGACTTCTTCCGACTTCCTCAGACCACAAAGATGTCTTGTTCCGCCCATGCAGGCGCAGCATTTTTTGCGGCTGCGGTGAGCGCCATATAGCCTTTCTTGTCCACGCCTGCGGGCATTTCCTTCGGCACGCCCATCACGGTTTGCGTCTTGAAAACAGTCCCCGGCGCAAGATCAAAGAACGGGAACTCCGGCTCCGTGCAACCCAGGCACGGCATCCCGGCGCGCGTCTTCGAAGATTGGCGGTTCCACAGAATGCGATTGCACGGCGAATGCGTCATCGGGCCGCGACAGCCGAGGTCATAAAACAAACAGCCTTTGCGTTGCCCGAATTCGGTCGAAGAAACCTTGTAGGCAAAATGCATGTTGCGGGTGCATCCAGTTTGCGTGAAGCTTTGGAAAAAGGTCTTCGGACGTTGGAATTCATCCAGCGTAATATCGCCCGCCCGCCCCGTTGCCACGGCCACGACGATTTGCGTAATCCAATCAGGATGCGCCGGGCATCCGGGAATATTGATGACGGGCAATCCGGCTTTCGACTTGAAGGATTTGCCCAGAAAACCGCCGTATTCGCGTTTCAGAAACTGCAGCCCTTGCGAATCACTGGGGTTCGGCGCAGTGGCCGGAATGCCGCCCCACGTGGCGCAATCGCCGACGCCCACCACGAATTGCGCGGCATCGCTGAGTTCGCGCACCCATTGTTTCATGGGGCGACCCGCGAACCGATTCCATTCGCCTGTGCCATTCGGCGCGTTCACGACGCTACCTTCAAACACAAAGATGTCGAGTGGAATCGCGCCCGACACACAATCGCGCAGAATCTTTTGCAGGTTGTCTCCGAGTTCAACGCCGAGCGACGGATGCCAGAGAATATTGATCCCGAAATCGGTCACGAGATCGCAGGCGCTCGGCTCTTCCGCGTTCAGGAACGACATCGTGTTGCCTGAACAAGCACCGCCCTGAAGCCACAGCAGGTTTGCCATTGCAAGTCTCCTTTTTTCAAATTTTGAGTTTTACCTAAAGCCCTGGATGCCAGCGTTCTATCTCCAGCTTTGACATCCAAAAAATACGGAAAGCGATGATCTGCTGAGCAATCATTGTGCCGCACTCAGATGCGGCGAAGAAAAGGCAATTTTATTGGGGATTTTACGGGAAACGGGAAGTGACCCAGGCTTCGAGTTTGTAAACCACCTTTGCAATTTACGGGTCGCCTGCAAAGTTAGTTTGCAGGTTTTATCCGTTGCGATTGCCGCACGCCGGACATTGTGTTTCCAGCGTGTAGCCGAACCAGATGCCCTGACAGCGGCTGCACCAATGCCCGTTCAATTGTTCAGTGGTCAATCCCAATTGTTGCGCGAGCGGCGTGATGCCGAGGTCTTTAAACGATGGCGGCGCTTCGTTCAGGGCAGTTTCCAGTGCTTGTTCGGCGCGGTCAAATTCGGCGCGGCTGATTTCGTCAAGGTCTGGCATCGCAGGTTCCTTTCAGAAGGGTAGCGCGATTTGCCAAATCGCGTGCGTTCCGCAAACAAGCACCGCGATTTGCCAAATCGCGTTACTTCAAAATCAGGGCGTTTGCCGATCCAGTTGATAGCGTTTGATTTTGTTGGCAAGGCCAACGCGCGACAATCCGAGTTCGCGGGCGACTTTGCTGTGGTTCCATTTGTTGCGGCGCAATGCTTCGGTGACGATGCGTTTTTCCATTCGCTCGACCAAATCCTTGAGCGTGCCACCGCCGTTCAAAAACGCATTCAAATCGTCAGCGCGATCTTGTGGCAACAGTTTTTGCAAGTCGTGAGAGAGATGTTTGGGGGAAAGGAATTCGCCGTTTTCTGCCAGTGCGACCATTCGCCGCACTTCGTTTTCCAATTCGCGCACATTGCCCGGCCACGAGAACGATTTGAAGAGCCGCATGACTTCGTGCGAGATGCCGGGGATTTTGCGATGAATGCTTTCGGCGTATTTGTGCGCCAGGTGATCGGCGAGCACGGGAATGTCTTCGATACGTTCCCGAAGTGGCGGAATCTCCAATTCGACGCCTTTCAGGCGATAGTACAAATCGCGCCGAAATAGCCCTTTTTCTGCCAGTTCCTTCAGCGGGCGATTCGACGCTGCAATGATGCGCACATCGCAATGCCGTGTTTGATCGGTGCCGAGCGGTTTGACTTCGCCTTCCTGCAAAAAGCGCAACAGGCTGATTTGAAACGATGGAGAGACCTCCGAGATTTCATCCAGAAACACCGTGCCTCCATCTGCCGCCGGAAACAGCCCCAAACGATCACTGATCGCACCCGTAAACGCGCCGCGCTTGTGGCCGAACAATTCCGAATGCAAGAGGTCATCCGGCAACGCGCCGCAGTTTTGCGTTAGAAAAGGGAAGTTGCGCCGCGAGCTGTAAAAATGCACCGCGCGTGCCATCAACTCTTTGCCCGTGCCGGTTTCGCCCTGAATCAAAATCGGCAAATTAGAGGTCGCAGCCCGCCGCGCCAGATTACAAACCTCCAGCATCTTGTCGCTCGCAAACACGAGCTTGTCGAATTCGTAACTCTGTTGCAGCATCCGCGCCATGCCGTCGTTTTGTCGTTGCATCACGGCGTCAGCGAATTTCAACTCCCGGCTCAAATAGCGATGTCGTCGTGCTAGCTCGCGGCTTTCAAGCGCACGGCGAATCATCAGCAGCAATTGATCGGGATGCCACGGGCGCGGCACGAACTGGTAAACGGCGGCATCGTTGATGAGCTTCACCATGTCCTGAAAATCTGCATATTCCGTAATCAAAATACGAATCGCTTCCGGTTGCGTAACGCGCACGCGCATCAACAGATCTATGCCAGTCATTTCGGACAGGCGTAAATCAGAGAGGATCACATCCACTTGCTCATGCTCCAATATTTTCAGGGCATCTGTGACGCTGCCAGCGGAAAACACCTGATAATCTCTGGATAAACAGCGCGTCAGCGCTTTGCGCTCTTCGACGTTTTCGTCTATGACCAAAACCTGCCATTCGATGCTTTTTCTGTCCGTTTTTTGCACGACGTTCTCTCAAGCCTAAAGAAAGGGAATTAAAGTTTTCAGAATGCAAACTTACTTAGCATGATTCAGCAACGATGGCAATTCGACGCGTCATCACTTGGCATTCACGGCGAAAGTAGGCTATTAAAGACAATCGCTTCGCACCTGAGAAGCAAACACGAAAAAGCGTTTTTACTTTCCTGGAGGATTCATGGACATTTTATTGAAAAGCCATCAGCACTTTCGTTGGATCGTGGTGCTGGTTGCCGTCATTGCCTTGTTGGGATTTTTAGTCACTTGGTTGCAGAAAAAAGACAGCAAACTGGATCGCACGTTGATGGCGATTTTTATGGGCTGTCTGGATTTGCAATGGTTGATGGGATTGATTTTATTTATCTGGACGGCCACCACCAGCGGGTTGAGCCGATTGCATTGGGAACACGCCGTAACGCTCACGCTGGCTGTTGCGCTGGGTCATTTTTCGGCGAAGTGGAAACAATCTCCAACCGCGATTCGCGCCCGCAACTATTTATTTATCCTGTTGGGCGTAATTATTTTGATTGTTGTCGGTGTGGGGCGCTATCCCACCGGCTGGCAAATGGGCTGATCGTTAACTCGATAATGCTGGGGCTGTTTTTCTCGCGGCGAGCAACTCCTCTTCGTTGGTGATGCACAGCCCCAGATCGCGCAGCAAACCGTCTTCTAAACTGTAGATCAACCCATGCACAGCAAATTCCAATCCGCGCGCCCAGGCACTTTGCACAACGGTGGTTTGACAGACATTGATGGTTTGCTCAATCACGTTTAGTTCACACAGTTTGTCAAAGCGCTTGTATTTGTCGGTGATTTGACTCAGCGAAGCTTCGTATTTTTCGGCCACGTCCTGCACGTGCCGCAGCCAGTTATCAATCAATCCCAGCTTGGAATTGTTCATGGCTGCTTTTACGCCGCCGCATCCGTAATGCCCACACACGATCACGTGCTTGACCCGCAAGACATCAATTGCATATTGCATGACGCTCAGACAGTTCAGATCGGTATGGACAACCACATTGGCAACGTTGCGATGCACAAACATTTCACCGGGTTTTAATCCGACCAGTTGCGTCGCAGGCATTCGGCTGTCAGAACAACCGATCCAGAGATATTCGGGATTTTGTTGGCGCGAAAGCGAAGAGAAAAACTCAGGATGTTCCTGCCGTAAGCCTTCCGCCCAGCCTTTGTTTCCATCAATCAGTTTGTCGAGTTTTTTCATAAGAGGCTCGCAGCATTTGATTGCCGCCTTTTTGAAATTCGTAATCCACGTTTTCAACCACTGTTTCAATGCCTTCCTGTTCCAGTGCGAGGCGTAACGGATCAAGATGTTCAGATTTATTTCCAACCATATCCAACAATGGAAAAATGCGCACTTCCTTTGCCACGCGATACAACTCAAGTAACGACGCCAGATGAAATTCTATCGAGAGCAAGTGCGAATACAAAAACAGCAGATGCGAACACAAGGCCAAATCAAACGCACCATTGATGAAAGGCAAGGTTGGCAATTCGGCGACCTGATACCGCCTTTCGCTTTGACCTGCCTCATAATCGGCCAAAAAACGGTCCATCGCCGCGACCCGATTCGCCCGTAATCCTTGCGGGTTTTGCTGGAATCCCCACACCCAACGATCCTGCGTTGCTTCTACGTTGGCGATGATGTCATCAATCACCGCATCAAAACGTTCCCTGATTTGTGGGCCTGAGAATTCATAAATCGGATCAACCGAAATTACTGAACCGCCACGCGCCGTCCATTCGGCATTGAAGCTGGCCGGGCCATCGCCACAACCCAGAATTTTTTTCGTCCGATCCGCCTCCGTCAGCGCAAACATCAATTCGTATTCGCGCAACGTGCGGCCTAGCGGAACAACTTCTTTCAGCAGGATTGGCATGCGCCTACTGTAAAGGACTTTGCTGAGGAACGCGAGACAGTTTTGTTATGCGGAGAAGCCATCATTTTTGGAGTGATTGGCTGAGCCTGCATGAAAGTCGCTCAAATAGGTTGTTGCTTTCCCGCCAGATCGAAGATACTACCTTCCGTTTCATAAACACAATTTCAGGCAACGAGGTGGCTCATGGAAACTCTTTGGAATGATTTACAGTATGGCTTTCGCCGGTTGCTGAAAAGCCCTGGCTTTACCATCGTAGCGATTCTTTCGCTTGCCATTGGCATCGGCGCGAACAGCGCGATTTTCAGCGTAACAAACGCCTTATTACTGCGTCCGCTGCCGTACAAGGATGCCGACCGCATCGCCATTCTCTGGAACCGCTCACCCGGATTGAATATCGAACGCGACTGGTTTTCGCTGGGGCAATATCTCGATGTGAAGCTGGAAAACCAAGTGTTTGAGCAGGTCGCGGCAACGATTGACGCCAGTTACAACCTGACCGGACAGGGCAACCCTGAGAGATTGGAAGGTGCAAAAGTTTCCTCGTCGCTCTTTCCGTTGCTGGGCGCGCAGGCAACGATTGGACGTGTCTTTTTGCCTGAAGAGGACGAAAAAGGGAAACCGCTGACAGTGATTTTGAGCCACGCGTTTTGGCAGCGGCGCTTTGGCGGTGATCGAAACATCCTTGGCAAAACGCTGACGCTGAACGATCAGAATTATAGCGTTGTCGGCGTGATGCCCGCTGCGTTTGCCTTGAGCAAAGAGGTCATGCCAACTGTCAATGGCATCGAAAAAGCCGACGTGTTATTGCCGTTGCCTTTAGCGGAATCTGACCGCACGAAACGCGGTGGCGAGGATTACAACCTCTTTGCCAAGCTCAAACCCGGCGTCACCGTCGCACAGGCGCAAGCGAATATGGACGCGATCACCGCACAGATGAAGCAGCAATATCCTGAAAATTATCCCGCCAACGGTGGCCTCACCTTCAGCGGGGTTCCGCTGCTGGATCAGGTTGTCGGCGATATTCGACTGGCGTTGTACGTGTTGCTGGGCGCGGTTGGTTTTGTATTGCTGATTGCGTGTGCGAACGTCGCCAATCTATTGCTGGCGCGTGCTGCCGTGCGACAGAAAGAAATAGCGATTCGCTCGGCGGTCGGGGCAGGTCGCGCGCGCATCGTCCGACAGTTATTGACCGAAAGTGTCGTGCTGGCTTTGCTCGGCGGCTTGTTGGGGTTATTCATTGCCGCTTTTGCGGTGGAAGGATTACGCCGATTTGGTTCCGCCAGCATTCCGCGCTTGCAGGAAATCGGCATTGATCCACGCGTCCTGGCGTTCACCTTTTTCACTTCGTTGCTGACCGGAATCGTTTTCGGCCTGGTTCCTGCGCTGCGTGCTTCGCGGGTGGATTTGAATGAAGTGCTGAAAGACGGCACGCGCAATTCTGCCGGAAGCGGACATCATCGCACGCGCAATTTGCTGGTGGTCGCCGAAGTCGCGTTGTCGTTGGTGTTGTTGATTGGTGCAGGGTTGCTGATCCGCAGTTATTATCACCTGCAAAATGCCAGCCCTGGCTTCAATCCAAACGGCGTGTTGTCGCTGCGATTGTCGCTGCCGACAACGCGCTATACGACGCCGGAATCCGTCTATAACTTCTACAAGCAACTGAATGAAAAGGTGAAGCAATTGCCGGGTATTGAATTCATCGGCACGAACTATTCGCTGCCGCTCAGTTCAACCTCTGCGGCGTGGGGGCCGATCACGATTGAGGGATACGTGCCGCAAGCGGCTTCAGAGTTAATTATGTCGAACGAGCGTTTCATCAGCCCGGATTACTTGCGTGCGATGGGAATGCCGCTGGTCAGGGGGCGGCAATTTGACGAACGCGACATCAAAGGCGCACCCGAAGTTTGTTTGGTGAACGAAGCCGTCGCAGCCCGCTTTTGGCCGAACGAAGACCCGATTGGCAAACGCATCCAACGCATAGATAAAGGGCCGTGGCGTGCCGTCGTCGGCATCGTGCGCGATTCGCGTCAGGTTGAACTGGAAAAGGAACCACCGCTCAGCGTCTATTACCCAATCGAACAAATGACGATTCGCACGCGCTTTTTTGTCGCTCGCACGGCGGCTGATCCACAGCAAACAACCCAAGCCATTACCAAAGTCGTGCAATCGCTCGACCCGCAACTGCCTGTCTACGATGTCAACACGATGGAAGAGCGGTTGCAGCATGCACTGGCGCAGCGACGTTTGGCGATGCTGTTGTTGAGCGTGTTTGCGGTCGTGGCACTGGTGCTGGCAGCGATTGGCATCTACGGCGTGATGAGTTATTGGGTCAATCAACGGCAACACGAAATCGGCATTCGCATGGCGCTTGGAGCCGCCCCGCACAATATTTTGCAACTGGTTGCGCGTCAGGCGTTGTTCTTGATTGCTGTCGGTGTCGGCATCGGATTAGCCGGAGCCTTTGCCCTGACGCGTGTGATGGCCAGTCTGCTATTTGGCGTCAGCGCGACAGATGGCCTGACATTTGTTCTGATTTCCCTGTTGCTCAGTGGGATCGCACTGCTGGCGAGTTATTTGCCCGCGCGCCGCGCAACGAAAGTTGACCCGATGATTGCCTTGCGGTCGGAGTGAAAACGCAGTCTGGAAAAGTCTAGAGAAGTCTCGTGAAGTTCAGAAAAGTCAGGTTTTGACTGTTCCAGACTTTTCCAGACTCTCTTCCACTTCAACTTTGGTTGACCTTCGGCGACTCACCTATTACTCTAGTTCCTACCTCCAAAGAACGATCAACTGAAAATCTCATTCCTGCTATTTTCTTCCTTTAGGAGACTGTACATGCCGAAATATATTTTTGTAACTGGTGGCGTTGTTAGTGGCTTAGGCAAAGGCATCGCAGCCGCTTCCATTGGTGCGTTGCTTGAGGCGCGCGGGTTGAAAGTCAATCTGATGAAATTCGATCCGTACATCAACGTTGACCCCGGAACGATGTCGCCTTTTCAGCACGGCGAAGTCTTTGTCACAGACGACGGTGCGGAAACGGATTTGGACTTAGGCCACTACGAACGCTTCACGCACGCGAAGCTGACGCAGGCGAACAACTGGACGACCGGGCGCATTTATCTTTCGGTCATCGAAAAAGAACGGCGCGGCGATTACCTCGGCAAAACGATTCAGGTCATTCCGCATATCACGAATCACATTAAAGACGCGATCAAATCAGTGTCGGACGGCTATGATGTTGTGATCGTCGAAATCGGCGGCACGGTCGGCGACATCGAATCGTTACCGTTTCTCGAAGCCATTCGCCAGATGAGCAACGAAGTCGGGCGGCATAATTCGATCTTCGTGCATTTGACGCTGGTGCCGTTCATTGCGGCTTC
The DNA here is from genome assembly GCA_016789725.1 of Blastocatellia bacterium. Taxonomy (GTDB): domain Bacteria; phylum Acidobacteriota; class Blastocatellia; order RBC074; family RBC074; genus JAFDVL01. Next base: position 1,919 of record JAEUQN010000217.1, on the reverse strand, counting down.
GGGCGAATTGAAAACCAAGCCGACGCAGCATTCGGTCAAAGAATTGCTGAGCATCGGAATCCAACCGGACATTTTGCTGTGTCGTTGTGAACGGCAAATTCCGGCGGATATGAAAGACAAAATCGCGCTGTTCTGCAACGTCTCGCAGGATGCGGTGATTACGGCGCAGGATGTGAAATCGGTTTACGAAATCCCGACCGTTTTCAACCGCGAAGGATTGGATCATTTGATCGTTGAGTTTCTGCGTCTGCCGATTGGCGACACGGATTTGCGGCAGTGGAACGCGCTCGTGAACCGCATCAACAGCTCGCGCGAGACCGTGAAAATCGGCATCATCGGCAAGTATGTAGATTTTGAAGATTCGTACAAAAGCCTGAACGAAGCATTGTATCACGGCGGCTTTGCCAATCAGGTCAAAGTCAAATTCCAATGGATCGAAAGCGAAGAGTTGATGACCGACGAACGTTGGGAAGACCGTTTGCGCGAAGTGGACGCGATTCTGGTGCCCGGCGGATTTGGCAAGCGCGGCGTCAACGGGATGATTCGCGCAATCGGCTATGCGCGGCGCGAAAAGAAACCGTTCTTCGGCATTTGCCTGGGGATGCAATGCGCTTCGATGGAATTCGCGCGCAACGTCTGCGAAATCGAAACCGCAGACTCGACCGAGTTCGATCCCGACACGCTTGATCCGGTGATTTTCAAGCTGCGCGATTTGCTCGGCGTCGAAGATTTGGGCGGCACCATGCGGCTCGGCGCGTACGATTGCGAATTGCAGGAAGGCTCGCTCGCACGCAAGGTGTACGGCAGCCCGATGATTTCCGAACGCCATCGCCACCGCTACGAATTCAACCCGAAATACATTGACCGTTTGGCCGAAGCGGGCCTGACCTTTTCGGGTAAATCGCCTGACGGTAAGTTCATCGAAATCGTCGAATTGACGGATCATCCGTGGTTTCTCGGTTGCCAATTTCACCCCGAATTGAAATCAAAACCGCTCGCGCCGCATCCGCTATTCGTGAGCTTCATCAAAGCCGCGCACGAACACCGCTTGCAGGAAGAACGCGACCGCGACCGCGATCAACGCCTAAGTCCGTTTCAGAAAAAGATGGCGGAGCAAGTCGAAGCCGAAACCGAAACGATTGTCAGCGCGGCGAGTTAGGCATAAATGTTTGGCAACGCTCAAGTGGGGTTGAGCGTTCTATTTCTTCAGTCAATCGTTTAATTCACAGGGGGAAATATGCAACGTAGCTTCAAGCAATCGTGTCTCTTCACGCTCGGCCTTTCGTTTTTGTTCACCTCTATTCTATTTGCGCAAAGCAAGCAACCGCCTGCGCAACGGTGGGAGTACAAGACTGTTTATAATGTAAGCGAAGCGGACTTGGACAAATTAGGCGATGAAGGATGGGAATTAGTGGCATCGGCTTTCAACCCGGGGCCTAACTCTCTTTATTACACCCTCAAACGCCCCAAGTCTGCTGATGCACCAAAATATGTCGAGCCAGCCAAACGACCTGCGCCACCGCCACACACACCTGCTTGCAACCTGTCTCTTACACAAGCGCCGATAATTCGCGGGCTTCGATTAGGGATGTCAGTAGATGATTTGATCGAACTTTTCCCCGGCGCGAATCCAAATGAATTTAAAGGGAAAGTTGAGCAAGCGAAAGAAGAACCATCGCTGGGGCATTTATATTTCGGCTTTTCTGGCACTCAACATAAAGATCGCCTGGAGGGTCAGAATTTTACTGTCAACTTATTCGATGGCAAGGTGACATCCTTTAGGGTTCAATACTTATTCGCCAACCAGACGCAAACAGGTCAGATTTTCGATGCGGAGAAATTCAGGGATAAGTTGATAGAGATTTTCAATCTGCCTGCGAAAGCATATTGGCAGGAGAGCCAGGGAAACATAAATTTGC
>JAEUQN010000216.1 GCA_016789725.1 Blastocatellia bacterium | reverse complement strand
CGGTGCATCCAGATGATGCAGGGCATAGAGTCGCTCCTGCATATTCACGCCGGTCCCGGCTTTTTCCGTACTCGCGAGCAACACACGCAGCCGCCCGGCATTCGCATCGGCAAAGGCTTGCGTTTTTTTCGCAGGCGTGTCGAAGTCGTGAATGAACGCAATCTCGTGGGCGGGAATCCCTCGCTTGACGAGTTCGCGTTTGATCTCGCCATAAAGGCCGAGCCGATCCAGGCGTTCAGATTCCGTTTCTGCGACACGAGTTTCTTCTGCCGCGCTCAGTACTTCGCTGTTCATAGGTGTGGTGGAATTTCTGATGCAGGAAAACCACGGGGACGCGGGGCGCACGGGGAAAAGCTAGACAGGATTCACAAGATTTGTTCAGGATTTACAGGATGAAAATCTAAGCCTGTCACAGCCAAATGATTCTTGATCCTGTAGAAAATCTTGTCAATCCTATCTAAAAATCCCTGTGTCCCCGTGTCCCCCGTAGTGATAAAGACTTTATCCCTGGATCTGCTGGCTGCGTCCCTTGGGGGTAGCGATGTCCAGGAACACAAGCTGCACGCCGCGTGTTTCTTGCGTCTCGTGATAGAGGCGTTCGATCTGCTCGACGAGTGCCATCACTTTGGATTGTTGCGGGCGAGAGGCCATAGGTTGTACCAGCCGAATATCCAGCGCGGCTTTGCGTCCATCGCTCGTGACTTTCAGCATATTGTCTACGTACGGGGCGACGCGGCGGCCTTTGATGGCTTCAACGCGCCGTGCCAGGTCATGTACATACGCTTTCAATTCTTCGCTGGCAGGCACGCTGATGATGGCGGGTTTTCCGCCCTGCAATTTCGGGCGTGGCAAGTTCAACTCCGCCGCTGACTTCACTTCGAGGACTTGTTGCCAAAGCTGGGAAAGCTCCGGGATGTTGGTGAATTTATTGAAGCGGGTATTCATCCGAAAGCCGGAACCATCCGGCGTCATTTCGAGCGATTGCGTGGTTTCCGCGAACTGCTGCACCCACGCATCAAAATGATCCAGTCCCAGTTCCTGCAATGCTTCAAGCTGCAAATATTTCTGACAGATATAGACCTCAGCAATCGTGTTGCTGACAGGCGTGGCGGTTGCGCACACGACGCGTCCGCCGTTTTCCAGCACCGAGCGCACTTTCATAAAACAATCAAAGGCACGCTGGGAATCGGTGTTCGGCAGCCCGGCGACGCGCGTCATTTTGGTCGGGCAGTAAAGATTTTTGTAGTGATGAAACTCATCCAGAAAGAGCGCATCAATGCCGAGTTCTTCCCACGTAATCGTCTCGCGGTCGAGGCGTTGAATTTGTTGCTCGGTCGTATCGAGTTTGGCTTTGAGTTTCTTGAGCGCGCGCTGGATTTCCTTGATGCTGCGTTTGTTTTGTCTACTCGTGGACTCGAATTCTTCCAGATAGCCATTGAGCGTCTCCATCTCGCGCTGGATATGGTCTCGCACCGTCGTAGGACTCAGCGGCAGCATCTTGAACGCCGTTTGTGGAATGATGATCGCATCGTAATCGGAGGTCGCAATGCGGCTGAGCAATTCGCCGCGTTGTGAGGCGGTGAGATGTTCTTTGCTCGGCGCGAGCAGTCGAATGTTCGGATACAAACGCAAAGCTTCTGCCGCCCATTGCGCGGGCAAATGATTCGGCACGACGATCAGGGATTTATGGCACAGCCCCAGTCGTTTCAGTTCCATCGCGGCGGCAATCATCACAAACGTTTTTCCTGCGCCGACGCAGTGCGCGAGCAATGTGGCGTTGGATTGCAGAATGCGCCAAATGGAATTTTTCTGATGAGCATATAACTGAATTGCTGTTGCCATTCCTGGCAAATTGAGATGGCTGCCATCGTATTCTCGTTTGCGAAACGCATTGAATCGCTCATTGTAGAGTTGAATGAGTAACGCGGTGCGCGCATCGTCCTGCCAAATCCAGGCAGCGAATTTTTGTTTGATCTCCAACTGTTTGGCTTGTGCCGCAATCGTTTCGTTGTCATTGACGACGCGGCGTGGATTTCCATCTGCGCCAATGCTTTCGTCGGTGATCGTGGTCGTGCGCAAATTGAGAATATCTTCAATCAATTCAAAGGCACTCGCGCGGGATGTACCCCACGTTTGATTGGCTTCAATGGAACAGCGCGCCCACGCGCTGGCATTCTCGACTTTCCATGTCGCCAAGGTCGGAAGGTAGCGCACCGTGCCGCCGAACGACGGAACGAGCGTCGTGACAAATTCCTGCACGATTTTCTCTGGCACCCAGCTTGCGCCGAGACGCACGATAATTTCGTCTTGCCCTAAGTTGGCAGGCTGAATGGCTTGCAAGGCGGCGACGTGTTTAGCGAAGGCGGGATTGCATGCGGCGGCGCGTTCGGCTTCACGGAGTTTCTGTCGCACATCGCCCGACAAATATTCTTCCGCCGTCACATACACGCCTGCGGGTGTTTCATAGATCAGGCCATTGAGGGCGGTCAGTGCTTCTGCCGGTGAGCTTTGACACTGCCGCGCGATGTACGGCAAATCCACGCGGCCCAATTCATTCAAGCAGATCAGCAAGGCTTCTTTCGGCGTACAGTGCGCGTTTGCCTGACGCGCCGGACGAATCGTGCGTTGATAAAAGAGGGGCGCGCGATGGAAGAGATTCTTCCCCGTAGGGATTTCCAAAGCCTTGAGAAACGGAATGGCGGGGTTATGTGGATGCAGGAGTTTGAGATTTTTGTGCAGATAGCCAAACTGCGCTTTGAAGCGCGTGTAGTGTTCGTTCAACTCCTGTTGCTGCGTTTGTAACTCTTCATCGCCTGCATCACGCAGTTGGAGCGCAATCACGGCTTTCGCTGCGGTATAAATCGCGCGCAAGGCGGTCACGCAACTTCGCTCGCGCTCGGAGAGTGTTTCCAATGCTGAGAAGCTGAGCCATTCATCTGCGGCTGTTGCGGATGCACCAGGAGCAGAGGGTTCCAGACGGGTGATCGCCTGATAGCCATTGGCAGGAAGTTGGCGACATAAACATTCCGGCAGGCTGGCGGCCAGATCACGACCATCATCCTGCAACAGGAATTCATTGGCTTGATACATCCCGCGTCCGAAGGTCGGCGTGCCGAGCCGATATTCAGGATGCTCGACGTAGTAACCATTCACCTTGAGTTCGAGTTCATCGTTCGTGACATTGCGCAGAGGAAAATTGACAGTCTCGATCCAGGTGTCATGAATGTCTCGGCAGGGCTGACGGCGCTTTTGCAGGATCAATACATCAGTGATGACTTCCGTCCCCGCATGCGCGCGAAAGGCATTGCGGGGCAAGCGTGCGGCGGCCAGTAGTTCAGCGTGCGTGGCGAGATATTGCCGAACTTTTGGAGATTGTTTGTCGAGTGTATAGCGTGATGTGATGAAGGCGATGATACCGCCGGGCCGCAAGAGTCGTAGTGCTTTGACGAAAAAGTAATCGTGAATGGCTGCTTTCAAATAGCGCTCGCGCACGCTCGCATCCGCGACCGCGTAATTGCCGAACGGCACATTCGAGAGGATGAGATCGAAGTAGTTTTCCGGCAGCGGCGCGGCTTCAAACGGTTGGATGAAGACTTTCGTCTGTGGGTAAAGACGTGTGAGGATGCGTCCGCTCAGTGTATCTAGCTCGACGGCGACCCGCTCGGTTCGCGCCCGCCACGCAGCAGGCATTGCGCCGAGCCAATGGCCGATTCCGGCAGCAGGTTCCAAAACGCGTAGTTTCTGGTGTTGCCACGAGCCGAGGGCGACGGACTGATTTTCACCCAACTCCAGCAACCGGCTCTGCCGATCCTGTGCGAAGCCGAAATGTTCCAGTGCCACATAGATTGCGCGAATGATCGGCGGGCTGGTGTAATGGGCATTCAGCGAACTCGCCAGCAAACTGCTGGTTTCGTCTGGCGTCAGCAAACCTGCCAATTCAACGCGGGGCTTTGCCCAGACAAAGGTGCCATTCGGAAAGGCGTGCTGCAATACTTCGGTATCGCCCCAACCGGAATACTGCGCAAGAATGCCTTGTTCCTCTGCCGAAATTCTCCCGGGCGCGTGATTTTCTGCCTCCAATCGCTTGAGCAACTGGAGCGCCGCGATATTGTCCCGAAAGCGCGCAGCGGCTCCACGCGGAGAGATCTTGTTTGTATCTATCGGAAACTGAAAATCCTGTGACATAACGACCACGCTCGTTGCTCTTGCAAGACAACGAAAACCTCCTTGGATCAGAGATATTTTGTTGTTTGCGGGCCGCCAGGATTTTCAATGACAGGAGGTATCGTGCGTGCCAAATAACGTATTGCAAAGAACAATGGGGAAGGGAAGCGTGCGCCATGTCAGCTTCCGAAGCTGCTGGAGAGAAAGTCGCTGTTTGAGAACTGCTTTGCTCGTTTTTGAGATTTCAATAACAAAGCTGATTTTCTGTTTACCTGCCACTCCGCGTGATTACTGCATGGGCCTGCCAGAGGTGGTGTCTACACGCGAAACGAAATACACCTGAAACTTTCGACGGGTTTGTCGGCCAGCAGGCGTAGCGTTCAGCGCGTGTGTCCAGTGGGTGCTTGGTAGTGGAGGCGAAGAAGAAAGTGGAAGCCATTTCGCAACGACGCGGCGTGCCACAATTTTTCAGTGACCGACTTGACTTGCAGTGGCGCTCTCGCGTAGGGTTCTCCACGTCAGCAATAAACTCACAAACTGATAAATGACAATTGGAGTCCCTAACTCCGAGCCATTTTTGATCTTTCAGCGTGGCCTCACGGGTGAATCAAATACTCTGCCATTTTGCATCCCTTAGCCGACGCTTTTCCTTGCACTATTAACGTTGCCACTGCGCAGTGTGTTTGCCATTGGCTTCTGCGCCGCTACTTGCTTGTCAGGTGTGTGGCAGTGTTCTCTCAAAGGATTTGCAATGAATCAGCCGAAGACTTCTCTACAGCCTAAACTGCGCCTCGTCTCTGCGCCGAACGCACGGGTGAATTTCGTTCCTGATGCGGAATTCAATTTATTGTAGCGCGATTGCATCAAGACCTGCGACAGCGACACTCCATCAAAGAGTTTGCAGCCGAGTTGCAAATCTCGCCGCGCCAATTCGAGCGACGATTCAAAGACGAGACCGGGTCTTCGCTGCGTGAGTATCTGAAAAAGATCCGCTTGGAGAAGGCCAGCGAACTGTTGGCGACCAAGCGATTAAGCGTCAAAGAAGTAGGGGCAGAGGTCGGGCTGGAAGAAACTTCACATTTTGTGCGGGACTTCGAGGCGGTGTTTGGCTTGACGCCCGTGCATTATCACAAACGGATGTTTGGGAAGTGGCGCGATGTCGCATTCCGCTAATAGATGTCGTTTCGCGCTAATAAATGTCGCATTCCGCTAATAAATAGTGCGACACAAGGCGCAAAAATTGTGGTAGCGTCTAACTCGTCCGAAATCACAATCAAGTTCACGAGATCAAGCTCACGCAGCCGATGCCATCGCGCTGAGAGGTGGCCTCACCTTCACAAAGATTCTGAAGTTACTGGCGAGTGTTCTGCGCTCGCGTCGGGAATAGTGTGCCTATATTTCGATAAGGTGCGAAAGGATTGGCTATGTCGTTTTCACTTCAACGCTTCATTCAGCCTAAGACGATCACATTCTGTTGTGCGCTCCTGGTGGGCGGCACAGGAATCGGGGCAGTGTATCAGCATTGGTCGAGTGCAAACGACCTGAAGTCGTCGCCGCTGCAACAAAAACAAACGGAAGCCGTTGACCAACCGGATCGGCTGATTGTGCAAGAGTTGCTGACCTTACGACGCTCCGGGTTTGATCCGGCTGAATTGACGATTCCGAGTGGCAATTTTCTGCTGGCCGTAGACAATCTGTCCGGCTTTGCCAAAGCGCAGTTGACCTTGGTTGAAGAGCGCAAAGACAAGCTCAAGGACATCAAGTTTGAAAGCCGCAACCGCGACTGGCGCGAAGAGATTGATCTCAAACCTGGTGTGTATCTGCTTTCGGAACTCTCACACCCGGAATGGGTCTGTCGCATCACCGTCACCGATAAGGTGCGGGGTAAGTAATTCCTCAGTTATTCCAATTATCATTAATCATTGCTGGCTGCTTTGGCTGGTGTCCGCCTGGTTTCTTCTTCCCGGTGATTCATATGAAAAACTACTCCCTCATTACCACCTCATTTCGTCAAGGTTTGGTTCTCGTTGCGATACTGTCTTTGTTCTGTTCGGCACAGGGGCAAAACATTCGCCGCTTCTCCACCGATGGCACGACTGCGCCTGTAATTGAACCCGGCGCGGCGGCAGGCTCATATGCGTTGAGCGGGTTTGACAATGTGAGCTTATTCAATGGCAATCTGAATTTTGCGATGCCGTTGTTAAAGATGGGAGGGCGGGGCAGTGCCAGCTTTGCCATCAATCTGAAAATAGAGAAGAAATGGCGCATTGAATATTACCGCACACCGACCGGGTTTCAATCCTGCGGACAAGGATGTGTAATTCCCATTTGGGGGCCGGAAGGGCAACATTACTATCCGAACCCGAATTGGTGGAGTCCTGATCCTGGCTTTGGCCCCGGCATTATGGTGGGCCGCTGGGGCGGATTAACAAGGGGAACCTGTACGGGTGGAAGTGGGGGCGGTCAAATCATCAATACCCTTACTTTCATCACCAATGATGGCTCGGAAATTACGTTTCGGGATGATTTAACGAATGGGCAACCGACCACTTTAAGTTCCGCTGCTTGCAGCTACACTCTTGGCAATCGCGGTACCAACTGGCATTCCGTCAATGGCGAAGGGGCAAGCTTTATTTCGGACACCATCATCCGCGATTCCGATATTTCAGGCGAATATTTTCCCTCCGGGTACTTGCTGACAAAAGACGGGGCGCGCTCGCGCATTGAGAATGGCAATGTGATGTGGACGCGAGATCGCAATGGCAACAAAATCACGTTCACTTATCAGGGAACCAACAGCGGCGGTAACGGCGGTTCTGGCTCTTCCAGTCAGTTGTTGACGGCAACGGATTCTCTTAATCGCCAAATCAGTATTTCTTATGGCAATCCATCGCCCACGATCATTACTTTCAAAGGCTTTGGTGGAGCAACTCGCACGCTTGAGGTTGGCTACAACAGTTTGGGGAATGTTCTGCGTTATGATCAAACGCTGAAAACACCACAACAACTCTTCCCAGCTTTGCCGGAAGGCGGCACGGCATCGTTTAATCCGTTGGATGTGCCTGCTTATGTCAAATTACCGGATGGACGATTTTATTACTTCAAGTACAACAGCTACCGTGAACTCGCGCGGGTGGAGTTACCAACAGGCGGCGCGTTTGATTATGACTGGAATGGATCAGTCGTAGTCACGAACAGTGATCCCAATAATACCCAAAAAGAAATTCGTCGCTGGTGTACGGAAAAACGCATTTATCCGAATGGGGGAACCGGAACAGCCTTTACCACTCGCGTTGCCTTCATCTCCAGTCAATTTGCCAACCCGACCACAGGCAGCATGACCACCTATGATGCCAGCGGTAATCAAATTACTTCTGAGCTGCACTATTTTCACGGCGGAAATTTCATTCCTTCTGCCAGCTATATTCAGGCTCCTTGGAATGAAGGCCGGGAGTATCTTACCTCCGCTGGAGCGAAGACAACTTCTCAGACGTGGGAAAACCGCGCCCATGTCAGTTGGTACACGTTGGGCTATGCCACAGAACCTGTGAATGACCCGCGCGTTACCGATGTGGTAACAACCACCAGCGAAGCGAATCAGGTGTCCAAAGTCCACACCGATTACGACGACAGTTATCCGTACAACAATCCGAAAGATATTTGGGAATACGATTACGGGACAGGTGCGCCCGGTGCATTGATCCGGCGCACTCACACCGAATATGCCTATGTCGTGAATGGTCTCAATTACGCGACAGATACCAACATTCATTTGCGCAGCCTGCCATCGTTATCACAGGTTTTTGATGCAGCAGGGGTCAAGAAATCGGAAACCTCGCTGGAATATGATGTGTACAGCGGCGCGAATCACGCCGCTTTGGTAAATCGTTCGGGCATCGTCGGATTGGATGCCACCTACACCACGAGCAAAACCACACGCGGGAATGTCACCAAAGTGACGCAATGGATTGATAACCTGAACAGTACGATCAGCGGCTATGCGCAATATGACATTGCGGGCAATGTGGTCAAATCCATTGATCCCAAAGGCAACTCAGACAGCGTTGGTTATACCGACAATTTCAGCAATCCAGCCAATAATATCGGCACGTTCGCGTTTGCCACGAGCATGTCCACCCCGATTCCTGATCCGTCAGGAACGTATGCGTCCAACACGGCGTTGAGTGTCTCGACGAAATATGATTACGACACGGGCAAAGCCGTTTCCTTCACCGATGCCAACAATCAAATTACGACGATGGACTACACGGGCGATGCGTTAGATCGTCCGAAGCAGATCAATAAACCCGATGGCGGCATTACCATGTTCTCGTATGGTGATGGCGTCGGCTTTGGCAACCTCTATGTGCGCACACAAAACAAACTGAATGCGACCCAATGGACAGATGGCTATGTGTTCTTTGATGGTTTAGGACGCGCCAAACAAACCAAATCGTGGGAAGGCGGCACGACGTGGAATTACAAAGACACAAACTATGATGCTTTGGGTAGAGCCTATCAGGTCTCGAATCCGTATCGCACCAGTCCGACTGAATGGACAACGACTGCGTTTGATTCATCAGGGCGTGTGACACAAGTGACCTCGCCAGATGGAGCGCATGTAGACACTTTCTATAACGGCAATCAGGTGCTGGTCAGTGATCAAGCGACCAAAAAGCGAATGAGCGAAACCGATGGATTGGGACGCTTGAAAAAAGTTTGGGAAATCACTCCTGCCGATGGGCAAACAGTCAGCGTGAGCTTTCCGAGTCAATCCTTTAACGCAGGCTATTTGACGACGTATGCTTACGACATACTGGATAATTTAACGACGGTGACACAGGGCGGACAAACCCGCACATTTCCACGCAGACTGGAGCAGTGACACAGGAAAAATTGCAGATCACTAGCTATGACGTGCTGGGGCGACCATTGGGGCGCAATCAGTTGTTCTATCAAGGCGGAGCTTGGAGTGCGAATTACAGCACCGCTCGTACTTACGACTTAGCGGGCAACGTGTTGTCCCAAACCTATCCATCCGGCAAAGTCGTCAATTACGGCTACGATCAGGCCGCGCGCATCACCAGCTTCACGGGCAATCTCGGCGATGGTGTGACCCGTACTTACAGCGATAATGTTATCTACAACGCAGCCAGCCTCATGACACAAGAGCGATTGGGTGTGAATGCGCTCAGCGCCAATCCCGGTGGTTTGTTTGTGAACAAGCATTACAACAAACGGCTACAAAATTACGATATTCGCGTCGGCAATAATGGAGCGGATGAATGGTCGTGGAATCGCGGCGCATTGCGGCTGTTTTATAATAGTGATTACAGCGATTACAACGCGACGCCGACAGGCGCGAATAATAATGGCAATCTGTATCGGATGGATCACTTCATTCCTGACAATGAAAGTATTTCGTCGTGGAAAATGAGTTCAGGCTACTACGGTTACGACCCTCTCAATCGCTTACAGTGGAACCAGGAAAATCAAGTGAATAACGGCGTCGAGACAGTCGCCTACAAACAAACCAACGCCTATGACCGCTGGGGCAATCGCACGATTGACCAAAACAATACCTGGGCGATGGATGGCACGGTCTGGGTGGAGGATAGTCTTCCGACCGGAGCAGTCGCGGTCGGTGATGCGGATGGGTGGAATTGGGTCACGGCGAGTCCCGCTGCCTTCTCCGGTTCCTCTAGTCACCAATCCGCCAATCTGACAGGCGTGCATCAACATTACTTCTACGGCGCAACCACAACACTGACTCCATCGAGTGGCGAAAACTTGTATGCGTGGGTCTATCTTGATCCGACCAATCCGCCCACCGAAGTGATGTTGCAATGGAATAATGGCGATTGGGAACATCGCGCGTATTGGGGCGCAAATCAAATTGGCTGGGGAGTGGATGGCACGAATTCGCGCCGTTACATGGGCGCATTGCCCGCGACAGGCGGATGGGTGCGCTTGGAAGTGCCTGCTTCGCAAGTGGGTTTAGTGGGCAGCACGATCAACGGCATGGCGTTTTCATTATATGGCGGTAAAGCGACGTGGGATCGGGCTGGAAAAACTGCGATTACAGGCGGCGGCATCAACAAGGAACTTTACACGGTCAACACAACGAACAATCGTTTCACCGAATTGACCTACGATGCTGCCGGAAATGTCAAAGGCGAAAAATCGAATGGCAGCGGACGGATGGAATATCAGTACGACGCCGAAAATCACGTCATTGCCTACGGCTACAATATCATCACGACGCCGGGCAATCCGGTGACGAGTCGGTATTTCTACGATGCGAATGGGAAGCGGACAAGGAAGATCGTGAGCGGCACGGAAACTTGGTTTGTCTATGGTTTGGACGGAGAATTAGTCGCGGAGTACAATGTCAATGCTGCCGTCGGTAGCCCCAACAAAGAATACGGCTATCGGGGCGGGCAATTGCTGGTGGTATATGACAACACCGAACCAATAGCGGACAAAAAGCTGCAATGGTTAGTGGCGGATCATTTAGGAACGCCGCGCATGGTTATTGACAAGACGGGGAGCTTGAGCGGAATGAAACGGCACGATTATCTGCCATTTGGGGAAGAAATTGGAGCGAATGTTGGAATCCGTAGTGCGGGGAATGGGTATACGGCGGATCAGATCAGGCAAAAGTTCACAGGTAAACGTAGAGACGACGAAATGAATCTGGATTTCTTTGAAGCCAGATATTTTTCAAGTATACATGGAAGGTTCACGAGCCCTGATCCTATATTAATGAAGATGGATAGGGCATTAGACCCTCAGAGGCTTAATTTATATTGTTATACAAGAAATAACCCGCTCATTTATATAGACCCTGATGGAAGAGATATTAAGTATAAACATGCAAGTGAAGGCAAAGAGCTAACGCAGCAGCAAAGAGAAGCTTTGCAGGATTCAGTGCGTGCGTTACGAGAACAATCGACTTTAGCCAACCTAGCTTTTAGCGTTTATGATAAGACTGATGGAACAGGCCCCGACTTGGATGTGGTAATGATGCCTGATAGTGATTTTGATAAACAACCAGATGTTACAGATAAGACTTTGGCGTTTGCTACACAAGGCACTATCGTTACCGATGG
>JAEUQN010000215.1 GCA_016789725.1 Blastocatellia bacterium | reverse complement strand
CTTTGGCGTGGGCGGCGGAGAGTCCCGCAGCAATCTGCTGTGCGTAATCAAGCGCGCGGCGCACCGGCAACGCACCTTCTTGCAGCAACGCACGCAGTTCTTCACCATCCAACAATTCCGCGACGATAAAGGGCGCTCCGTCATGCGTGCTGAAATCATGCACGGTCAGAATGTTCGGATGATTCAAGGCCGAGGTGGCGCGGGCTTCCTGCTCGAAGCGGCGCAAGCGGTCAACGTCCTGTGCGAATTCGGCGGGCAAAACTTTCACAGCGACTTCGCGGTCGAGCCGAGTGTCTTGGGCGCGCCAAACTTCGCCCATGCCACCTTTGCCGAGCTGCGCAATGATTTGATACGCACCGAGTTTGAGGCCGGGAGCAATATTCATGGGGACCGTGTCTCCGTCGAAAATGGAACTGCCTGAAGGAAGGCAAGCAGCGTACCGCCAGGAATTAAGAGACGCAACTCAATCGGCGTCAGGTGACGTCTTCTTTTATGCGCAGGACCACAAATGTGATGTCGTCATCCTGTGGGCGACCGTTACTCCATTCCTCGCCAAAGCGGACAAGGGCGGCGATGATTTCTTCAGCGGGTTGTCGAGCAAGTGCGGGTAACGCTTGTTGGATTCGTGTGTGTTCCAACATCTCCCCTTCGGGATTAAAACGTTCCGGCAGGCCGTCGCTCATCAGCACGACGACATCGTTGACCGTCAGCGTCAGTTCCCGCTGTTGGTATTGATATTTTGTCATCCCGCCCAGCGGCAACGCCCGCATCACGACCTCTTCAATTTCTCCGGTCAAGGCGCGATAAATCAGCACCGAAGGCATTCCGGCAATACTCACGCTCATCTGATGGCCATTCACTTTCACCATCGTCATCGCCATAAACAACCCGCGCAGCTTCATCTCTTTCAGCACCGCGCTGATGCGATGAAAAATGTGCGGGATGTCGGGGTGATAGGCCAGCGAAACGAACAGGCTCTTAACCGATGACACCAGCGTGCCTTTGTGCGTTTTTGTCATAGCAGTCCATTGGCTTTCAGATATCAGACAAGCTGAATCTCGATGGCCGCGACGGCTTGCTTGGGAACATCTACGACGAGATTTCCACCGCTGACATTGACTGGCAATGAGGCAAGTTTGACTTCATTGGTGTTCTGGAACGTATTGCGTGCGCGCATATCGCTGTGTGTGAGTACTGTGCCGCGTCCCTCTTTGGCCTGCGCTCCGCCCGCGAACTTGATACGCACATTCATGGGTGCGTCTGTTGACGGATTGGTCAGTGTAACCGTCAGCCGTTTTTCGCGCAGCGAAGCCGAACCTGTCAGCCCGGCGATTTTGGCGGTTCCCGTTTGCACCGGAACAGTCAGGTCTTCCGTGCGAATTTCCATCGGGACGGAACGCGCGCCCAGATGCGGACGATACATTTCAAACACGTAATAAGGCGGTGTCCGCGTGTATTTGTCTTCGTGCGCCAGAAAGAGCGAGTGAATGCAGTTGATGGTTTGCGCGACGTTCGCCATTTCAAGTTTGTCAGCGTGGCGATTGAAAATGTCGAACGTGATCGCCGTGTGCAACGCATCGCGCAGCGTGACCGGCTGGCTGAGAATGTATTCCGGCTTGATCTCTTCGCCGGGCTGATACCAAACGCCCCACTCATCCAGCACGAATTTCGTGTTATGTTGCGGATCGTACTTGCCCATGATTTTCCAATGTTCATTGATGATGGTTTCCGTGCGTAGCCCCTCAAGCAGCACCGCGTACCAGTCCGCCGCATTGAAATCCGCGACCCGTGTTTTGTTCGTGCGAAAATCAGAATAGAAGTGCAGCGAGAACCCATGCACACGGCTGCGATGACCGCCCTGCATCGCCGCAAAAAATCCTTCCGTCCAGGCCAAATCCATATCGCGTGAATGTCCGCGCGGGCCGGTGGCAACCAGATACGGCTGCACGTAAATTGGAAATTGCGTGACGTACTTGCGATATTCCGTGGCGTACTCGCTCGGCTTCATATCGCCGCCACAACCCCAGGATTCATTACCGACGCCCCAATATTTAATGCGGAACGGTTCTTTGTCACCATTCGCTGCGCGTTCGTCGGCCAAGGTTTCTGTTCCAAGCGGAGCGTTGCAATAAGAAACCCAATCGTGAAATTCCTTCGGCGTGCCTGAGCCGACATTGCCGGCAAGATAAGGTTCCGCTCCAATCAGGCGACAGAGCCGCATAAATTCATGCACGCCGAATTGATTGGATTCGGTGGCATGTTTGCCCTGCGGCATTTGCTGTTCCCAATAGCTGTAAGTGCGTGGACGTTTCGAGGCTGCACCGATGCCATCGCGCCAGTGATAGCCGTCCGCAAAACATCCGCCGGGCCAGCGCAGATTCGGCGCACCGATGCGCTTCATGTCATCAATGAATTGCTTGCGCATTCCGTCTACGTTGGGAATGCGTGAATTGCGTCCCACCCAAATGCCGTCGTAGATCACGCCGCCGAGGTGTTCGATGAAATGCCCGTAAATATGCGGGTTGATCACGATGCCCGCTTTTTCAGGCGCTAATTCAATTTCAGCGTCGGCAGCCATCTTGTTGCCCGAAGCCACGAAAGCGCCGAGTCCGGTGTACGTTGCGGATTTGAGAAAAGATCGTCTTTGCATATTTGTTAAGTGGTTGATGATTGATTCTGACGGCGAAGATGATTTCGCCGTACATTCCGAGCCTTCAGTAAAGTTACCTAGCCAGTTGCGCCTGCCAGACGCACAACACACGCCACATGAACTTTTGGAGAGTTTATCTCACTGGCGTTCCAACTCCCGCTTCATTGCCGCCAGCGCCTTCGCCGCGCTGGGGTCGGCAATCAGGTTCCTCATCTCGTAAGGATCGCGCTTGAGATCATAGAGTTCATCCATCTCGTTCAGTTCGAGATAGTGAATGTATTTCCACCGCGCATTGCGCACCGCCTTGTAGCCCATCTGCAAAACGCGCGGGAAGACCTTGTCGGTGTAATATTCAATCAGAAACGAATTACGCCACGCCGTGCGTTTGCCCGCCAGCAACGGCACAAGCGAACGCCCCTGCATCGCGGCTGGCGCGGTGACACCTGCGAGTTCGAGCAGCGTGGGCGCGAGATCAATGTTCAGCGCAAACTCTGTGCGCACTGTGCCCGCCTTAATCGCTTTCGGGTAACGCACGAGCAACGGCATCCGAATGGATTCTTCGTATGCCAGCCGCCGTTCGACGCTCAGGCCATGTTCACCGTAAAAGTAGCCGTTGTCGCTGGTGAAGACGAGCACCGTGTTGTCGAGTTGACCGGTCTCTTTCAGCGCGCGCAGGATTTCGCCCACGCCTTCTTCAATCGCCGCGAGGGAACGCTGCCGTCTGAGAATCGCTTCATCACTCGTCGCGGTCGCGGCTCCGAGCGGCGGCAGGTTGCCGATTTGTCGTTGTAGCGCCGGTTTGTCCACCGGCGCGCGGCCATAGTTCGGACGGCGCGGAATCGCTTGGCCTGCATATAAATTCTTGTGACGTTCGGCGGGGAGGAATAATTCTGATTTGGACAGATCAACGCTACCGTCGTTGTTCTGCGTGACTTCGGGATAAATTGCCTTGTGCGCCAGCCAAACCAGAAACGGCCTGTCGTGTCGCCGCCGGATAAATTCCACCGCATAGCCGTTCAGAATGTCCGTGATGTAACCGGACGGCTGAACGGATTTACCATCTTCGTTGATGGGCGGATTGATGTATGTGCCTTGTCCTTTGAAACTCACCCAGCGATCAAAGCCCGGACGCGGCTTGTCGTCATTGCCCATATGCCATTTGCCGATGAACGCGGTGGTATAGCCCGCGTCGTGCAATAAACGTGGAAAGGTCACGAGTTGGTGGCTGGCGACGGAACGGTCTACGTTGTCGGTGATGCCGTGCGTATGCGCGTACTGCCCGGTCAGAAAGCTCGCGCGCGAAGGCGAACACAACGGCGTCGTCATAAACGCATTGCGAAACCGCGCGCCTTCTCGTGCAATGCGATCAATGTGCGGCGTTTTGATAAACGGATGCCCGGCAATGCTCAGTTCGTCCCAGCGCAGATCGTCAATCAGGATGAAGACGATGTTGGGGCGCACAGTCTGGCGCAAGGGAGGCTGCGCCAGACTGCAAGAAACGAAAGCCAGCACGAGCAAGGCGGCTGTCGTGACCAAAATTTGTTTCATGGGGATTGTTCTTTTCGCCGCTAGGCAGTCAAAGATTGCTGCGCGATCAGCGTATCCACATACTGCACGAAGCCAATGACTTTTCCGTCCTGGAACTTCCAGATATGTGCGAAATCAACTAGCAGGCTTTTACCAGTAGCGAGGGCCTTGCCGCTGTATTGTCCCAGCGCAACGATGGTGTCGCCGCCGTCAATGAGTTCGTGCGGCGTGACAGCGAAGCCTTCCCACAAAGGGCCGAGCCGCATGAAGACGCCTTCCAGCACGCCTTGCGGGCCGTTGTAGGTTCCGGCGAGAGGGAAGCCGTCGGCTTCTTTCCAAACAATGTTGCCGTCCATAATGCCCAGCACGCTGGGAACGTCGCCCTTCGCAAATGCTTCGTATGCGCCTTGAATGATGTTGAGATTGCTCATGTCATTTTCCTTTCGTTGATGCTTGATTTTTGATTGACCTAAAACTTCCTGAGAGAAATGTAGCGCGCTTAGCTCAATCGCGTGGCTTCTTGGAAACACACACGATTGAGCTAAGCGCATTACATCTCAGAACTTTTGCGGATGAAAAGGATTTTTTTCATGCCTTGCCTTTTTGTTATTTGATGGATTGGTTGCTCAGCTTACCGCAGGCACGACGGTTTTAGGAATAGACGGCTGTACTTCCGGGATGAGTTCTTCCGTCGCATTAATCCTGAGCGCCATCGCTGCGCCACCGCCCAGCTAAAGCTGAAACTCTCACACCTGTCTTCCCGCGCATAGCGGAAAACAAACGGGTTTCCTCACGCTCTCTCCGGTTCGTTGGGCGGCAGGAATTTGGTGAACTCACCGCGCAACGGCGACACCGGTTCGTGTGTTTGTCGCGGCAAAAATTCCGACTCCGGCGTTCCCGCGCGCAACCGCGCCAGCCAGTCATCAGGATCAAATTCCACGCCGAGCGGATTGAGGTTGAAGTAATGGTGCATAAACGCGGTCGCGGCTTCGCTCGTCTCGAAGCTGTCTACCTGAAACTCAATCTGATTGCCGTCGGGGTCGGCGTAATAGAGCGATACCGAAATGCCGTGATGGATGCACCAATACGGCTTGATCCCTTGTTCGTTGAGCCGCGCGTAGGTTTCGAGCAGGTCGCGCAATGAGCCGTAGGTGTATGCGACGTGGTCTACGCCGATTGCTCCCCGACGTTCAGTGTCTGTGCCGTCGGGCTGGAAGATCGCCATATTGGCGAAGGCGAAGCGATGATGTTCGTCATCGTAGGTCAGAAACGCGAGGCCGGGATTTTGATATTGCACCTGTGCGCCGAAAACGGTTTTGTACCATTCCAGCATCTGCCCGAAGCGGCGTGTGCGATAGACGATGTGCGCGAATTTTGTTGGTTTGGTCATAGCGGTTGCTCCTTTAGACGGCCTCGATGGTGCTGTCGGGGACAGACGGTTTGGTTGGTATGCGGGCGCTGGCAGGAGAGGAAAAGAGGTTGCCGATTTCCGTCCAATGAATGGCGATGTCACCCAGCAGAACGGCCATTGCCAGACAAGCCCAGATGACGGCTTGCACCATCTCAACGCCCAATTGCTCCCAGCCGGTGATGCCCAGCAGAAACCGATTTTCCAGAAAAACGAGCGCGATGGCATAGCTGCGCACCATCCACTGGCGGTGTTGCGCGATCCTGCGCCGGTAGGCAAAGAAGAATGCCAGTGCGGTAGCAATCACCAACATTACGGCATTCACCGCTGCCAGAATTGTGAACGAGCGCGGGAGTCCCAGTCGCTCTTCGTAATATTGAATGTACGCGCCCGTCGGCGAAAGCAGGATGGCTCCGATCACATACAACCGTCCCACGATGCGATGCAGCTTCACATAGCGTTTGCGCAATCGCTCCGAAAATTGCAGCGGTGCAAGCAGAAGGACGACCGCGCCAAATAAACCATGCGGCAGCAACCACCATTTGAACGACGCGTAATGCTGCCAGAGGGGATTCTCTGGTTCGATCAGGAAGCGTTCGTTGTGATACATCACATAGGCGGTCATCGCCGCGATCACAGAAAAAACAATGTATTTCGCGTTGAGCTTTGCTTTCATCAGAACCTCCTTTGCTCCAAATCCGGTTAATGAATTGTTACTCACTCGCCTCGTGGCTTCTAAGGGTAAGTTGATAGCGCCTCTCGGCGGAGGTGGCGTGAAGCATCGTCTCTGCCGTGTAGACAATTACGGGGTCCACCAGCCAATGGATTGCATCAAGCGAAAGTGACTTGACGGCAAACCAGGTGCGTCCACCAAAAAATGTAGAGCGTGCTCAGAATGCCAAGCGCATCACGGATTGTAAGGCCTGCCTCATTTTCATCGCGAATCCTTTTTCTTCACCCAATCTGTTTTCATAGAGTAAGGGGAGATTGGCCTCTTAAAGTGTTCAGGGCAGCGAAAAAATATTGACCGGCCAGACTCTGAGGCTCATGGCCTCGGTTGCCTGCCTACTCGTCTGAGCGGGTCTGGTTGAGACAGAACCAATGTGTTAATTTAAGGGCGCTTTTGTGGCAGTAAAATCAACGCATCTATGGAATCCTTAACTCCACCAAACATCACCCAACTGCTGGTGGCCTGGAACCACGGAGATCAGAATGCGCTGGAGCAATTGACTCCGCTGGTGTACCGCGAATTACACCGATTAGCGCACAGATATCTGGCGGGGGAGCGGCGCGGTCACGTGTTGCAAACGACGGCTCTGGTCAATGAGGCGTTTGTGCGATTGGTTGATTGGCAGCAGGTTGAATGGCAAAACCGTGCGCACTTTTTTGGAGTGTCAGCAACCTTGATGCGGCACATTCTGGTGCAATTTGCGCGCGAGCAACAAGCCCAAAAACGTGGTGGGAATGCCGTTCAACTCTCACTGTCTGCCGCTGCCGCCATCGGCACGCGACTCAATCCTGATCTGGTCAAACTGGACGATGCCCTGACGGCGTTGGAAAAACTTGATCCGCGTCAGGCGCGTACCGTGGAACTGCGTTTTTTTGGCGGGCTGAGCCTGGAAGAAGTCGCCGAGGTGTTGCGCGTTTCGGTCAGTACCGTGCGCCGTGATTGGCGGATGGCGCAAGCCTGGCTACATCAGCAATTGAGCGCAACATCTTGATGCCTGCATCTGAACACCATCAACAAATTGAGACAGGCGGATCGCCCGTCGTACATTTTTCAAGAGAATCCATCATGAAACACACTCGCTTTCTGGCGGCACTGCTTATTTGCCTGCTGCCGCTCGCCATCTTTGCGCAAACTCCCAAAGTCATCGCCATCAAAGCCGGGCGCGTGTTGGACGTGCGTTCCGGTCAGATGCTCAACAACGCGTTTATCCTGATCGAAGGCGAACGCATCATAGCGGTCGGCCCCAACGTCACGGTGCCTGCCGGAGCGGAAGTCATTGATCTGAAATCAATGACCGTACTGCCCGGTTTGATTGATAGCCACACACACCTGACGTTTGATCCGAATCAGTTTGGCGTCGCGGGATTGGTGCGTTCCATTCCGCGACAAGCATTGACGGGGGCGAAAAATGCGCAGATCACCTTGCTCGCGGGTTTCACGACGGTGCGCAATCTGCACGCCAACGGCTATTCAGATGTTGCTTTGCGGGATGCGATTAATGCCGGCGACGTGCTGGGTCCTCGCCTGATCGCTTCGGGGCCTGCGCTGGGCATCACGGGCGGTCACGTAGACGAGAATTTTTTACCGTTTGAGTTTCTGCACAAAGCGGACGGCGTGGCGGATGGCGTCGAAGGGGTGATCGCCAAAACGCGCGAGATCATCAAGTACGGCGCAAACGTCATCAAGTTTTGTTCGACGGGCGGTGTGCTTTCGCTCGGCGATGATCCGAAAGCGGCTGAATTTACGATGGACGAAATGAAAGCCATTGTCGGCGAAGCCCATCGGCTGGGCCGCAAAGTCGCCGCGCACGCGCACGGCGGCGAGGGCTTGAAACACGCGGTGATCGCAGGCGTAGATTCCATCGAACACGGCTCGTATATTGATGACGAAGGCATTCGGTTGATGAAAGAAAAAGGCACGTATCTGGTGCCGACAATTTATCTGACCGACTGGTTTATGGAAAATTACGAAAAGCTGGGACTGCCGCCACAGATCATTGCTAAAGCCAAAGACGTAATGCCCGCCATGAAAAAGAACCTGGCGTACGCGATCAAACAGGGCGTGCCGGTCGCATTTGGCACCGATGCCGCCGTCTATCCACACGGTCAGAACGCGCGCGAATTTGCGGTGCTCGTGCGAATGGGAATGACGCCGCTCCAAGCGATTCAAACCGCCACCGTCAACGCTTCAAAATTGCTGGACCGCGCGGACAGCATCGGTGCAGTAGAAGCGGGCAAGTATGCTGACCTGATTGCTGTCGAAGGCGATCCGACCAAAGACGTGACCGAACTCGAACGCATCAAGTTTGTGATGAAGGGCGGCGTGGTGGTGAAGAAGTGACCTGATGAAGAGGCGCTCAGAGTCCAAGCTTCAGCTTGCTGGCGGATGGTACGAAACTGCCGCAAAACAAGCTGAAGCTTGAACTCTGAACACCTCTTTCGAGAGCTGAAACAACAGCAAGAGTGTCTATGATAACGAAAGCCCATTCCTTAATTTTGCCTGCACCACGAACAAGTCGTCGGCTCTTACTCTGGTGCGTTTGGCTGGTGATCGGCACGATTTCCAGCTTCGCGCTTGATCCGAATAAGCTTGTCACGCAATACGTGCATGACGTCTGGCGTAAGGAACAAGGCATGCCGCAAAGTAACGTCTTGGCGAGCATTCAAACACGTGATGGCTATCTCTGGATGAGTTCGTTTGAAGGCATTGCGCGCTTTGATGGCGTGCAGTTCACGTCCTTCAATTCGACGAATACGCCGGGACTGCCGAAAAACGCGGTATTTGGATTTCATGAAGACCGCGCTGGAGCGTTATGGTTACTTTCAAACGGCAGCAACCTCACGCAATTCAAGCAGGGAAAAATTATTCCCTTTCCTGAGGCACAACTTTTTCCGGGAACTAACAATCAACATTTCTATGAAGATAAAGCAGGTAATTTGTGGGTGGGGACGCGAACGGGCTTGATGCGTTATCAGGACGGCAAATTTGTGACGGCGATCAAGCTCAGTGAATTACCAGGAAATCGCATTCACTCTATTGCGGAAGACCCGCCCGGCACGCTCTGGCTTGGCACGACGGGCGGTGTGGTGCAATACCTAGATGGGCGCTTGCGTGCATACACCACTGCTGACGGCTTGCCTGACAATCAGGTCTCAGGGCTTTATGTGGATCGTGCCCACACCTTATGGATTCGTACCCTGAAAGGTTTGGGCAAGTACCAAGGCGGGCAGTTTTCCAGCTATCAAGCCAGTGATGGACTGCCCCGTGAAGCGATCATGAATTTGCTGGAAGATCGTACCGGGGCTTTGTGGATTGCGACAGAAGGCGGTCTGTATCGGATGCGCGATGGCAAATTCACGCGAATGTCCGCGAAAAACGGTTCCTCGCTGCAATTTGCACGCTACTTGCTGGAAGACAAAGACGGCGTGATCTGGATTGGCGCAGATGACGGGCTGAGTCGGTTTACTGAAGCGAGCGGTGTCATCACGCTCGAAGAGGAAGGACTGCTTCGTCATGCGATTGGTTCCGTGCTGGAAGATCGAGAAGGGAGTATTTGGATCGGCACGCGGGCGGGCGGTTTGCATCGGTTGCGGGATGGAAAATTCCTAACCTGGACAACCAAGGAAGGTCTGCCCGGCAATGTGATTTATCCTGTGCTTGAAGATAGCGACGGTTCGATGTGGATTGGTACGGTGGGTGGCGGATTGGCGCATTTACAGAATGGAAAGGTCACGGTCTATAACACCACGAATGGACTCGCCAACAATGCGATCAGAGGCTTGAAGCGGACAAGCGATGGCACGCTCTGGATCGGGGTTCCCAGCTTTACCCTGCAACAACTCCGCAACGGGAAGCTCACGGTCTACCCGACCGACCAGCTTTTTGGCGTTACGGGCGTCCGAACCGTGTATGCCGTTCATGAAGACCGGACAGGTGCTATCTGGTTAGGCTCGTTCGGTGGCGGACTTGCCCGTCTCAAGGATGGTGCGGCAACAATCTTCAATACTAAAAATGGGTTGTCGCTGGATCGAGTAATGGCGCTGGATGAAACGCGCGACGGAGCGATCTGGGCTAGTACCGATGGTGGCGGACTCAATCGGATTCAGGATGGCAAGATTACTATTTTTACGTCCAAAGACGGCCTTGCAGGAGATGTCGTATTTGGCGTGTACGAAGATCAGGACGGTGCGCTCTGGATCAGCGCGAATGGCGGATTAACACGGCTGCAAGACGGCAAATTCACCGTCTGGCGTGCCGAACAAGGGATCAGTCGTTCGGTCTTTCAGGTCTTTGAGGACAAACACAACAACCTTTGGCTGGGAACGCCTGACGGAATCATGCGGGTCAGTAAGGGCGAACTGAATGCCGTTGCCGAAGGGAAGATACCGCGCGTGAATGCGACACTGTACACGACCGGCGATGGCATGCGCAGCAGCGAATGCAACACGCCCACGCGCGGCCTCAAAACCCGCGATGGCAAGCTCTGGTTTCCAACAATGAAAGGCGTCGTTGTCGTTGATCCTGACAACATCACCACCAATCCGCAACCGCCGCAGGTTTATGTCGAATCCCTGCTTGTCAATCAGCAGCCTGTTTCATTGGATGGAAACGTCACGTTAGCGCCGGGCAGCGACAATCTGGAATTGCGATACACCGCGCTGAGTTTGCTTGCGCCGGAACGGGTCAAATTCAAATACAAACTGATTGGCTATGACCACGACTGGATCGAAGCCGATACGCGCCGCACGGCGTATTACACGAATCTCGCGCCCGGCAATTATCAATTCCAGGTCATTGCCTGCAACAACGACGGCGTCTGGAACAACACGGGCGCAACACTTGCGTTGCAACTGCGACCTCGCTTTTTTCAGACGTGGTGGTTTTATGGTTTGTGCATCGGCGGGTTGGTGTTGTCCGGTTTTGGCCTGAACAACCTGCGCACCAAACGCCTCGTCGCGCGCGAACGCGAAAAGACGCAATTAAAAATCGCCGAATTGCGGCTTGAAAAAGCGCAGATACAAACCGAAGCCCTCGAAGCCGAACGCCAACGCCAAGCCAAAGAGTTAGAAGAAGCGCGCCAGTTGCAGCTTTCGATGCTGCCCAAGAAATTGCCACAGTTGCCGCATATGGAAATCGCGGCTTTCATGAAAACGGCTTCAGAAGTCGGCGGCGACTATTACGACTTTCATTTGAGTGACGACGGCACGTTGACGATTGCGGT